>NZ_JBIARA010000085.1:0-1012 GCF_042889525.1 Micromonospora sp. NPDC002575 | reverse complement strand
CGCCATTCGTGCAGGTCGGAACTTACCCGACAAGGAATTTCGCTACCTTAGGATGGTTATAGTTACCACCGCCGTTTACTGGCGCTTAAGTTCTCCGCTTCGCCCCGAAGAGCTAACAGGTCCCCTTAACGTTCCAGCACCGGGCAGGCGTCAGTCCATATACATCGAATTACTTCTTCGCATGGACCTGTGTTTTTAGTAAACAGTCGCTTCCCCCTGCTCTCTGCGGCCATACAACGCTCCACCCGCAAAGGGGCTTCACGTCTCCGGCCCCCCTTCTCCCTAAGTTACGGGGGCAATTTGCCGAGTTCCTTAACCACAGTTCGCCCGATCGCCTCGGTATTCTCTACCTGACCACCTGTGTCGGTTTGGGGTACGGGCCGCTCAGAACTCGCTAGAGGCTTTTCTCGGCAGCATAGGATCACTGACTTCACCTGAATCGGCTCGGCATCACGTCTCAGCCTACATGTGTTGCGGATTTGCCTACAACACGGCCTACACGCTTACCCCGGCACAACCACCGGCCGGGCTCAGCTACCTTCCTGCGTCACCCCATCGCTTGACTACTACCCGCCAGGTTCCCACGCTCCCCACCCTCAACCCGAAGGTCTTGGATGGTTTGGGTGGTTAGCACAACGAGGTTCATCACGGGCGCTCCTTCGCGGGTACGGGAATATCAACCCGTTGTCCATCGACTACGCCTCTCGGCCTCGCCTTAGGTCCCGACTCACCCAGGGCGGATTAGCCTGGCCCTGGAACCCTTGGTCATCCGGCGGAAGGGTTTCTCACCCTTCTTTCGCTACTCATGCCTGCATTCTCACTCGTGCCGCGTCCACAACTAGGTCACCCCGCTGCTTCACCCCCGGCACGACGCTCCCCTACCCACCCACACACCTGCATACCCCATCAAGGAGGCACAAAGTATCGTGTGAGTGCCACAGCTTCGGCGGTGTGCTTGAGCCCCGCTACATTGTCGGCGCGGAACCACTTGACCAGTGAGCTATTACGCACT
>NZ_JBIARA010000084.1:0-1029 GCF_042889525.1 Micromonospora sp. NPDC002575 | reverse complement strand
CGAGCGGCGCTGTTGAGCGCGGCCGAGGACGACCACGTACTGGTGCTGCTGCTGCACCACATCGCCACCGACGAGTGGTCCACCGGCCCGCTGCTGGCCGACCTCGACACCGCCTACCGCGCCCGGCTCGACGGCCGCGACCCCCACCTGCCCGAACCACCCGTGCAGTACGCCGACTTCGCGCTCTGGCAGCGCGACCTGCTCGGCGACCCGGCCGACCCCGGCTCCCTGGCCGCCCGCCAGGCCGGCCACTGGCGCGAGACCCTCACCGGACTGCCGGAGGAACTGCCCCTGCCCACCGACCGGCCCCGCCCCGCCGTCCCCACCCACCGGGGGGAGACGCTGACGGTGGAGCTGCCCGGCGAGGTGCTGTCCGGGCTGGAGCGGCTCGCCGCGGAGTCCGGGGCGACGGTGTTCAACGCGGTGCACGCGGCGGTCGCCGCCCTGCTGCACCGCCTCGGCGCGGGCGACGACATCCCCCTCGGCACCCCGGTCGCCGGGCGCTCCGACACCGCGCTCGACGACGTCGTCGGCTTCTTCGTCAACACCCTCGTGCTGCGCACCGACCTGTCCGGCGAGCCGAGCTTCGACGAGCTGCTGCGGCGGGTGAACGCCGCCCATCCGGCCGCCCTCGACCACGCCGACCTGCCGTTCGACGCGGTCGTCGAGGCCGTCAACCCGCACCGGACACTGGCCCGGCACCCGCTGTTCCAGACGATGGTGGCGTACGAGGGCGGCGGCCCCGACCTCAGCCGTCTGCTGGGCACGGACGCCGCGGAGCACCCGGTCCGCACGGGTGCGGCCAAGTTCGACCTGGAGATCCTGTTCCGCCGGGTGGCCGGGGCCGACGGCCCGGTGCTGACCTGCGGCATCCGCTACGCGACGGACCTGTTCGAGCGGGCGGGCGCAGAGCGTCTGATGACCCGTCTGGTCCGGTTGCTGACCCGGGTGGTGGCGCAGCCCGGCACACCGCTGGCGGAACTGGACCTGCTGGAGCCGGGTGAGCGGGACCGGGTGCTGCGGGTGTGG
>NZ_JBIARA010000083.1:0-1071 GCF_042889525.1 Micromonospora sp. NPDC002575 | reverse complement strand
CGCGGCGCAGTTGCCCACGCCGACGATGGCTACGCGAACCGAACCCATTCCGGTTGCTCCCTGTGTGTACTAGGTGAAGCCCTTGCGGGAGCTTCACGTGGCGGTGTCGTCGGGCGTATCCGGCCGGGACGTCTCCCCGGTCCGGGGCAGGCCGCCCGTCGCTCCAGTGGTGGTGTCCTGCTGAGCGGGCTTCCCGTCGGCGGAGGCCCTGAGGTCCCGTCCGGCACGCTCGCTCTCGATGAGCTCGTTCAGCCAGCGCACTTCGCGCTCCACGGACTCCATCCCGTGGCGCTGGAGCTCGAGGGTGTAGTCGTCGAGGCGCTCCCGGGTGCGCGCGAGCGAGCCGCGCATCTTCTCCAGACGTTCCTCAAGACGGCTGCGGCGGCCTTCGAGCACGCGCATGCGCACGTCGCGCGAGGTCTGCCCGAAGAAGGCGAAGCGGGCGGCGAAGTGCTCGTCCTCGTACGCGTCGGGTCCCGTCTGCGCGAGCAGCTGCTCGAAGTGTTCCTTGCCTTCCGCCGTCAACCGGTAGACGATCTTGGCGCGCCGGCCCGCGAGGGAGGCGGCGAGGGCGTCCTCGGGCGCACTCCCCGGTTCCTCGATCAACCAGCCGTTGGCGACCAGCGTCTTGAGGCAGGGGTAGAGCGTCCCGTAGCTGAACGCGCGGAACACACCCAGTGACGTATTGAGTCGTTTACGCAGTTCATAGCCGTGCATCGGAGATTCGCGGAGCAGGCCGAGTACGGCGAACTCAAGGATCCCGGAACGCCGGCTCATCGTCGCCTCCTCTCTGCCGCGACCCGTCGAGCGGGCCCCGTGTCGGTTCGTATGCCGTGCTGATGTATCGACTCGATACATCAGCACGATAGAACGGCCTTGCTGGTGCGACAAGAGGGGGAGTCGTGAACGGCGTCACATCACTGATTCGTCGGCAGTAAGTTGCCTGATTTGGGGTGAACTTCGGGGCCCGACGGGTTTTGGCGGTGCGTAGTCTGTGCGGCATGCATACCGCCGGGAACCGTGTGACGCAGGGGAACGTCATGGTTGCCGGTGTCGTACGGATGAGTGCGG
>NZ_JBIARA010000082.1:0-1144 GCF_042889525.1 Micromonospora sp. NPDC002575 | reverse complement strand
ACCTCCGGCGTGCTCGGCGAGGAAGCCGGCGTCGCCGAGCAGCCGCAGCACGAGCTTCGCCGGGTCCACCGACGGCCAGATCGCCCTCACCGCCGCCTTCACCGCGCTGCTGCGGGCCACCGCGTCCTGCACCCGGTCGTCCGGGGCCTCCCCGGAGCGCTCCATCTGCACCAGCACCGCGTGCGCGATCCGCTGCGGCAGCGCCTCGCGGGCGGCACCGTAGCGCAGTCCGCGGTCCAGCAACTCCTGGACGATGTCCTGGAGTTCGTACGCCGGGACCCGCCACCGGCGTGCGCCGCGCACCACGACCACCGGCTCCGTCGGCGGCGTGACCTGCGCGTACACCGCCCGGCGCAGCACCTGCGCCATCCTCGCGTCGCCCTTGACGACGGCGGCCGCCGCGTCGTCCGTGCCGCGCACCTCCACGTGCCCCACCAGGTCGTCCACCGTGGCCTGGCGGACCGTCAACTCCCCCAGGGCGGGCAGCACCTGCTCGATGTAGTGCAGGAAGGACCGGTTCGGCCCGATGACGAGCGTGCCGGTGCGGGCCAGCCGCTCGCGGTGCGCGTACAGCAGGTAGGCGACCCGGTGCAGGCCGACCGCCGTCTTGCCGGTGCCGGGGCCGCCCTGCACACAGACCGTGCCGCCGAGCCCGGACCGTACGATCTCGTCCTGTTCGGGCTGGATCGTCGCCACGATGTCCCGCATCGGACCCACCCGGGGGCGTTCGATCTCCCGCTGGAGCAGCCGGCTGGTGCGGGCGGTCTCCCGCGGGGCGGACAGGTGCTCGTCCTCGTACGCCGTCAGGTCCCCGCCGGTGTAGCCGAAGCGCCGGCGCAGCCGGACGCCCATCGGGGCCTTCACCGAAGCCCGGTAGAACGGCTGCGACACCGGGGCCCGCCAGTCGACGACCATCGGATCGCCGTCGGCGTCGTGGACGTGCCGACGCCCGATGTAGAAGCGCTCGCCGGGCGCACCCTCCGCCCGCCCCGCGCCCGGCGCGTGCAGGTAGTCGAGGCGGCCGAAGAACAGCGGGGTGCCGCCGAGGTCGGCCAGCGCCTTGATGCGCTCCTCGATCTGGTGGGCCAGGGCCGCGGCGTTGACCCAGTTCGCGGTGACGTCGGTGATGTCGAGGGACTCCACG
>NZ_JBIARA010000081.1:0-1187 GCF_042889525.1 Micromonospora sp. NPDC002575 | reverse complement strand
GGTGACCGTTCCGTGACCTCGACCACACTCATGAGAGGGGGATGAGAAGCGGGCTTGGCCAACCGTCTCAACCGATGGTAAGTGAGGGGCAATTCGGACGTAACGACGAAAGGCCGTGATCACAGGCTTGCAGGGTTGCGTCCGCAATGTCCGTTACGACGTCAATGGGAGCTCCAACTCCGTGGAGTTGCGGCCGCGGTTGAACAACTGTGGCGCAGCCCACGTTTCTTGTAGGTATGGAGGAGCCCCTGATACCGATTGCTCTCATGTCCCACACCGCTCACATACGCAGCCACCGGAAGCCCCGCCGCAGCGCGTCCTCGAACCTCGCGATGCGCGCCGGAGTCGCCGGTGGCGTCCTCAGCATGGCGGCGGCGGGTGCGTCGGCCTCGGCAAGCGCCGCGGAGCCGGTGACGCAGACCCTCGAACTGCCCACCCTCACGGCCGACCTGTCCAGCCAGGTCGCCGAGTCCGCGTACGCCACGGAGCTGGCGGCCGCGAACTACGAGCTGGCGGCCGAGCGCGACGCGGCCGCCGCGAAGGCCGCGAAGCAGGCCAAGTCGGACCTCGCGGAGGCGAAGAAGAAGGCCGAGGCGCGGAAGAAGGCCGCCGAGGAGGCCGCCCGCCGGGCGGCCGCCGAAGCCGCCGCCTCCCGGTCCGCCGAGCGCACCACCCTCACGACCACGTCCGCTCCCGCGTCCGCGTCCGCCTCGGCGTCGGACACGGTGACGACGCCGGCGAGCGGTTCCGTGGGCACCGTCATCGCCTTCCTCAAGGCGCAGCTGGGCGACGCCTATGTGATGGGCGCCACCGGCCCCAACGCGTGGGACTGCTCCAGCCTCGTCCAGGCCGCCTTCCGGCAGGTCGGCGTGGACCTTCCGCGGGTCTCGCAGGACCAGTCGATGGCCGGGGTCGAGGTCGGCACCTCCAACCTCCAGGTCGGGGACATCCTGTACTGGGGCGGCAAGGGCTCCGCGTACCACGTGGGTGTGTACGTCGGGAACGGCCAGTACCTGGACGCGGCCAACCCGTCCAAGGGCGTCGTCATCCAGGACCTGTCCGGGTATCCGGCGTCGGGTGCGGTGCGCGTGCTCTGAGACCAGCGACGCGTGTGGGTGCACGCGTGACCGGCGAAGGGCCGCAGCCGCTCGGGGGCTGCGGCCCTTCGCCGTTGTGCGCCGCACGGC
>NZ_JBIARA010000080.1:0-1208 GCF_042889525.1 Micromonospora sp. NPDC002575 | reverse complement strand
GCGGCGTATCGTGATGCGCTGTTAACCAGCCACAACGTGGTGAATGGTAACTGCGGCAAGCCTGGCGAGGGGACAACTGGTATGTATGGAGTGGGTATCGACCTGGGTACCAGCTTCACCGCCGCAGCAACCGCCTCCGCCTGGGCCCTGGACATGGTGCCACTGGCCGGACAATCGGTCATCACCCCGTCAGCCGCCTACCTCGACGAACACGGCACACTCCTGACCGGCGAAGCCGCCGACCGCCTCGGCCTGCAAAACCCCGACCGAGCAGCACGGGAATTCAAACGCCGCCTCGGCGACCCCACCCCCGTCATCCTCGACGGAACCCCATACTCCCCCACCGCCCTCATGGCCGCCCTGCTCCGCAACGTCATCGACACCGTCACCCAAACCCAAGGCACCCCACCCGACCGGATCGTGCTCACCCACCCCGCCGTCTGGGGCCCCTACCGACGCGAACAATTCGCCGCCATCCCCCACCTCGCCGGCCTACCCCGCCCACAAACCGAACCAGAAACCCACACCGACAGCCCCACCGTCATCACCATCACCGAACCCGTCGCCGCCGCCACCTACTACTGCTCCACCCAACCACTACCCCCCGACGGCCTCCTCGCCGTCTACGACCTCGGCGGAGGCACCTTCGACAGCGCCGTCGTCCGCAACGGCCGCGACGGACTCGAAATCATCGGCACCCCCGAAGGCATCGAATGGCTCGGCGGCGCCGACTTCGACCAAGCACTCATGGACCACGTCGACCGCCAACTCGGCGGCGCCATCACCGCCCTCGACCCCACCGACCCCGCCACCGCCGCAATCCTCGCCACCCTCCAACGCGACTGCATGCACGCCAAAGAAGCACTCTCCACCCGCAACAAAACAGACATCACCGTGCCCCTGCCCGACAACCCCCGACACGTCACCGTGACCCGGGAAACCTTCGAGCAGATGATCACACCACCCGTCGAAACCACCATGGAAACCTTCCGGCGCACCCTCACCGCCGCCGGCGTCACCCTCCAAGACCTCACCGCCGTCCTCCTCGTCGGCGGATCATCCCAAATCCCCCTGGTCACCCAACTCCTACGCGACACACTGCGGCGACCAATCATGACCAACACCCACCCCAAACACGCCGTCGCCCTCGGCGCCGCCATGCTCAGCACCGACACCCACACAGCCAGAAGCACCCCACCACCACGACG
>NZ_JBIARA010000079.1:0-1225 GCF_042889525.1 Micromonospora sp. NPDC002575 | reverse complement strand
CCACCACCACCGGACTCACACCCCACCAACCCACCCCCACCCCACACACCACCCCCCACCTCCCCACCTACCCCTTCCAACACCACCACTACTGGTTGGACAGCGGTGCCGGCGGCGTGGACGACCTGGCCGGCGCGGGCCTGGACGACGCCAGCCACCCGCTCCTGGCCGCCGTGGCGGACCTGCCCGAGGGCGGGGGCGTGCTGGCGACCGGCCGGATCCGGGCCGACGCCGATTCGTGGCTGGGCGGCTATCTGCTGGAGGGCACGCCGGTCCTGCCGGCCGTCGGGATCCTGGACCTCGTCCTGTCCACCCTGGACGTGCTGGGGCTGCACCATCTCGACGAGCTGGTCGTCGACAAGCCGATCGTCGTCCCGGCGCGCGGCGGAACCGACCTGCGCGTCCAGGTGACCGGTGGCGACGCGGACGGCAGGCGCGCGGTGCTGGTGCACACGCGGCAGGCGGGCGGGTGGACGCGCCACGCGGCCGGCGTCCTCGGCGCCACGCCCGGCCCGTCCGACGTCCCTGGCGCCGGCCCGGCTCCGGCGACAGCGGACCAGCTCGATCTGCTGGCTGAGCGGCTGGCCTCGGCCGGATACGACCACGACGGCGCCTACCGGAGCGTGCGCGCCTTCGGCGGCGACTACGCCGAGGTGGCGCTGCCCGACGACGTGGACGCCGACGGTTTCGCGTTCCATCCCGCGCTGTTGGCCGCGGCCCTGGACGGGATGCTGAGCAGCCGTTCGGCGGAGACCCTGGTCCCGAGCCGGTTCACGGACGTGCGGCTGCACGCGACCGGGGCCACCAGCGCCACGGTTCGGGCCCGTTCGGACGCCGACGGGACCGTCGCGGTCGGCATGGTGGACGCGACCGGCGCTCCCCTGCTCACCATCGGCTCGGTCACGAGCCGGCCGCTCGCCGCGGCGGATCTGACGACCCCGGCGGACGAGTCGCTCGCCTCACCGCTCGCCGTGGACTGGGTGCGGATCCCGATGCCGGACGACGTGTCCGGCGTGGCCACCGAAGTCGGTGACCTGGAGGAGGTGCTGGCCGCCGAGGCGCCCACGGACGTGCCGCCGGTGCTGGTGCTGCGGGTCGGCCAGGGCCAGGGCCCGGACGCCGGGCCGGAGGCGGCTCATGCGGTGGCGGAACGGACCCTGCACCACCTCCAACAATGGCTCACCAACCCCCACCTCACCCACACCCACCTCGTCATCCTCACCCA
>NZ_JBIARA010000078.1:0-1239 GCF_042889525.1 Micromonospora sp. NPDC002575 | reverse complement strand
GGACCTCGCCGCGGGTCTTCGTCTTGTGCGTGCCCTGACGGGCAGCGGCCAGCTGCGCGACGACGACCTGATGGATCAGCGGAACGCTGACCTTGGCGTCGAAGATCTCCGCGGGGAGCTCGACGGAACCGGCCTTGTCGCCCGCCGGCGAAAGGATGTCAACAGTGCTCATCGGTTACCTCAGGCCCCCTTGGCCGCGGTGCGGACCAGGACGAGGCCGCCGTTCGGACCGGGAACCGCGCCCTTGATGAGCAGCAGACCCTTCTCCGCGTCAACGGCGTGGACGGTCAGGTTCTGGGTGGTGACCCGCTCGTTGCCCATGCGACCCGCCATGCGGAGGCCCTTGAACACGCGGCCCGGGGTGGCGCAGCCACCGATGGAACCGGGCGAGCGGTGCTTGCGCTGGGTGCCGTGTCCGGCGCCGAGGCCACGGAAGTTGTGGCGCTTCATGACACCGGCGAAGCCCTTGCCCTTGCTCTTGCCGGTCACGTCGACCTTCACGCCGGCCTCGAACACCTCGGCGGTGATCTCCTGGCCCAGCGTGTACTCGGAGGCGTCCGCGGTGCGGATCTCGACGAGGTGGCGACGGGGGGTGACGTCGGCCTTGGCGAAGTGGCCCTTGAGGGGCTTGTTCACCTTGCGCGGGTCGATCTCGCCGAAGGCGATCTGGACCGACTCGTAGCCGTCGACGTCGTTCGTACGGACCTGGGTGACGACGTTGGGGCCGGCCTTGACGACGGTGACCGGAACAACGCGGTTGTTCTCGTCCCACACCTGCGTCATGCCGAGCTTCTCGCCCAGGATGCCCTTGATCTGCTTAGCCATTCTCAGCTCACCGACCCTCAGAGCTTGATCTCGATGTCGACACCGGCCGGCAGGTCGAGTCGCATCAGAGAGTCAACGGTCTTGGGGGTGGGGTCGAGGATGTCGATCAGGCGCTTGTGCGTGCGCATCTCGAAGTGCTCGCGCGAGTCCTTGTACTTGTGCGGCGACTTGATGACGCAGTACACGTTCTTCTCAGTGGGCAGCGGCACCGGGCCCGCGACCGACGCACCAGTGCGGGTCACCGTCTCGACGATCTTCTTCGCCGAGGAGTCGATGACCTCGTGGTCGTAGGCCTTGAGCCGGATGCGGATCTTCTGTCCCGCCATGGCTACTCAGTAGTCCTGTCTCTCTTACGCTCCGGAACCCGGTGTTCCGACATCCAGTCCTCCGACCCACGCGGTCGGGTGTGTCGCG
>NZ_JBIARA010000077.1:0-1274 GCF_042889525.1 Micromonospora sp. NPDC002575 | reverse complement strand
CAGGAGTCGTTTGTGGTGAAGGTGTCGGCGTCGAGTGAGGAGGGTGTGCGGCGGTTGGCGGGGGCGTATGTGCGGGCGTTGTCGTCGGGGCGGGGTGTTGATGGGTTGGGGGATTTCGGGTTTACGGCGAATGTGGGTCGGGCGTCGCATCGGTTCCGGGTGGCGGTGTCGGGTGTGGATGGCGCGGGTGTGGTGGAGGGTTTGTCGGGGGTGGCGGATGGTTCTCGGTCGGTGGGTCGGTTGGTGAATGCGCCGCCGGTGTCGGTGTTCATGTTTTCGGGTCAGGGTTCGCAGTATGCGGGGATGGCTCGGGGTTTGTATGGGGTGGAGCCGGTGTTCCGGGCGGCGTTGGATGAGTGTGCGGAGCTGGTCGCGGGTGAGGTGCCGTTGTTGGAGTTGTTGTTTGGTGGTCGGGGTGAGGAGTTGGTGCAGACGCGGTTTGCGCAGGTGGGGATTGTTGCGGTGCAGGTGGGGTTGGTGCGGTTGTTGGAGTCGTGGGGGGTTAGGCCGGGCCTGGTGGTGGGCCACAGTGTGGGTGAGTTGTCGGCGGCTTGGGCGGCGGGGGTGTTTGGTTTGGCGGATGTGTTGGGGTTGGCGGTGGTGCGGGGTTCGTTGATGCAGGGGCAGCCGTCGGGTGGGGCGATGGCGGCGGTGTTTGCTGACGCCGGTGATGTGGGGTCGGTGGTGGGTGGTTATCCGGGGTTGGAGGTGGCGGCGTGGAATGGGCCGCGGAGTGTGACGGTGTCGGGGCCGGCTGGTGTGGTGGATGCGTTTTGTGCGGGTTCGGGGTTGCGGTGTCAGCGGTTGGTGGTTAGTCATGCGTTTCATTCGGAGGCGATGGCGGGTGCGGTGGGGCCGTTCGCGGAGGCGGTGTCGCGGGTGGGGGTGTCGGCGCCGCGGATCGGGTTTGCGTCGTCGATCAGTGGTCGGTGGCATGATGCGGGGTCGGTGGCGGATGGTGGGTTGTGGGGTGGGGGGATTCGTGGGCCGGTGTTGTTTGGTGAGGCGTTGGGGTTGGTGGGTGCTGCGGGTGGTGGGGTGTTTTGGGAGATCGGTGCTCATCCGGTGTTGACGGGTCTGGGAAAGCAGGTGTTGCCGGATTCGGGGTTGGTGTGGTTGTCGACGTTGCGTCGGGATCGTTCGGATCAGGCGCAGGTGCATTCTGCGGTGGCGGAGTTCTACAGCCGTGGGTTGGGTGAGGTGGATTGGGTGGGGGTGCATGCCGGTAAGGGGCATCGCACGACGACGATTCCCACCTACCCCTTCGAACGCCG
>NZ_JBIARA010000076.1:0-1304 GCF_042889525.1 Micromonospora sp. NPDC002575 | reverse complement strand
AGGTACCCCGGGGATAACAGGCTGATCTTCCCCAAGAGTCCATATCGACGGGATGGTTTGGCACCTCGATGTCGGCTCGTCGCATCCTGGGGCTGGAGTCGGTCCCAAGGGTTGGGCTGTTCGCCCATTAAAGCGGTACGCGAGCTGGGTTTAGAACGTCGTGAGACAGTTCGGTCCCTATCCGCTGTGCGCGTAGGAGTCTTGAGAAGGGCTGTCCCTAGTACGAGAGGACCGGGACGGACGAACCTCTGGTGTGCCAGTTGTTCTGCCAAGGGCATGGCTGGTTGGCTACGTTCGGGAGGGATAACCGCTGAAAGCATCTAAGCGGGAAGCCTGCTTCGAGATGAGGGCTCCCACCCACTTGATGGGGTAAGGCTCCCAGTAGACGACTGGGTTGATAGGCCGGATATGGAAGCACGGTAACGTGTGGAGTTGACCGGTACTAATAGGCCGAGGGCTTGTCCTCAGTTGCTCGCGTCCACTGTGTTGGTTCTGAAACCACGAACAGCCTGAAGTGTCGGCTGGTTTGTTTGTTTCATAGTGTTTCGGTGGTTATAGCGTAGGGGAAACGCCCGGTTACATTCCGAACCCGGAAGCTAAGCCTTACAGCGCCGATGGTACTGCAGGGGGGACCCTGTGGGAGAGTAGGACGCCGCCGAACAATTTTCGGGAGAACCCCGCACCGATTCCGGTGCGGGGTTTTCTGCGTTTAGGCTCGTGGTATGAACCACGATCTCGTCATCTTCGACAACGACGGCGTCCTCGTCGACAGCGAACCCATCTCCAACCGGCTGCTGGCCGAGTACCTGACGGAGGTGGGCCACCCCACCACCTACGAGGACTCCGTCCGCGACTACATGGGGTCCGCGATGCACCGGATCCACGACCTGGTCGAGGAGCGGACGGGGCAGCGGCTGCCGGCGGACTTCGACGAGGTCTTCCACACCCGCGTGTTCACCGCCTTCGAACGTGAACTGAAGGCGGTGGACGGCGCCGCCGACCTGCTGGAGCGACTGAGCGAGGACGGAGTGCCGTACTGCGTGGCGTCCTCCGGCAGCCACGAACGGATCCGGGTGGGACACCGGACCACGGGGCTGGACCGGTGGTTCGACGACGGACGGATCTTCAGCTCCCAGGACGTCGGACGTGGAAAGCCCGCACCCGACCTCTTCCTCCACGCGGCCGCCCGCATGGGGGCCGAGCCCGGCCGGTGCCTCGTCGTCGAGGACAGCCCCCTCGGCGTCCAGGCCGCCGTCGCCGCCGGCATGGACGTGTACGGGTTCACCGCCATGACGCCCGCCGCG
>NZ_JBIARA010000075.1:0-1319 GCF_042889525.1 Micromonospora sp. NPDC002575 | reverse complement strand
CTACGACAGCGGCTACAACACCGGACAGGTCTACGGCAGCCCCTCCGGCGGCGGCCGCGGCGGCGGTCCGGGGGGCACCGGGCACCCCGGCGGCGGAGCCCGGCCCCGGCCGGACTGGCGGCGCCGCATCAAGTGGACCGCGATCACGCTGAGCACCGTGCTGGTCGTCACGGCGGTGGGCACCTACTTCTGGGCCGACTCCAAGCTCAACCGCGAGGTCGACCTCTCCAAGGTCATCGAGAGACCCGAGGCGGGCGAGGGCACGAACTACCTCATCGTCGGCTCCGACTCCCGCGCGGGCATGACCGACGAGCAGAAGAAGCAGCTGCACACCGGCTCCGCCGAGGGCAAGCGCACCGACTCGATGATGGTCCTGCACACCGGCGGCGGCGCCCCGACACTGGTCTCCCTGCCCCGCGACTCCGACGTGGAGATCCCCACCTTCAAGGGCTCCGAGTCCGGCAAGATCTACCAGGGCACCGGCCGGCGCGTGAAGCTCAACGCCGCGTACGCCGAGGACGGCCCCGAACTGCTGGTGCGCACCGTCGAGTTCAACACCGGCCTGCACATCGACCACTATGTCGAGATCGGCTTCGCCGGGTTCGCGAACATCGTGGACGCGGTCGGCGGGGTGGAGATGGACATCCCGAAGGCCTTCAAGGACAAGAAGTCCGGCGCGGACTTCCAGCAGGGCAGGCAGACCCTGAACGGCGAGGAGGCCCTCGCCTTCGTCCGCACCCGGTACGCCTTCGCCGGCTCCGACCTGGACCGCACCAAGAACCAGCAGAAGTTCCTCTCCGCCCTCGCCAACCAGGTGGCCACCCCGGGCACGGTCCTCAACCCCTTCAAGCTCTACCCGACCATGGGCGCGGGCCTGGACTCCCTGATCGTCGACAAGGACATGGGGCTGTTCGACCTGGCCGGCATGTTCTGGGCCATGAAGGGCGTCAGCGGCGGCGACGGCACCTCCATGAACATGCCCCTGGCCGGCTCCACGGGCGGCAACCTCCTCTGGGACAAGGCGAGGGTCAAGACGCTGGTGCAGCAGCTGAAGAACGACGAGAAGGTCACCGTCACCGGCGACTGACCCGGTCCGCGCCGCCGCAGCCCTCTTCCGGTGGCGGCGGCGCGGCAGTGCCTCAGGCGCACCTCCGGGTAGGCCCTCAGGCGGTGGCATGGGCGAGCAACGCCCCGTGCTCCAGAACGAGTTCACCGCTGTCATCGGCGTATTCGGCGACGGCGGCGCGCTCGTAGGCGCTGCGGATCCGGCCCACGGTACCGGCGTCCTGCGCAGCCATGATCAGCCCGATGGTGGCCAG
>NZ_JBIARA010000074.1:0-1428 GCF_042889525.1 Micromonospora sp. NPDC002575 | reverse complement strand
CGGGGCCAACCTGGACAACCTTCTCAAGACACTGACGTCCGTGCTACACGATGCGTCCAATCAGCACGGCCGCCGCTACGACACCGCCTACGAGCGGCTACTGGGCTATCTGGAATGGGCCATGGAAGCGGCCAGACTGCTGCGGAACCAGGTCAGCGCCGAGGACCTCCGCGCCCTAGGGCCTGTGGGGAGTCGTGATCAAGGTGTCGGTTGGAGGCTGTGAAGCCAGATGACGGTGCCGCGGAGGTGGAGGGCGGCGAGGTAGCTGTCCGGCGTCTTGTCGTACCGGGCGGCGATCCCGCGCCACGCTTTGAGCTTGTTGATCAGGCGTTCGACGGTGTTGCGGTCCTTGTACAGCTCGGCATCGTGGGTGACCGGCCGTCCGCCGCGCCGGCCCTTCTTCTTCCGGTTGGCGGCCTGGTCCTTCTTCTCCGGGATGACGGCCTTGATGCCGCGTTCGCGCAGGTGGGCGCGGTTGGCGCGGGAGGAGTACGCCTTGTCGCCGGCCACCGCGTCGGGGCGGGTGCGGGGGCGGCCGGCCCGGCCGCGGACCCGGACCTTGGCCAGGACCGGGACGAACTGGGGGCTGTCGGCGGCCTGCCCCGGGGTGAGGGTGAAGGCCAGTGGCCGGCAGCGGCGGTCGGCTGCCACGTGGACTTTGCTGGTCAGCCCGCCGCGTGAGCGGCCCAGGGCGGCTGCTTTCAGCCGTGCCCGGCGTCGTCGGTGCAGGCGTCGGCGCTCGTCCCGGCGGGCGGCTTCGGCCGCATCGCCGGGTTCTGCGGCACCTTGATCCTTTTGTTCCTTGCCGTGGCCCCCCTTTCCTCCGCCAGTGCCTTCTCCAGCGCGGACAGCGTCTCGGCGTCCACCCTCATGCCGGCCGCGTCGTGATGCGCTCTCGCAGTGGTGGAGTCCACGCTGACCAGGGAAAGGTCCACCTGGTCCCGCCGTGCGGCCTCAGCGATCACCGCCTCCATCAGGGCCTGGAAGACGCCCGCGTCGCGCCACTGGCGAAACCGGTCGTAGACCGTGGACCAGTTCCCGAACTCCTCCGGGACCTCCCGCCACTGGGCCCCGGAGCGAAACCTCCAGATCACGCCCTCGAAGTGATCCCGCAGCCGGTGCGGATACGGGCCGTAGGCGCCTATCGGGAGCAACGGCTCCACCAACGCCCATTCGTCATCGCTCAGTTCACGTCTCGCCACACGAATGTTCTACCAACCGAATGATCACGACTCCCCACAGGCCCTAGGGTCCAGGCGACCCCCGCCGATGTCTCGCTTGCCAGAAGGAAGTCCGGCACGTAGGCGCTTCCCAGCCGAACCTGGCGGCGGACCCAGGTCCCGTGGTTGCCCCTGACGGTGCTGGCGAGGAGAGGAGGGTGCCTCTCCAGCAGCGCCTGCATATCCCTCTCCGACGTCGCCGTGTCGA
>NZ_JBIARA010000073.1:0-1439 GCF_042889525.1 Micromonospora sp. NPDC002575 | reverse complement strand
TACATCGAAACCAGCCCCCACCCCGTCCTCACCACACCCATCCAACACACCATCGACACCACCACCACCAAAGCGGTCACGATCGCCACACTGCAGCGCAACCAACACGGACCCACCCAACTCGCACTCGCCCTCGCCCACACCACCACCACCGGACTCCACCCCCACCAACCCACACCCACCCCACACACCACCCCCCACCTCCCCACCTACCCCTTCCAACACCACCACTACTGGCTACACCCGTCGGCGGGCGCCTCGTCGGGCTCCGGGCAGCGCAGCACGGGCCATCCCCTGGTCGCCTCCGCCATCGAGCTGGCCGACGAACGGGGACACGTCCTCACCGGTCAGGTCTCCAGCGCCACGCATCCGTGGCTGGTCGACCACGCGGTCTTCGGCACCGTCCTGCTGCCCGGCGCCGCCGTGCTGGACATGGCGTTCCGGGCCGGCATCGAGGTCGGCTGCGAGCATGTCGAGGACCTGACGCTGCACGCGCCCCTCGTCATCAAGGACGATGTCGCCGTCCGGTTGCAGGTCGTGGTCGACGATCCGGACGACAGCGGCCGGCGCACCTTCGCGGTGTACTCCCGGCCCGCCGACGCCGACGCCGAGACCTCCTGGACGCGTCACGCCGACGGTGCGCTCACCCCGGCCGCTCCCGCCGACGCGACCGTGGACCAGCCCGCCGACTGGCCTCCCGCCGGCGCGACTCCGATCGACCTCGCGGGTTCCTACGAGCAGCTCAGCGCCAAGGGGTACGACTACGGCCCGGCCTTCCGTGGGCTGCGGGCGGCGTGGCGATCGGGCGACGAGGTGTTCGCCGAGGTCGGCCTGCCCGAATCGGAGCAGCTCAGCGCCCACCGGTTCTGCCTGCATCCCGCGCTGCTGGACGCCGCGCTGCACCCCGTCGCCCTGGGGCTCGTCGGTGAGCACGCCGCCGGCGCGCTGCCCTTCACCTGGAGCGGAGCGTCCCTGCACGCGGTCGAGGCGAGCAGCGTACGGGTCCGGCTGTCCCCCGCCGGGCCGAACGGCGTGACCGTGGTCATGACCGATGCCTCGGGTGCACCCGTCGCCACCGTCGACGCGCTGACCCTGCGGGCGGTCGACGTCACGCGCCTCCGTGGCGGCGCCCTACCGCTGCGGGTGGAATGGCCGATCCTGGCGACGCCGGACGCGCAGCCGACGCCGCCCTGGCGTACCGGCGTCGTCGTGGGGCCGGACCCGTTGGGCCTGTGCGAGCGTTTCGAGGGTCTCACCGCCGTGGACGCTCTCCCCGACGACGCACCGGTCGACATCGTGTTCTTCCACTGCGGACTGGACGGGGACCACGACGACTCGCTGGAAGCGGCTCATGCGGTGGCGGAACGGACCCTGCACCACCTCCAACAATGGCTCACCAACCCCCACCTCACCCACACCCACCTCGTCATCCTCACCCA
>NZ_JBIARA010000072.1:0-1459 GCF_042889525.1 Micromonospora sp. NPDC002575 | reverse complement strand
GGGCGGTTTCTGGGGGTCCTCGCAACACCTGATGGCTTATGTGGTTGTCAGTAGATCACGTAGGCGCTCGGCTGGGTTGTCCCAGCCGAGCGTCTGTCGTGGGCGGCCGTTGAGTTCCTGGGCGACGTGTTCGAGGTCTTCGGGTCCGTGCACGGACAGGTCGGTGCCTTTGGGGAAGTATTGGCGTAGCAGGCCGTTGGTGTTCTCGTTCGATCCGCGTTGCCAGGGCGAGTGCGGGTCGCAGAAGTAGACCGGTATCCCGGTGGCGATGGTGAACTGCTTGTGGGCTGCCATCTCGGCTCCCTGGTCCCAGGTCAGGGATCCGCGTAGGTGGGCCGGCAGCGTGGCGACGAGGCCCACCAGGACATCGCGGACCTCTGCGGCGGTGTGTCCGCCGGGCAGGTGCCCGAGCATCACGTAGCGGGTGCTGCGCTCGACGAGCGTCACGATCGCGGACTGGTTGCCCGTTCCCATGATCAGGTCGCCTTCCCAGTGGCCGGGCACAGCGCGGTCGGCGACCTCGGCCGGACGCTCGCTGATCATGACCATGCCCTCGGCGAACCGTGGGGTGCGCTGGTCAGGACGACGATGGGGCTTACGTCGGGCGCGGCCGGTCCGCAACGCCGCGGCGACCTCACGCTTGAGCGAGCCCCGGGCCTGGACATACAACGCCTGGTAGATCGTCTCCGGACTCACCCGCATCTCCTGCTCACCGGGGTACTCCCTGACCAGAGCGTGGCAGATCTGCTGCGGTGACCACCGTTTGCGTAGCCCGTCGACCACGAAGTCACGCAGCGGACCGTCGCGCACAAGCTTGCGGTCCTTGGGCCGGGGCCGAGACGCCGCCCAGGCCCGATGCGCGGCGTGGGCGCGGTAGACACCATCATCACCGGCATGGTTGTCGATCTCGCGTTTGATCGTCGAAGCGGCCCGCCCCAACGCCCGCCCGATCGCGCGAAACGACCCGCCGGCACGTCGCATGTCCGCGATCGTCTCCCGCTGCGCCAAGGTCAGGAACCGGGAGTGCAACTCCTTGTCCAACGCCGTCAGCGACGGCGACACCCGAGTGCTCACCCCGGTGTTGTAGTCCACCCGACGCCCATCCGGATACGTCCGCGAGCCGCGTGTCTTGCGTACTCCCCAGTCCCAGTCCTTCGCCGTGCGCTCGTTGACCCCGACCAGCCGCGCGGCACGGCGCCGCCCCACCCCCTGCTGACGCAGACGCTCGTACTCATCCCGACCAGGATGACGCCGCGACCCCGGCACCGAACAGCGCCCCGCACGACGAACCCACACGTACGCGGTGCCGGGCTTCACACCCGCGCCACGCGCAGCAGCAGCCACACTGCCGCCACCATCGAGGATCCGGAAGAACTCTGCCTTGACCTCAGCGGAAACGACCACGGTCCTCGCAACCCCCAGAAGAACTAGGCGTTGCGAGGACCGCTAGACCCCAAGC
>NZ_JBIARA010000071.1:0-1466 GCF_042889525.1 Micromonospora sp. NPDC002575 | reverse complement strand
CTGCGCCGCCGCCCTCAAGGCCCAGTACAAGGCCGACCGCACCGGCCGCCCCGACGCCTGCCGCAACGTGAAGGACGACGACTACAACGTTCTCGTCGCCAGCGCGGCCATGGCAGACCTCGGCTGGCTCGACGACGACGGCGACCTCGACGAGGACAAGATGATCGGCAGCGTCACCAAGACGCCCTGACGACGGAGGTGGCGCCCGTGGTCGGCAACCCCCGCAACGGGCGCCCCTACCGGCGGCTGGTCGACTGGCTCCGCGCCCAGCGCCTCCCCTGCTGGCTCTGCGGCCACGAGATCGGCTACGACCTCGACGCACGGCACCCGCTGTCGTTCACGCTCGACCACGAAGTCCCGCTGTCCCGAGGCGGCGCGCTCCTCGACGTGGCCAACGTGCGGCCGGCGCACCGGCGCTGCAACAGCCGCAAGGGCAACCGAACGCCCGGACCACAGTCGTCTGGGCCGGTACGGTCGTCACGGAGGTGGTGACTGTGACCGAGCCGACCCTGACCCTCTTCGCCTGGGGCCTGCTGTCGAAGTGGGGCTTCAACGACGGTGACGACCCCGAGCTGTGGCTGGACTACTGCGAGGCACGCGGCATCGACTACAACGCCCTGGGCTTCCCTCTCGCCGCGCTGGTCCGCCGGCACCTCGTGCCCGTCCTCGACCAGGACGTCACCGTCGTCGACATCGAGACCTGCCACAACCCCATCCGGGCTGACACGGTCGACGGCGTGGACGTCACCGACGTCTGGTACGGCGACGCCCCCAAGCCGACCCTCACGCCCGAGTACGTGGACGTGCCCATGGCCGACGTCCTGCGCCTGGCGCTCGCCGAGGCGGGCCTGACCGAACCACCGCGCTCCACGCCACCGCTGCCCTTGCCCTGACGGCCAGCCCGGAGGTGGCGCACCGTGCTGTACGTCATCACCGGCCCGCCGGCCTCCGGCAAGTCGTCATGGATCCAGTCGCACGCCACCGCGCGTGACATCGTCATCGACCTGGACCTCATCACCCGTGCCCTCGCCGGACCCGGCGCACCCCAGTGGAACCAGGACCCGGTTATCCTCCGCGTCGCCCACCGCGCCCGGTACGCAGCCATCGACGAAGCCGTGGCACTGCGCGACACCGTCGACGTCTACCTGATCCACACCATGCCCAGCCCCAAGGCGCTCGCGAAGTACAAGCGCCTGGGCGCACGGATCGTGACCGTCGACCCCGGCCGCGACATCGTCATGCAGCGCATCGACGCCATGCGCGACCCGGACATGCACAGGGTCGCCACCCGCTGGTACAACGCCCGCAAGGCTCTGCCGCATGAGGCCATGCCGCAGGCCTCACGGGCCTGGTGACCTGCTGTCACTCCTCGCGCCCGCGACCGCCCGAGCGCGACTGATGACGGCCGGCTCGCTCATTGATCAAGGTTGCGAGCATGCCCCCCGAGGGAGCGGATCAAAAGTTCA
>NZ_JBIARA010000070.1:0-1599 GCF_042889525.1 Micromonospora sp. NPDC002575 | reverse complement strand
TCGTGCTCAATGCAGGAAAGAGTGGCCTCCAACGCGAGCTGGGGATTTAACGCTGGGGTTGGGGTAGTGCCGGTGGTTGGTGGTTGGTTCGGTGTGTTGCCGTGACGTGGGGCGGCCACCGCCTGATGATCGGGATCGACCAAGATCTTCGATGTGAGGCGGTGGCCGTGGCCGTCATTGTGGGGCATGCGGGTGGGTGTGAGGAGACACCACGCGGGGACCGGGGCCGCTTGTTGGAGTTCCGGCAGGGCTGGTACCGGTGTCTGACGGGGTGGGCGGACACGTTGTTCGAGGTCACGGACGCGGTATTGACCGCGCCTGGTGTGGTGGTGTCGTTGCCGTATCTGACCTTGGAGCCGGCGTTGCGTCGGGGTTGGGGCAGTGTGTACGCGTCCTTGTCGAAGGGACGGGTGGACACTGCCGCGGTGCGTGAGCTGCTGATCGGTGCTCTGCCGTCGTGGTGGCCGGTGTTCGCGGTGGACGTGACCGTGTGGCCGCGCCCTGAGGCGAGGTGCTCACCGCGACGTGGGATGTGTCGTGTGCCTGATCCAGGTGGTGACCGGCGGGGTCGGATGGTGCCGGGCTGGGCCTACCAGTGGATCTGTCAGGTATCCGCGACGCCCGATTCCTGGACCGCGCCGGTGGACGTCGTGCGGGTGGACCCTGACGACAACGCCACCGAGGTGGCCTGCGCCCAGATGAGCGCCCTGGTTTCGGGCTTGGCCCGTCACCGGCCGGGGGTGGCGCCGGTGTTCTGCCTGGACGCCGGGTACTGCCCGATCACCGCGACCGCTCGGGTGGCATCTGATCCGGACGCCCCCGCCCGGATCATCGGACGGATCCGCCGTGACCGCGTCTTCTACGGCGACCCGCCGGCCAAAGTTCCGGGCAGTGGTGGCCGACCCAAACTGCACGGGGAACGGTTCGCCTGCGCGGATCCCACGACCTGGCCCGAGCCCACCCACGAGCTGCGCACCGTCGATGACACCTACGGTTCGATCCACGTGCAGGCCTGGACCGGACTGCACCCCAAGCCAAGCAAACAACGCCGGTGGGCGGCGAAGAACACCAAGGGCCTGGCCGCCCCGATCATCCGAGGCACCATCGTACGGATCAGCCTGACCCGAACCGTCGAGGCCGGCAACGGCCAAGCCCTGTGGCTCTGGACCGCCGGCCCCGACCAGATCAACCTTGACCTGATCTGGCGGGCCTACCTACGCCGCTTCGCCATCGAGCACACCAACCGGTTCATCAAACAACACCTCGCC
Source organism: Micromonospora sp. NPDC002575 (assembly GCF_042889525.1). NCBI lineage: Bacteria > Bacillati > Actinomycetota > Actinomycetes > Micromonosporales > Micromonosporaceae > Micromonospora > Micromonospora sp. NPDC002575. The sequence continues at coordinate 331 of NZ_JBIARA010000070.1, read as the reverse complement.
TGGACCACTCCCGCACTACGTCACCCACACCAAGCCGACCTGTGGACCTGGATCACGGCCGCCGCACACACCCAACTCCGCCTCGCCCGGACACTGATCGCCGACCAACGCCTGCCCTGGGAACGACCCCTGACCACCACCGCCCTCACCCCCTACCGGGTCCGCCGAGGATTCCGCGGCCTGCACCCGCACCTACCCACACCCGCCAGACCACCGAAACCCTCCCGACCAGGACCAGGACGCCCCAAAGGCAGCCGAAACCAGCAACCCACCCCACGCCACAAGACAATCATCAAGCGACGCCGACCCGCCCAGCGTTAAATCCCCAGAC
>NZ_JBIARA010000069.1:0-1607 GCF_042889525.1 Micromonospora sp. NPDC002575 | reverse complement strand
CCGTATGCACGCCAACAAGCGTGAGGAGATCGACTCGGTGGGCGCCGGCGACATCGTCGCCGTCATGGGCCTGAAGCAGACCACCACCGGTGAGACGCTCTCCGACGACAAGCAGCCGGTGATCCTGGAGTCCATGGACTTCCCGGCCCCGGTCATCCAGGTCGCCATCGAGCCCAAGTCGAAGGGCGACCAGGAGAAGCTCGGCGTCGCGATCCAGCGCCTGGCCGAGGAGGACCCGTCCTTCCAGGTCCACTCCGACGAGGAGACCGGCCAGACCATCATCGGCGGCATGGGCGAGCTGCACCTGGAGGTGCTGGTCGACCGTATGCGCCGTGAGTTCCGGGTCGAGGCCAACGTCGGCAAGCCGCAGGTGGCGTACCGCGAGACGATCCGCAAGGCCGTCGAGCGCGTCGACTACACCCACAAGAAGCAGACCGGTGGTACCGGTCAGTTCGCGAAGGTGCAGATCGGCATCGAGCCGCTCGAGGGTGGCGACACCTCGTACGAGTTCGTGAACAAGGTGACCGGTGGCCGCATCCCGAAGGAGTACATCCCTTCGGTGGACGCCGGTGCGCAGGAGGCCATGCAGTTCGGCATCCTCGCCGGCTACGAGATGACCGGCGTGCGCGTCATCCTGCACGACGGTGGCTACCACGAGGTCGACTCCTCCGAGCTCGCCTTCAAGATCGCCGGCTCGCAGGCCTTCAAGGAGGCCGCGCGCAAGGCCAGCCCCGTGCTCCTCGAACCGATGATGGCCGTCGAGGTCACCACGCCCGAGGACTACATGGGCGAGGTCATCGGCGACATCAACTCCCGCCGTGGCCAGATCCAGGCCATGGAGGAGCGGGCCGGTGCCCGCGTCGTGAAGGGTCTCGTGCCCCTCTCGGAGATGTTCGGTTACGTCGGCGACCTGCGCAGCAAGACGTCCGGCCGGGCCAGCTACTCCATGCAGTTCGACTCCTACGCCGAGGTTCCGCGGAACGTCGCCGAGGAGATCATCGCGAAGGCCAAGGGCGAGTAACGCACCGCGTTCTCACGCCGTAGGCTTGACTCCGGAGCCTCCAGGGGCATTCCCCCGCAAACGCGGACGGAATGCCCCCGGGTTCCGGGCCTTTACAGCAAAGATCACCTGGCGCCGTTGAAGCAAAGGCGTACAGAACCACTCCCAGGAGGACCCCAGTGGCGAAGGCGAAGTTCGAGCGGACTAAGCCGCACGTCAACATCGGCACCATCGGTCACATCGACCACGGTAAGACCACCCTGACGGCGGCCATTACCAAGGTGCTGCACGAGGCGTACCCGGAACTGAACGAGGCCACCCCGTTCGACAACATCGACAAGGCGCCCGAGGAGCGCCAGCGCGGTATCACCATCTCCATCGCGCACGTCGAGTACCAGACCGAGGCGCGTCACTACGCCCACGTCGACTGCCCGGGTCACGCGGACTACATCAAGAACATGATCACCGGTGCCGCGCAGATGGACGGCGCGATCCTCGTGGTCGCCGCCACCGACGGCCCGATGCCGCAGACCAAGGAGCACGTGCTCCTGGCCCGCCAGGTCGGCGTTCCGTACATCGTCGTCGCCCTGAACAAGGCCGACATGGT
>NZ_JBIARA010000068.1:0-1621 GCF_042889525.1 Micromonospora sp. NPDC002575 | reverse complement strand
GGCGACCGATGCGGTAGGTGCCGGGGGCGATGGCCATTCCCCCGTGCTCCGGGTGGAGCAGGTATGCCTCCGCGCCGTCGGGGACGGTGAGCGTGCCGAGGACCAGCTCGTCGCCGCGGCCGTCGGCCGGGGTGAAGCACACGCCCGAGTCTGCGGCTGCGTGGAGGCTGTGGGTGTTGCCTCCGGCCTCGCCGCGGACGACGGGGAATCCGGCCTGCGGCAGGAGCGTCGTGGCGTGCTGGGTGGTGACGCGGAGGATGCTGACGTCGCCCTGGCAGGCGGCCCGGGTGACGACGGGCAGTGCGGTGTCGCGGTCGAGGTGGTCAAGGACGCGGGTGGCGGCGAGAGTCTCCAGCTCGGACAGGGTGATCATGGTGTGTCCTTTCTGTGGTGAGTTGTGGCGGCTGCTAGCGGCGGACTTCGAGCTGCTGGTAGGCGGCCAGGGGCATGCCGTACATCTCGGCGGCCGCTTCGATGGGGTCGGTGTGGTGTGAGGGGACGGGGAGGCCGAACCGGCGGCGGGTGCCGTCGGGCTCGGGGCTGCCGTTCACGGCGAGGAGGATGCGGGCGGGCTCCTCGTACAGGTCGGCGAGTTCCTCGGGGAGGTCGTAGAGGGCGAGGTGGTAGGGAGGGTTGCCGGGGTCGGGCGCGGAGGCGATCTTGCGTAGGCCGGATTCCTGGATGAAGTGATCCCAGCCGAGCTTTTCGATGGCGCAGCGGCGGACTTCCGCGTTGGGTTCCTCAAGGATCTGTTTGAGGGTCCATTCGGTTTCGATGAGGGTTTGAGGGACGCGGGTGCCGTGCCAGGACCAGATGGCGAAGCCGTCGGGGTAGGCGATGGCGGGTCCGTCTTCGCAGTGCAGGCGGGCCTGGCTGTCGCGGTGGAGGGTGGTGGGGCGTTCAGTGAGGATGACGGCGTTGGTGAAGGGCCACCACCAGCCTGCGCTCTGGGCGACGCGCATCATGCCTGCGAGGCGGTCGGCTTCAGTGAGGGCGGAGTGCTGGCGGAAGTAGTCGCAGAAGGCAAGCCATCCGGCATCGTGCTGGCCGGGGGCTGCCTTGTAGACCTGATCCCGGACCTGAGCCCGGACCTGAGCCCGGACCTGAGCCCCGACCTGATCCCAGACCTGATCCCAGACCTGAGCCCCGACCTGATCCCGGACCTGATCCACGACCTGAGCCCGGACCTGATCCCAGACCTGAGCCCCGACCTGAGCCTCAGCAGTCGTGAGCATCCAGGCGCCGATCGCACCCGCCATGGGCGAGTCCAGCCAGATCATCATCTGCGGGGGCTCCAGACCAGCCGCACGGTACGCCTCGCACACGCCTGCTTCACCCTCGGCCCGGTCAGCCGGACCGGTGGCAAGTCCGTACTGGAGCCATTCGTCACGGACGGTGGGCAGCGCGGCAAGCTGCCGTGCGGTCAATTGAGTGATCTTCACTCCGGTGTTCTCCTTGGGGTTGGGCCCCGCCGCAGGTTCGGGCCGCGGCGGGGCTGCTGACTACTGGCCGACGGGTGCGCCGCAGCGGGCACAGAAGTGCCGCCCCGGACTGTTCGGCGCCTTGCAGCGCGGGCAGGTCACGAGGTGTCCTTCTCGCTGGCCGGGCACTGGTCCCGGTG
>NZ_JBIARA010000067.1:0-1698 GCF_042889525.1 Micromonospora sp. NPDC002575 | reverse complement strand
CGTACGCCTCGCTGATGACCAGCGAGGAGGCGTCCGTGTGGTCGTAGTTGTGCGCGGCGTTGGCGATGGCGCTGTCGAGCACCTTGCCGACCGGCACGGAGGCAGCCTGCGGAGCGAATCGCAGGACGGCCTGGGCCTCCGTGGCGTCCATGCCACGGATGAGGTCCACCACGCGGCGGGCCTTCATGGGCGTGACGCGGATGTACCGCGCCTGGGCCCTGGCTTCCATGGTTGTCCCTTCAGTTTCTTACGTGTCTGAACGCGATCCGCTTAGCGGCGCTTCGACTTCCGGTCGTCCTTGACGTGACCCCGGAAGGTGCGCGTCGGCGAGAACTCGCCGAGCTTGTGGCCGACCATCGACTCGGTGACGAACACCGGGATGTGGGTCTTGCCGTTGTGCACCGCCAGCGTGTGGCCCAGCATGGCCGGCACGATCATGGAGCGGCGGGACCAGGTCTTGATGACGTTCTTGGTGCCGGCTTCGTTCTGGGCGTCCACCTTCTTGAGCAGGTGGTCGTCGACGAAGGGCCCCTTCTTCAAGCTACGAGGCATCTCAACCCGTCCTTAGCGCTTCTTGTTCGTCTTGCGGCGGCGGACGATGTACTTGTTCGACGCCTTCTTGGGCGAACGAGTACGGCCTTCCTTCTTGCCCCACGGGCTGACCGGGTGGCGACCACCGGAGGTCTTGCCCTCACCACCACCGTGCGGGTGGTCGACCGGGTTCATGACGACACCACGGACGGTCGGGCGGACGCCCAGCCACCGCTTGCGGCCGGCCTTGCCCCAGTTGATGTTGCTCTGCTCGGCGTTGCCGACCTCGCCGACGGTGGCGCGGCAGCGCACGTCGACCAGGCGGATCTCACCGGACGGCATGCGGAGGTGGGCCATCGAGCCCTCCTTCGCGAGCAGCTGCACGGAGGCACCGGCGGAGCGGGCGAACTTGGCACCGCCACCCGGACGAAGCTCCACCGAGTGGATCGTCGTACCGACCGGGATGTTGCGGAGCGCCAGGTTGTTGCCGGGCTTGATGTCGGCGCCGGGGCCGTTCTCGATCCGGTCGCCCTGGTTCAGGCCCCGGGGGGCCAGGATGTAGCGCTTCTCGCCGTCCGCGTAGTGCAGGAGCGCGATGCGCGCGGTGCGGTTGGGGTCGTACTCGATGTGCGCGACCTTCGCCGGCACGCCGTCCTTGTCGTGACGACGGAAGTCGATCACTCGGTAGGCGCGCTTGTGGCCACCACCCTGGTGGCGGACGGTCACACGACCGGAGTTGTTACGGCCACCCTTGCTGTGCAGGGGGCGAACCAGCGACTTCTCCGGCGTGGACCGCGTGACCTCGACGAAGTCGGCGACGCTGGCGCCACGACGGCCCGGCGTAGTCGGCTTGTACTTGCGGATTCCCATTTCTCAGTCCTCGTCCGATATCGGACGGTCCGGACCGCCCTCAGGCGGTCGGACCGCCGAAGATGTCGATACGGTCGCCCTCGGCGAGGGTCACGATCGCGCGCTTGGTGGCGGCACGCTGGCCGAAGCCCGTGCGGGTCCGCTTGCGCTTGCCGATGCGGTTGATCGTGTTGACCCCGGTGACCTTGACCTCGAAGACCGTCTCGACGGCCTGCTTGATCTGGGTCTTGTTGGAGCGCGGGTCGACGATGAACGTGTACTTGTTCTCGTCCAGGAGCGCGTAGCTCTTCTCGGAGA
>NZ_JBIARA010000065.1:0-1801 GCF_042889525.1 Micromonospora sp. NPDC002575 | reverse complement strand
CTGATTCCCTATCGGGGATCGGTTGTCAAGATGCCGGCTGGCTTGACCGTGTAGGTGGGCTGGTTGGAGGATCGTTGGTGGGGAAGGTCGCCTCGTTTGTCGGCGTTTCGTGCGTCTGACCTGGCATGTCCCGTGAGGACTCGTTGAGGGGCCTTCCCCGCCTTCGTGGTGGTGGGTTTGGTGCTGCGTCGTCGGGCACGGACGCTGGTAGGAACGGTCCACTGCTCGGCGATGACTGTCTTCGCTTCGGTAGGGGTGACGGGTGTGCCGTCGGTGTCGCAGATGACGTAGGGCATGCGTCGGCGCATGACGGTCCAGGCGCGTTCGGCGAGGCGGGCGGCGACGACGCAGAGAGCTTTGAGGTGTCCGGAGCCGCGTTCGACCATCTGGGTGTAGTAGATCCTGGCGAGTTGGGGGTCTTGTTTGCGGGCATGGTCGGCGGCGCGGACCAACGCTGCGCGGGCCAGGCGTGACCCGGCCTTGGACATGGGTTGGCCCTTGCGGTCGGTGTTGCCGGTCTCTGACGCGCGTGGCGCGAGGCCGAGGTAGGACTTGAAGTGGGCGCCGGTCGGGAATCGGGCGGCGTCGCCGATGACCGTGGCCAGGACGGGGCCGCCGACGGTGGCCAGGCCGGGCAGGCTCCGGGCCAGCTGTCCGGGGTCGGCCCACCGGTAGGCGTCCTCCCGGGCGGCGGCGTGGACGGCCAACTCCGCTTCGATGGCGGCCAACAGGCGCACTTCGGTGGCGACTTCGGCGGCCAGGTCGGTGAACGCGACCGCCGGGTGATCGCGGTAGAGGTCGACCGCGGCACGGGCGGCGGCCAGCCACTGCTGCGCGCGGTCGGCGCCCTGGTGATGGTGCGACGCCGTGGTGATCACGGCGGTCAGCCGGGCGGGTCCGGCTTTGAGCAGGGCCCGGGGGTCGGCCCATCGGGCCAGCACGGCCAGGTCGGCCTTTCCCAGCTCCCCGGTCAACGGAGTCATCGGCATCACCTGCCGGACGAGGTCCTTGATCCGCACCTTGTGCTCCGAGGCGGTCTGCGTCAGCCGATCACACGCCCGCACCCGCCGATCCAACGCCGCCTGCTCCGCGCCGGGCAACCGCAACGGCCGGACCCCGTCCGGGTCGACCAACGGCAGCCGAGCCAAGGTGTCGGCGTCGATGCCGTTGGACTTCGCATGCCGCGACAGGAACCGACGCAGATCCGCCGCCCGAGCTGAGGACACCCGGAACACCGTGTGCCCCCGGGCGGTGAAGAACACCGCGACCGGCAGCCACGCCGGCCCCGTCGGCTCGATCACCACTTCCAGACGGGTCCCCGCCACGGCTCCGGCCAACGCCACCTGCTCGATCACGGTCAGGCTCTCCACGCTCGGCTCACACCGCCGGCGACACACCTGCCGGCCGCCCTCATCGAGAACCCGCACCGTGTGCGCCGAGGCGATGCCCAGATCGATACCCACCAACCGTCGCTGCGTCATCCCTACCCACCCCTGGCTCGTCCACCGGTCACCATCGACTCCGGCGGCCCGCGCAAGCAGGCGTCTCTGTCCGCCACGGTCCCAAGGAGGCAGAGCGTCCTGACGACGGCTCCCACTCATGTGCTGCAACCGGACCCGACCTCAACAGGGTCGGCCCACTTCCCTCATCCGGGGCATCCGTGGCCAGGCCAGCAGTGGCAATCAGTCGAACGAGGCACAACCCTCAGAGCCGTACTCAACGCCACCCACCGGACCAACCGGGATGCTCATGCAACCCCAGGACCACCGGGCTGATCAAGCACCGGAGTCCTTTACATGAG
>NZ_JBIARA010000064.1:0-1857 GCF_042889525.1 Micromonospora sp. NPDC002575 | reverse complement strand
CTCGCCCACCACCGCCACACCCAAGGCCAACCCGCCACCAGCCTCGCCTGGGGCCTCTGGGCCGACACCAGCAAAATGACCAACAAACTCACGGAGGTCGACCGGGAACGCCTCCAGCGACAGGGCTTCCGCCCCATGGCCACCGAACGCGGGCTGGAACTCTTCGACGCCGCGCTGGCGTCCCCGGATCCGGTGCTCGTGGCCGCCGAATGGGACCTTCCGGCGCTGCACGCGAACGCAGCCGCCGGCACTCTGCCGCCCATCCTGAGCGGGCTGGTGCGTACCAGACCACGACGCGCCACGGCCGAGCCGGCATCCGGCCGCGCAACCCTGTCCGAGAGTTTGCGGGCCCTGTCCGAGGAGGAGCAGGACGGCGCGCTCCGCGACGTGGTCAGCCGCCAGATCGCCTCGGTGCTCGGGCTCCCGGCAGCGTCGAGCGTGGACCCGGACCGGACGTTCCACGAGCTCGGCTTCGACTCGCTCACCGCCCTCGAACTGCGTAACCGGCTGGGATCCGCCACCGGTCTGCGGCTGCCCGCCACCCTGGTCTTCGACCATCCGACCGCTGCGGCCCTCGCCCGCTACCTAAAGGGCGAGTTGCTGCCCACGACGGCGGAGGCGGCACCGTCCGCCCCGGCCGCGCCGGCTGCCGTCGACGGGGATCCGATCGTGATCGTCGGCATGGCGTGCCGCTATCCCGGCGAGGTGCGGTCCCCGGAAGACCTCTGGCGTATCGCCGTGCAGGGCGTCGACGCCGTCTCTCCGTTCCCGGAGGATCGCGGGTGGGACGTGGAGCGGCTGTTCGATCCGGATCCGGATGCGCCGGGGAAGTCGTATGTGCGTGAGGGTGGTTTCCTGACCGACGCGGCGGAGTTCGACGCGGCGTTCTTCGGGATCAGCCCGCGGGAGGCGCTGGCGATGGATCCGCAGCAGCGACTGCTGCTGGAGACCAGTTGGGAGACGTTCGAGAACGCGGGCATCGACCCGGAGTCGCTGCGCGGCAGCCGCACCGGCGTCTTCACCGGCGTCATGTACGACGACTACGGCTCCCGTTTCCTGGGCCAGCAGCCGGCGGGCTTCGACGGCCAGCTCGTCACCGGGAGCGCGGGCAGTGTGGCGTCGGGCCGGGTCTCCTACACGTACGGCCTGGAAGGTCCCGCCGTCACCATCGACACCGCCTGCTCGTCGTCGCTGGTCGCGCTGCACCTGGCCGCCCAGGCCCTACGCAACGGCGAATGCGACCTGGCGCTGGCCGGCGGCGTCACCGTCATGGCGACCCCGGCGTCGTTCGTGGAGTTCAGCCGTCAGCGTGGTCTCGCGCCGGACGCCCGGGTGAAGTCGTTCGCCGCCGCCGCCGACGGCACGTCCTGGTCCGAGGGCGTGGGCCTGCTCCTGGTCGAACGGCTCTCCGACGCCCAACGCCACGGCCACCGCATCCTCGCCGTCGTCCGCGGCAGCGCCGTCAACCAGGACGGCGCGTCCAACGGCCTCACCGCACCCAACGGCCCGTCCCAGGAGCGGCTGATCCGCCGGGCGCTGGCCGAGGCCCGCCTGACACCGGCGGACGTCGACGCGGTCGAGGCCCACGGCACCGGCACGAAACTCGGCGACCCCATCGAAGCCCAGGCCCTGCTCGCCACCTACGGCCAAGACCGGGAAGAGCCCCTCTGGCTCGGCTCCATCAAATCCAACATCGGCCACACCCAGGCCGCCGCCGGAACCGCCGGCATCATCAAGATGATCCAGGCCATGCGGCACGGGATCCTGCCGAAGACCCTCCACGTCGACGCACCCACCCCCCACGTCGACTGGACCACCGGATCCGTAGCACTACTCACCAACACCCGGCCCTGGCCC
>NZ_JBIARA010000063.1:0-1879 GCF_042889525.1 Micromonospora sp. NPDC002575 | reverse complement strand
CCCGCGGCTGCCCGGCGCCACCGTCTACTCCAGCCTCGAACCCTGCGCCCGCCGCGCCTCCCGCCCCGCCCCCTGTGCCCGGCTCATCCTCGACGCCGGCGTCCGCCGTGTCGTCACCGCCTGGCGCGAACCCGACACCTTCGTCGCCGGGGCCGACGGCAGCGGACTCCTCACCGCGCACGGTGCCCACGTCGTCGTCCTGCCCGAGTACGCGGACCGCGCCAAGGCTCCCAACCGGCACCTGGAACCCCCCGCCTGACCTCAGCCCGGCCCAACCCGTCCTTCGCCTCCGCCCCGGCAGGGACACGGGATCTTGGGCGATCGCGCGGCCCGTCGGGAAGCGTCGTCGGGGTGGAGCCCGGTCGGCTGGGGCTGCTCAGTCGGCAGTCTCGATCCGCTCCGGGGCGACGCCCAGGATGAGCTTCTCCAGCGCGTCCCGGGCAGAGCCGAACGTAGCCAGCCAGGTCTCGACCAGGTAGATCTCGCTGTTCTCGTCGATGCCGAGGAGGAATCTGCCCTCATCGAGTTCACCGAGGGGGAAGACGGCGCGCCCGATGGTGTGACTCCAGTCGGCGAAGCGGTCCTCCTCACCGATCAGGTTGTCCGGGTCGAAGGTGAAGGGGGTCTTGGCGCAGGTGATCCCGGGTCCGCTGATCCGGACGTCCAGGCCACCGAACTCCGCCAAGAAGGCTTCGGCGGCATCGTGCATGCGGATCAGGCCGGTCTTCTCGAGCGCCTTGCGCCAGCGGCCCGTCGAGACGTGCCGTCCCGGCCGCCAGCCTGCCGAGCGCAGTGTCTCCTCGATCACGCCGGTTCCCCGTAGATGCGTCACCGCCGCATCGACCCATGCCTTGTCCACCGGCACGTCTCCGGGCCAGCCGGGCCGCCAGTCCGCCTGCCAGTGGGTGAAGTCGTCACGCAGGAACCGCGGGTCGACTGGCTTGAGTCGCACTTGCTGTCGCTGATCGGCCCACCAGACCTCGAATGCGGCCTCGGTCCCCTCGCTCGGCCAGCGTTCTGCGGCCGTCGGCAGAAGCAGAACATCGACGAACCCTCCGACCGGAAGACCGATGTCGACGAAGATCCCGATCGCACCCGGTCTCGGGACTGCCGTCACCGTCCCTCGGAACCTTTGGCCGAACCGCAGGCCGCTACGGATTCGAATCCACTCTTCAGCGCTGACCACCCGGACATCCTGGCACCCTGCTGTTGCACATGGCGGCGGGACGGTCGTGGTGGTGGGGCGGGGGACCATGGACGTTGAAGACGGGGTCTTCTCCTTCCGGGATCTCGAAGACGAAAGGGGGTGCGGGAAACCGTGGTGCTGGTGGTCCTGAGCATGGCGTACACTTGAATCACCGACGCGGGGTGGAGCAGCTCGGTAGCTCGCTGGGCTCATAACCCAGAGGTCGCAGGTTCAAATCCTGTCCCCGCTACTGAAGGCCCAGGGCCGGAGTCCGTGTGAACGGACTCCGGCCCTGAGTCGTTCCATGACGCTTGTGCCGTCTCCCTGTCTCCCCGTCTCCCCGTGTGCTCGTACGCCACGCCATGCCACGCCCCGGTGCCGGCTCCCGGTCCCGCTCCGTGGCCGTCGCCCTGCGCCGTCCGCGTCAGGCGGCGGCCGGCCCGCATGCGTGCGCCGGCCCGCTCCCGGCGTAGCCCGGTCGGACCGTTCCGCTCGCCGCGCGGGGGTGCACCGGCGAGGCTGGACGGACGGGCCGAGGCGCGGCCCGACCGTCGACGTACGCCGGGAGACAGGGTGCCGGCTGGTGAGGTGAGGGGTGTGGGACCGCCCGTCGGGCCGGTCGGCGGCTCGGCGGCCGCAGCCGACGACCGGCGGCGGATCTCGTCGACCCGTGCCTTCGTCCGTGTCCTGCCC
>NZ_JBIARA010000062.1:0-2063 GCF_042889525.1 Micromonospora sp. NPDC002575 | reverse complement strand
CTCTGCCGGGCGAGCAGGCTGTTGTACGGGTTGGGGTGCATGACGTTCCCTTCCGGGTACTCGGTGCGGACCGGTCCGGGGCCGCGGCGTGGCGGCGGTCCCCGGCGCGGCGCGGCAGGGGTCAGGAGGCGGCGTGCTGGTACGCGGCGATCGCGGCGGAGTCGTCGACCATGCCGTCGACCTCGGCGTAGCCGAAGAACCCGGACTGCAGGTAGTCGGCGTAGCGCTCGTTCAGGCGGATCGTGGTGACGCCCTGGACCTGGCGCACGACGTATCCGGCCTGGAAGTCCCCGAAGACGATGGTCTTCGCGGAGGCGGCGGGCTCGGGCATCTTGTTGTCGACCGTGTACGGCTGGCCGTTGATCGTGGCGGGGAAGCCGGGCGCGGGCACCGGGACCCAGAGCGGCCGCTGGTCGCCGTCCTTCAGCTTGCGGATGACCTTCAGCGTCGTGTCGTGCATGAGGAACCGGCAGTTCGGTCCGCGGTAGGCGGGGTCGACGCTGTGCTCGAGGTCGATCAGGTCGTCGTAGATGACCGACGTGGTCTGACCGCCTGCACCGGTCTTGCCCACCCGCACCTGCGTGGTGATGCCCTCGGGCTGCTTCACGCCGGTGCCGGTGATGAGGTAGCCGGCCACGGCGCGGCCGATGCGCTCGCCGAGCTTGCGCGGCAGCCACGCCTCCAGGCCGAACGCCTCGTCGCGCATGAGCTTCCACGACAGCTTCACCATCTTCGAGGTGAAGATGTATGCGCCCAGCTCGCGCCGCCCGACGCTCATGTCCTGCTCGGGAACCTGCTGGTTCTCCGAGAGCAGGGCGCCCTCGTTGCCGGTGTCGTCGTTGGTGGGCCAGGACAGGTCACCGCCGTCGGCGGTGGTGATGACGGAGCAGATGTTGAGCAGGCCGCCGTAGGCCTTCATCGTCTCCACCATCGTGTTGCGGAACGTCTCGGGCACGAGGTAGCCGCCGGCGCTGTCCGGGCTGGTGCCCATCGCGCGGCGGCCGCCGCCCTGCTGCATCTGGTTGAACCCGCCCTGCAGCAGCTGCCGCTGCTCGCCCTGCAGGCCCTCGAGCCCGTAGCGCAGGTACAGGCCGAACGCCTCGGCGTAGCGGGCGGCCTCGGCGTCCGGGTCGTCGCCGCGGTCGGAGGTGGTGACGATCTGCCCGCGGTCCACGCTGGAGAGCTGGGCCATGCGCTCCAGGCGCTCGAGGTCGCCGGAGACGTCCGTCAGGCGGGCCTCGGCCTCGTCCCAGTTCTGCCGCTCCTCGGCGGTCAGGTCCCGGTTCTCGGTGTCGGCGGCCTGCATGAGTTCCTGCATGCGGTGCCACAGGGTGTTCTGCTCGTCGACCAGGCGCTGGCGCCGGGCGAGGGTCTCGGTGGACATGGTGGTACTCCCCTCCAGAAGGGCATGCCGCAGGGCCCGGCCAATGGCCGGGAGCGGCGGGTGTCGGGTGGGTCAGCGGGCCAGGCCGTAGCGTGCGGCCAGGGCCTGCATCCTGCGGTTGACCGATGTGCGTGACAGCCGAGTGGCGGCGGCCGGCTCGGTGTCCTCGTCGGTACCGCGAGTGGACTCACCCGGCTCGCGGTCGATCGTCTGCAGAAGGCCGAGCAGCTCGGGCCGGTACTGAGCCCGCTGTTCGATCGCGGCGCTGTCGCCGCGGTGTCGCAGTGCGGTGGCCACGGCCCGCAGGCTGGCCTCGGTGTCCTCGTAGGCGGGGAACGTGACGGCCGAGACCTCGAAGAGGCGGACCTCGCGCAGGATGCGCAGTTCGGCCTGCACGGTCTCGGTGGTGCCGCCGCTGTTGACCTCGATGTCGATCAGCTGCCAGTCGTCCTTGATGACCTGGAAGCCGAAGCTCATGCCGGTGATGTTGCCGTTGCGGACGTTCGCCTTGAGGTCTCCCACGTACGACAGGCCCGCGTCCAGGGCGGAGTCCACGGCCAGGCCGCGGTCGTCCTCGGCCAGGCCGAGGGTGTCGGCCGACACACGGGAGACGACGTAGTAGGAGTCGTGGTCGATCAGCATGCGCGCGTCGCCCTCGCTGATCGTTTTCGTGAAGGCG
>NZ_JBIARA010000061.1:0-2161 GCF_042889525.1 Micromonospora sp. NPDC002575 | reverse complement strand
GAACAACACCCCGACGTCACCACCGCCATCGTCACCCGCCACGAAGACCACCACACCACCCGCCTCATCGGCTACGTCACCGGACGCGACGGACGCACCCCGACGCCGGAGGCGCTGCGCGAGCATGCCAGCGCCATCCTGCCGTCCTACATGGTGCCGGCCGTCATCATCGTCCTCGACCGGTTCCCCGTCGGCGGCACCGGCAAGATCGACCGGGCGGCGCTGCCCGCCCCGGACGGCCGACGTCCCGACCTCGGCGTCGACTACGCCGCACCGGCCACCGAGCACGAGCGACTCGTCACCGGCGTGTTCGCCACCGTCCTCGGCCTCGACCGGGTCGGCATCCACGACAGCTTCTTCGACCTCGGCGGCACGTCCCTGCAATCCGCCGCCGTGGCCGCCGGCATCGACGAGGCCGCTGACGTGGTCGTGCCCGTCTCCCAGATCCATCGCACCGCCACGCCCCACGCCCTCGCCACCTGGCTCGCCACCGCGCCGCGCCGTACGGGCAGCGGACAGGCCGCCGGCCAGGGGCGTCAGCGTCTCGGGCCGGTGCCGCTCGCGCAGCAGGTGGCCAAGTGCCTGATGTCGCCGCTGGAGGTCGTGGTCCCGGTGAGCTGGTGGGTGGAGGGCGAGCTCGACCTGCGGGCGCTGATGGCCGCGCTCGGCGACGTGCACCGCCGACACGAGGCCCTGCACGCCCGCTACCGACGGGTGGAGCCGCCGGTGGCGCTGGTCCCGGCGAACCCGGGTATGCCCCAACTGCTCCTGCTCACCGACGCCACCACCACCCAGGACGCCCTCGACCAACTCGCCAACGCCGTCCAACAACCCCTCGACTACACCCAAGGCCGCAACTGGCGCACCGCCCTCATCCGCGACCGCTCCACCAACCGCACCCTCCTCGGCATCGGCATCCACCACATCGCCTTCGACGGCTGGTCCCACACTCTCCTCGTCCGCGACCTCACCCACGCCTACACCGCCCGGAAAGCCGGACAGCCACCCACCTGGGACCGGCCCGCACCCACCCTCCGCCAGATCCACGACGAGTACGCCCGGCTCCGCGAGGCGGCCGACCTGCCCGCCCAACGCGCATACTGGCGCACCCAACTCCACGGCCTCCCCCGGCAGGGCGACGGTGGGCCGACCGTGTCGCTGGAGCAGGCCCTCGCCTGGGGCCCGAAGGCCGGGCACACCGTGACGGTGCCGACCGAGGTGATGCGGCGGTGGGACCGGGCTGCTCGGGAACACCGGTTCAGCCGCTCCAGCTACTTCGTCGCCGCCTTCGCCACCGCCCTGCGCGCCGTACACCGACAGGACGACATCGGCCTGCTGATGGTGGTCGCCAAGCGCGGCAGCCGGGTGCTCGACTCCGCGTTCACCACCCGGCTCAACCTGAACTGCGTGCGGGTGCGGTTCGACGGGCCGCAGGACGACAAGCTCGTCCTGCGGGTCCACGAGACGATCGCCGACCTGATGCGGGCGCAGGACGTGCCCTTCGCGGAGACCGCCGACGATCCCGCGGCCGGGCTCTCCAGCGAGGTGGTCGCCAGCCTGCCGACCTTCGTCTACCAGGACAACGTGGTGCTCCCGCTCGAGCTGCCCGGCTGCCGCACCGAGGAGGTCGTCGACCCGTACGCCCGGGAGGTGTCCAACGGTCTCACCGTGGAGGTGCTGCCCCGCGCCGACCACGCCCTCCTGCGCGTCACCATCCGCACCGACTATCTGCCGTACCGCCTCGCCGAGGAGCTGAACGGCCACATGCTGCGCTTCCTCGAAGCCGGACCCGCGCCGGCTCCGGGCCGCTGATCGAACGTCGTACCCCTCTCGTGCCGTGGGCGCGGACGGCCGCGCCCACGGGGTTTCCTGGTTTCCCGGACCGGCCCCGCCTGCGGGCGACGCCGGTCCTGATCGGAGGTTTGGCTCATGTCTGTCGGGTTCGTTGGTGGTCAGGCCCAGGCTTCGGGGCTCGCCGCCCCCGGCGCCGACATCGAGACCCTCGATCTGGTGGGTGATCTGCGGCGGCCGGTGGTGTGGCCGGCGCGGGCGGGTTCGGTGTCGCAGGTGGTGGGGTGGCCGGCGGGTGTGGCGGGTTCGGGTGTCGTGGTGGTGGCGGGGTTGGTGGGTGTGTTGGCGCGGTATACGGGTCAGTCGGAGG
>NZ_JBIARA010000060.1:0-2333 GCF_042889525.1 Micromonospora sp. NPDC002575 | reverse complement strand
GGACGCCCAGAACGTCCGCGAGCTGTGGGCGGGGGTGATCTCACCGCCCACGACCGGTGTGAACCGGCTGCCGAGCGCCGGGGTGGGTACCGTGCCGGACGTGGTCTGCCAGCCCGACATCGCGCCGGTCTCGCCCTCCAGCGCCGTACCTGCGTCCAGCTCCGCCCGGGACGGCGCCGCCTTGCTCGCGATCGCCGGCACCCACAGCACCTTCGTCCTGCCGCGCCGGTAGTACCGCACCGACGGGTTGATCGGAGTCGCCATCAGCTCTCACTCTCCTTGCGCCGGCGGCCCGTCGCCGCGGCCTTCGTTGCCTTGGGCGGGGCGGCCACCTGCCAGCCCGACGCCTGGTAGTGCGGCACCGACACCTCGTCGACCTCGATCTCCTGATCCAGGCCGGGGTGCGTCATCGTGACCCGGCTCATGACACCGGCACCCGCAGCACCGCCACGTCCACCGAGGTGACGTCGTCGTACGTGATCGACGCCCGCCCGGTGGCCGGGTTGCGGTAGTCGTTCGTGACCGGGATTGCCTCCACGGCGCCCGCAGCCACCGGGACCGGCCGGTCCGCGATGGCCAGGCCGTTGACCGTGCCGGGCGTCACCAGCGTCACCGTGTGGGATGACGAGTCGCCGTTGCGCACCAGCAGCAGCAGCACACCCGCCCCGCCTGGCAGTCGTCCCCGCCAGCCGCCGTCGGCACGTACGGCACAGCCGCACCGGCGAGGCCGACGACGGTCGTGGTCAGTGCAGCCATCTGCTCCTCCTCATCTACGTGAATGCGCGGCCGGCCACCGTCAGCAGCAGCACCGCCTGTACTCCGTCGCCTGTCTGGACCTGGGACAGCTGACTCGCCTCGATCGCCGCCTCCACCCCCACCAGCCCGAGCGACGGATCAGCCGCCAGCCAGACCTCCACCCGCCCGCCGATCTCGTACACCCGCATGCGGGCGTCCCGGATGTCCTTCTCGCCGCGGGAGGCGATCGCCGCGACCGTGACCTGCCACTGCTCCTCACGGCGCGTGCCCAACCCGACCCACCCGCCGAGGGTCTGCGCGGCCTGCATGTCGCCCTCCGGGTCGCCGTCGAAGCCGACGATCAGCCAGTCCGGCCCGCTGTCGCCCGCGATCTCCGGGCCGTCCGACACGAGCACATCCGCCAGCTGGTCGCGGGCCTCGGACCGGCCGAGTGCGGTCAGGGCGTCGATCACCTCGGGGACTCTCGAACCCATCACGCCACTCCTGGGGGAAGCCGGTCGGGTGCCAGCAGTTCCAGCGCCCGGTTCGGGATGGCGTAGCCGAGGCCCGGGATCGGCTCGGTCACGCTGTAGTCCTCGCCTCCTCCGGCCAGGGCGCCGCGGCGGCCCGCCCGCTGAGTGCGCCACAAGTGGTCGAGGATGATGCGGGCGCCGCCGGTGATGTTCTCCGCGATGGCCGTGCGCCCCGCGGTGTAGGTGAACTTCAGCCGCCCGGACAGGTGTCCGCCGTCCAGGCGGTACACCTCGCCCGTGGCGCCGTCCACGTCCAGGTCATCGGTGCTGTATCCGGACGCGCCCGTCAGCACGGCCTCGACGGCCGTCACCGCGAGGACGGGGGTGTGCAGCAGCACGACCGCCGCCGCGTTGCGCACGGTGTGCTGCTCGACGACCGTGCGGGCGACGATCGGGCCGGTGTGGTACTCCACGGCCCGGGTGGTGACGTTGTTCCAGTAGCGGACCTCGTCGTCGTCCGACGTGCTCTTGAGGTTGAGGTGGTCGCGGGCGTCGGCCATCGACAGGATCGCCGGGGGCGCCTCGTCGTAGACGTCGAGGACGTCGGTGTAGGCGTGAGCCGGGCCGGTGAAGACCCAGCGCACGGTGTGCCGCCCGGGAACGCTGGTGATGTAGTCGGCCGTGTACCGGCCTGTCTCGGCGGGCGGGTTGGCCACGGCCGGGGCCGCGGTGGAGCCGTCCGGCAGGGTGACGGTGACCGTGGCGGTGGCGGCGTTGGTGAGGGTGCCGTCAGGGTCCCGGCACGGGGCGGTCAGGCGCGCGGTGGCGCCGAGGTCGTACGGCACGCTCACCCCCGGTCAGCGAGTCTCGACGGTGTCGCCGCGGCCGCCGCCCCGCGAGGCCTCGGCCGCCTTCTCCGCGCGGGCCTGGTCGCCCGCCCGGGCACGGGCGAGGACCGTCTCGCGTTGGGAGGCGATGCCCTTGCGGTTCTCGCCCGCGGCTTCCGCGTCCAGTACGCGCATGGCTTCCTCCTCTGTGGCGTCCTGCAGGTATGCCAGGACGTCCTTGACCTGGTACCCGGTCGGGTCGAACGCGGGCCCGTCCTCGGGCTCGGGGCGGGGCAGG
>NZ_JBIARA010000059.1:0-2402 GCF_042889525.1 Micromonospora sp. NPDC002575 | reverse complement strand
CCAGCTTTACGGCCTTGATGGCGATGGCCAGCTGCAGCAGCGTCGCGATCGCGTCGGGCGGGACCGCGGACACCACACCCGACAAGGCGTTGATCACTTCGAGCATGCCGACGCCGACACCGGACCCGGCCTCCAGGACGTGCAGGAGCGCCTCGGCGACGTTCTCCAGGGTGTCCCACACCACGGGCCCGTTCTCGGCGGCGTAGTCCATCCACCGCGACAGGCCGCTGTTGTCGAGCTGCCCAGACTGAGCCTTGGCCAGGAACTCCGTCAGCCCGTCGACGGCGTCGCGCATGGTCCGCTCGGAGAACGCCGTCACCCGCTCGGCGAGCGCGTCGAACCCGGGCGTCGAGACGGCGCCGCCCACGAGGGTGATCAGCCGGTCGAACTGGCCCGACGCGTCCCTGACGAGACCGCTCGTCTTGGGCAGCAGCGCATTGGTGACAGCCACACCCTTGGTGAACGGGCCCATCACGTCACCGGACAGAGAGTCGGACCACTCCTGGTAGCTGTCCTTCAGCAGGCCCACCGCGGCGGCGGCCTCGCGCGTGGGGCGGGGCAGGGCCTCCAGCTGCCGCTGGTACTCAGCCTGTGCCTGTGCTGCCTCCTGCGAGGCGGCCCCACTCGCCGACACCGCGTCCTGCCACGCGTCGTGCGCCTCGGCCGCCTCGCTGATGGCGCCGATCTGCGGGCCCACCGCGAGCGCGTAGGCGCCCGCGGCCAGCGCGACAGCCCCGAGCTGCGCGGCGAGCGCGGCCGCCGAGCCGGCCAGCCCCGCCACCGCCGGGATAGCCGCGGGGGCGAGCGAGACCAGGTTCGCCCGCAGCGCCTCGCCCAGCCGTCCGGACGCCTGCGACAGATCGTCGAAGCGTCCGCGGACCTGAGCGGCCCGGTCATCGACGAGGCGCTGCGCATCGGCCAGGGACAGGAAGCGGCCTTGCAGGTCGCGCAGGTTGCCGTCGGCGTCCGCGTTGATGCCGGCCAGCCGCAACCGCAGCCGGTCCGCCGAGTCGGCGGTCCCGTTCATGACCCGGGACAGATCGTCGCGTCCCGCGAGGGTGAAGAGCAGGCGCGTCACGGCTCACCCTCTCGTCAGCGGCTGGCTGTGTGCTGGTCGATCCAGGCGACCAGGCGCAGGAACCGGTCGACGGTCAGCGCGTCGACTTCTGACGGCTGCATGTGCAGGTAGTGCATCAGCAGTGGCTCGTACGCGTAGATCAGGCCCCGGAGTCCGGGCGGGCCCGAACCAAGTGGCCTTTTCCCAGAGCGTCGAGCGCGGCGTCCACATCGGCGCGGTCGACGGCGAGCTTGCGCAGGTGCGGCAGCATCACGTCGATGGAGGAGTCCTCGCCCTTGCCGAGCGCCTCGCTCATGATGTTCGTCAGCACCTCGTCGATCTCGCTGCGTTCGATGCGCGCCGACAGGCGGCGCCGCCAGCCCGGCACATCGAACTCGGCGAACGCCAGGCCCGGTGTGTCGCGGCGGCGCACCGCCCACAGCACGGCCCGCATCGCGGTGGGGTCCTGGCCGCGCAGCCGGTCCTCGACGGCACGCCACGGCAGGTCCCCCATGGCCTCCTCGATGGAGGCCGCCTCGATCGCCGACAGGTCATCGGTCGACACTCGCTCGGTCGTGCCGTCGTCCCGCGTGTAGGAAATGATCATCCCTGGTCCCTGGTCTCTCTCATTGGAGGTCGCGGCGGACGTCGTCCAGCACCCGCGCCACCTCGGCCCGCATCCGCGGCGTACCGGCCTGTACCGTGCGCGACCACCAGCCGGCGGGCCGGGCCCACTGCGTGGCCCACCGCTTGCGATTGCCGAACACGGGGTGTCGCACTCGGCCGGTCTCGATCACCCACGGCATGTTCCGCAGGTCCGCAGGCAGCAGGGAGCGGTCAATCCACACGCGGGCGCCCGGACTCGCGCCCTGCCGGACACTGATCCGCACCGCACCCGCCAGTGTTGCGCGCAGAGGCCGAGTTGTCGGCGACGGGCCGCCCCGCACACCGCGGCCCGGGCCCGGCAACTGAACCGTGCGGATGGCGCGCTGCAGATCCTTGTGCAGGGGCTCGGCCGCACGGCGGATACGGCGGGCGGTGTTGCGCCGCAGCCGCGGCCCGCCCGCCGCACGCAGACGCCGCGACAGCTCCACCAGCTGGCCCGTGCCCAGGATCTGCACCGATCCAGTCATCAGGACGCTGCCGGGATCGTCACGTTCTCCGCAGGCTCGGACGTCATCGCGAACTGGGCCATGATCTGTGCCGCTGCGTCCAGCTCCCGCACCTTGGCCTGCGAGGTGACCGTGACCGGGTAGACGTCCATCGTCTGCCCCGGCACGTCGCCCTCGTCCATCCACACGATGAATCCCGTCGCCTCCCGGGTCAGCAGGGTGCGCACGTCGTC
>NZ_JBIARA010000058.1:0-2458 GCF_042889525.1 Micromonospora sp. NPDC002575 | reverse complement strand
GACCTCTGGAGGCCGCCGGAGCCGTCCGGTCACTGCACGGGGTGGGGGGTGGGGTGGTCGGGGTGGGGGGTGTCGGTGGGGTTGGTGGGGTTGGTGGGGTTGGTGGGGGTTGTGACGGAGGTGAGGAGGAGTTGGGCGACGTCGAGGACTTGGAGGGTGTCCTTGGCGGTGCCGTCGTTCTTCTTGCCGTTGACGGAGTCGGTGAGCATGACGAGGCAGAAGGGGCAGGCGGTGGAGACGATGTCGGGGTTGAGGGAGAGGGCTTCGTCGACGCGTTCGTTGTTGATGCGTTTGCCGATGCGTTCTTCCATCCACATGCGGGCGCCGCCGGCGCCGCAGCAGAAGCCGCGTTCCTTGTGGCGGTGCATCTCTTCGTTGCGCAGGCCGGGGACGTTGGCGATGATCTCGCGTGGGGGTGTGTAGATCTTGTTGTGGCGGCCGAGGTAGCAGGGGTCGTGGTAGGTGATGATGCCTTCGACCGGGGTGAGGGGGACCAGGCGGCCTTCGTCGACGAGGTGTTGCAGCAGCTGGGTGTGGTGGATGACGTCGTAGTCGCCGCCGAGCTGGGGGTATTCGTTGGCGAGGGTGTTGAGGCAGTGGGGGCAGGTGGCGACGATCTTCTTGGCCGACTTCGGTTTCCTCGACTCGGGTGTGATGTTGCCGTCGTCGTCGGTCTCCTCGCCGAAGGCGGTGTTGAGGGCGGTGACGTTCTGCGTGCCGAGTTCCTGGAAGAGGGGTTCGTTGCCCAGGCGGCGGGCGGAGTCGCCGGTGCATTTCTCGTCGCCGCCCATGATGGCGAACGTCACGCCGGCGATGTGGAGGAGTTCGGCGAACGCCTTGGTGGTCTTCTTGGCGCGGTCTTCGAGGGCGCCGGCGCAGCCGACCCAGTAGAGGTACTCGACGTCGGTGAGGTCCTCGATGTCCTTGCCCACGACGGGGACGTCGAAGTCGAGTTCCTTGAGCCATTCCAGGCGTTGTTTCTTTGCCAGGCCCCAGGGGTTGCCCTTCTTCTCCAGGTTCTTGAGCATGGTGCCGGCTTCGGAGGGGAACGCTGATTCGATCATGACCTGGTAGCGGCGCATGTCGACGATGTGGTCGATGTGTTCGATGTCGACGGGGCACTGTTCGACGCAGGCGCCGCAGGTGGTGCAGGACCACAGGACGTCGGGGTCGATGACGCCGTTGTCCTGGGCGGTGCCGACCAGGGGGCGTTCGGCTTCGGTGAGGGCTGCGGCGGGGACGTTGTGCAGCTGCTGCGGGGTGGCTTTCTCCTCGCCTTCGGTGGTTCTGCCGCCGCCGGCGAGGAGGTAGGGGGCCTTGGCGTGGGCGTTGTCCCGCAGGGACATGATCAGCAGTTTGGGGGAGAGCGGCTTGCCGGTGTTCCAGGCGGGGCACTGCGACTGGCAGCGGCCGCACTCGGTGCAGGTGGAGAAGTCCAGCAGGCCCTTCCAGGAGAACTGCTCGACCTGGGAGACGCCGAACACGTCGTCCTCACCGGGATCGGCGAAGTCGATCGCCCTGCCGCCACTGGTCATCGGCAGCAGCGCACCCAACGCCGTACCACCCGCCGCATCCCGCTTGAACCAGATGTTCGGGAAGCCCAGGAAACGGTGCCACGCCACACTCATGTCGGCCTTCAGCGAGACCACGATCATCCAGATGAACGAGACGCTGACCTTGATGCCGGCGAAGAGGTGGACCAGCGTCTCCAGGGTGGGAGTGCTCAGCCCCCCGAAGGCCTTGACCAGCGGGTAGGAGAGGAAGAACGCGGCCTCGTAGCCCTCCACGTGGTGCATCGCGCCCTCCAGGCCGCGCAGCACGTAGATCACGGTACCGATGGTCAGGATGACGTACTCGACGAAGTACGCGTGCCAGGCCGTGGAGCCGGCGAAGCGGGACTTGCGGCCGGCCCGCGACGGCAGGCTCAGCAGCCGGACCGGGATCAGCACGGCGATGCCCACGGTCGTCATCACGGTGATGAACTCGACGTACATCTCCCATGGCAGCCAACCGCCGATCACCGGCAGCCGGAAGTCCGCCGCGAACAGCTGGCCGATCGCCTGCACCAGGATCGGGATCAGGGTCAGGAAGCCGATCGCCACGAACCAGTGGGCGAAGCCGATGACGCCCCAGCGGTTCATCCGCGTGTGGCCGAGGAACTCCCTCACCAGCGTCACACTGCGCTGGTAGGGGTTGTCGGTCCGGGCGCCGGCCGGCAGCGGCTGACCGAGCCGGAAGAACCGGAAGAACTGGGCGATGACACGTGCGAACAGCGCCATGCCCACCACGGTCAGGACCAGCGACACGACGATCGCGGCGAGTTGCATGAGTGGGGCTCCTCAGGACTGCCGGGCTCGGGTGAACCGCCCAGTCAACTTACCGAGCGGTAACTTATGCGGTTCGTCTGAGGGTACCCACTTGTGGCGCCGTGACGCAGTCGGTTGACGGGTGATCTGCG
>NZ_JBIARA010000057.1:0-2518 GCF_042889525.1 Micromonospora sp. NPDC002575 | reverse complement strand
ACGACAAAGACCAACGCCACTTCGTCGTCTTCGCCAAGAAAGTGCCAGCAGGACGCGTCACCCTCGGACCAAACGCCGCGACATCCGTGTACTCCGCCAGCTACGTCACGCTCCTCGTCGCCGACGAATGATGGTTTCGTGACATGTCGACGCGAAACCACGCAACGCGGGCCTGAGGGACTGAACTGAGCTGACCCACGGACGGGGGCCTGGCCGTGTGGGGAGTATGAGGGCACTCCGGATCACCAACCCGTGGCGCGTCCTGGCTCACCGACAGCAGGCGCGGCCGGCAGATTCCGTCGCTGATTCGCGAGGCGTGCGGCAGCCGCCCGACGGCCTCCACCCGGTCGACGGTCAGCCGCCACGGCCCGACCTGTCGGAGGTGCCGAGGCGCCGCGCGGCGCTGCTCGCCGAAGCCCTCTTCGCGTCGGCGCCACAGCCGTCGCTGCGGATGGTCGCCGACTGCGGTGACTGGGACTATGCGCGGCTGGCGGTGCTCCGCGCGCGTGGACCGCGCCGCCGATCACCGGCAGAGACCTTTCATATCAACTTCGCCACGGATTGAGCCATCCGGGCTCTGCCGTACGTGCACGCAGGGACGCGAAGAGGCGCGGCGCCGGGCCGAGCTGCCGAGCCGGCGAAACCACCCTTCCATTTCAGTGGAGTGACTGACGTGAACAGACCCCTCCGAAAGCTGCTCTCCCTGGCTGGCGGCATGCTGCTCGGCATGCTCGCGGCGCTGGTGGCGGCGAGCCCCGCCGCAGCGCATCGCGCGCTGGTCAGCGGGGCAGCGGTGTGCCAGCCGGACGGCACCTACGAGATCACCTGGCAGGTGAGCAACGACAGTGGGGAGAACAGATACGCGCAGATCACCACGCTCGTCGCGCGACCGCAGAAGCCGATCGACGGGATCAAGGTGGGCAGCGCGATCAGCGCCGACACCGACGGCAACGGCCCCAAGGGTGTCGTAGTCGGGGTGCAGCGGGTGCCGGGCACGACGACGGGTGCCAGCCTGACGGTGTCGGCGACCTGGTTCGAGCGCAACGGCGACCGCACCGGCATTTCCAGCACCGCCTCCGGCCACGCCGCCGGCCTCAGGGGGACGT
Source organism: Micromonospora sp. NPDC002575 (assembly GCF_042889525.1). Classification (NCBI taxonomy): domain Bacteria; kingdom Bacillati; phylum Actinomycetota; class Actinomycetes; order Micromonosporales; family Micromonosporaceae; genus Micromonospora; species Micromonospora sp. NPDC002575. The sequence continues at coordinate 1,412 of NZ_JBIARA010000057.1, read as the reverse complement.
GCGGGAAGAAGCCGCGATGCGTCGGCAAGGAACAGGCCACGTACAAGCATGCGTTCGACGGCGCGAAGGGCCTGGCGACGGTCGAGCTCGCCGGTGGCCTGCCCCTGTGCGAGGGTCAGAAGCAGGAGTTCCTCCTTGTCTCCTACCTCGCGCCGAGCGCCAGGGCGAGTTGGCCGCAGTACGCGCACGACCACGACATCGCAGCGGTCGACGCCAACCACCGCAAGGTCGAGCTGAAGGTCGACGTGCCGGAGTGCTACACCCAGGTCGATCTCGTCTGGGGTGGCAAGAACGAGCTGATCACGCCGATGGTGCAGAAGGGCAAGCGCTACGGCGACAAGAAGCTGGGCAGCAAGGGCAAGCCCGGCAGCCACTCCGCCGGCCCGCTCGGCGCCTACAACGGCGGTGCCGCGTCCTGCGCACAGCCGAAGGCCACCTTCGTACCGGCCTGCGACGGGTCGGTCGTCGTCGACCTCAGCGCTGGCGGCTATCCGGCGACGTTCCACGTCACCGCGACCGGTGTGGATCGTGCCGCCGAGGTGCCGGCGGGCAAGTCGGTGCAGGTGCGGATGCCGGCGGGCTCGGGCCCGATCGTCGTAGCCGAGCGGGGCAGGGAAGTGGCTCGTTATCTCTGGTCGCGGCCGTCGACCTGCGGGCTGCCCACGATGTCCACCGGGTCGACCTGCACCGAGCTTAAGGTGACGGTCACCCATCCGGGTCAGGGGATGCCGCCGATGGAGGCGGTCGCCCGCTATGGAACGCAGGACAGGAAGGTCACGGCCTCGGACGGAGGATCGGCGACGATCGTCTTCGCCGCCGGACGGGAACGCGCCGTCGAGGTGGCGTTTCCCGGCTACGACTACAAGCTGAGCGGTGCGTACGAGGAGCCGGGCGCCTGCGAGAAGCTACCGGCGACAGGTGCGATGACGGCCCGGATCGGCTTCGTCGGAGTCCTGATGGTCGCCTTCGGGGCGGCCCTGGTCATCTTCGTGTGGCGCAGGCGGGCGTAGCCGGACGAACGCTGGACAGCGCGTGTCCACCCGGCCGCCGGGTGGCCGGTGGGGGTCGCGGGCCCTCGCGTTGGATACGAGCGTTCCCGAGGCCACGTCGGGACCGGCCGGCATCGGGGTCGGTGCCGGTCGGTCCCGCCCGGTGGCCGGCCGGCAGCAGACCGACATCGGGCTACACTCCGGGTACGCGTGGGCGGTGCACAGTCCACCGTCCGCGCCCGCCGGCATCCGAACGTCCATGATGGCCGTGTCCACGGGGGTAGGGGCCAGCATCTCCAGCACCGACGATCTTGTGGCCCCGATTACGGCGGCGTATCGTGATGCGCTGTTAACCAGCCACAACGTGGTGAATGGTAACTGCGGCAAGCCTGGCGAGGGGACAACTGGTATGTATGGAGTGGG
>NZ_JBIARA010000056.1:0-2526 GCF_042889525.1 Micromonospora sp. NPDC002575 | reverse complement strand
CGTACGTGCTCGGGGTGTCGCCGGCCGCTGCGGGCGGGCACCCCCCGGCACGTCCCCTCCCCGCCGTGGGCGGCTGGCCCGTCGTGTGCGTCCCCGGCCTCGTTGTGGGAGGCTCGCCCGTCGTGTGACGTCCCGGCCTCGTTGTGGGTGGGCGGGCTGTGGGCACGTCGCCTCACCGCCGTGGGCGGCTGGCCCGTCGTGTGTGTTCCCGGCCTTGTTGTGGGCGGGGGTTGGGTTGTGGGTGTGGGCTACCGGGACTATTCGCAGTGCACCGGGCTTCAGCCCGGTGGTGAAGCGAATCTGAGAGTTGCTCTGAGCTCAGCTGTGTGCACGGATCTGCTCTGTTCGCCTCAGCCCAGGTCAGAGCGGCCGGTTCTGCTGCTCGATGTACTGCTTCACGATGCTGAGCGGTGCGCCGCCGACGGAACCGGCGAAGTAGGAGCCGGACCACAGGCGCTGTGCCCGCCAGTAGTGGCGGACCATGTCGGGGAACTCCTGGCGGAGCCTGCGCGAGGACACCCCCTTGAGGGAGTTCACCAGCCTGGACACGGCGACCTTCGGCGGGAAGTTCACCAGCAGGTGAACGTGGTTGGCCTCGCCGTTGAACTCGACCAGCTCGGCCTCGAAGTCCTCGCACACGGCCCGCATGATCTCCTCGCACCTCGTCAGATGCCGGTCGGTGAAGACGGAGTGCCGGTACTTCGTCACGAAAACCAAGTGGACATGCATCCGGAACATGCAGTGACGACCAGTGCGAACGTTCTCATCGATACCCATAAACCAACTGTGTATCATGATCCGTGTGCAGCTTCGGTACAGCTTCCGCCTGTACCCGAGCGCCGGTCAGCGCACGGCGCTGGCGAGGGCGTTCGGGTGTGCGCGGGTGGTCTACAACGACGCCCTCCGCGCTCGGGAGACCGCCCGCCGCGAAGGCATGCCGTTCCCGAAGACCGGCGACCTGTCGAAGCAGCTCATCACCGAGGCGAAGAGCACCCCGGAACGCGCCTGGCTCGGCGAGGTCTCAGCGGTCGTCCTCCAGCAGTCCCTCCGCGACCTGGACACCGCGTACAAGAACTTCTTCGACGGCCTGAAGGGCCAGCGTCCGCGCATGGGCGCGCCCCGGTACAAGTCGCGGAAGGACACCCGGCAGTCGGTCCGGTTCACGGCGAACGCCCGCTGGTCGATCACGACCGGCGGGAAGCTGCGCCTGCCGAAGACCGGCGACCTCAAGGTCAAATGGTCCCGCTCCCTGCCGTCGACGCCGTCCACGGTGACGGTGGTCAAGGACAGTGCGGGCCGGTACTTCGCAAGCTTCGTCGTGGAGACCGGTCCGGAGGAAGTCCTTCCCGAGGTCGCGCCCGAGGTGGGCATCGACCTTGGGCTCGGGCACTTCGCGGTCCTCTCCGACGGTACGAAGGTCGACAGCCCGCGCTTCCTGCGCCGGGCCGAGAAGCGCCTGAAGAAAGCCCAGCGGGAGCTGTCCCGCAAGGAGAAGGGCAGCAAGAACAGGGACAAGGCCAGGATCAAGGCCGCACGGGCACACGCCCGTGTCGCGGACGCGCGCCACGAGTTCCACCACCAGCTCTCCACCAGGCTGATCCGCGAGAACCAAGCGGTTGCGGTGGAGGACCTGGCGGTGAAGGGGCTCGCGCGCACGCGTCTGGCCAAGTCCGTGCACGACGCCGGATGGTCGGCGTTCGTGAACATGTTGGAGTACAAGGCCGCCCGATACGGGCGCACCTTCGTGAAGATCGGCCGGTTCGAGCCGACCTCCCAGGTGTGCTCGCGGTGCGGCGTCAAGGACGGCCCCAAGCCTTTGAACGTCCGCCTCTGGACGTGCCCGGCATGCGGGGCCGTCCTCGACCGGGACGTGAATGCGGCGGTCAACGTCGCTAAGGCCGCCGGACTGGCGGTGTCAGCCTGCGGAGCGCAGGTAAGACCGGGACTCGTCCCGGCACCGCGCAGCGAAGCAGGAACCCACCCGAAGCCCTCACCCATCCGGTGGGAGCAGGCGGGAATCCCCGGCCTCTAGGCCGGGGAGGATGTCAAACCGCTCCGGCACCGGTGAGTGAGCGCACCTCGGTCTCGGCGTGCTTGGCCTCGTCGGGCTCTTCGGCGGAGATCACGGTGCCCAGCCAGCCCGCCACGAACCCCAGCGGGATGGACACCAGGCCCGGGTTCTCCAGCGGGAAGAACTGGAAGTCCGCCCGCGGGAACAGCGAGTCGGGGCTGCCGGAGACCACGGGCGAGAGCAGCACCAGCAGCACGGCGGGAATCAGCCCGCCGTAGACCGCCCACACCGCGCCGCGCGTGGTGAAGCCGCGCCAGAACAGCGAGTAGAGCAGCACCGGCAGGTTCGCGGATGCCGCGACGGCGAAGGCCAGTCCCACGAGAAAGGCGACGTTCAGATCCCGTGCCAGCAGGCCCAGCGCGATGGCGGCCACCCCGATGCCGACCGCGGCGATCCGGGCCACGGCCACCTCGCTGTAGGGCTTCGCGTGCCGGCGTCGCAGCGAGGCGTACAGG
>NZ_JBIARA010000055.1:0-2577 GCF_042889525.1 Micromonospora sp. NPDC002575 | reverse complement strand
TATCCCAGTGAGGTGCTGACCCTTTGCTGACCGCTGCCCTGCCGCGCTCCGACACCTGCGCCCCGCACTCCACGGCTGCCGGAATGCACTGGTGGACGTGGTCGGGCCGGCCGTGCGCAGCCGTCAGCGGGCGGTCAGCGGCGCATCCGCGCGCATTCAGTACGCTGATCGCCACCACCGGCGGGGCGCCGGCACATCATCCGTTGCCACGGCCGGGAGAATTCTTCACCCGGTCACCCGACGTATTCCGCTGTCGAGTTCGTGCGACCCCACGTTCGCGCGTCCTCATGTTCCGGCAGCCGCACGTTTCCGCGTCCCCGCGTTCCCGGGTCCGCGTTCTTGTGTGCTTGTGCGCTTGTGTTCCTGCGGGCTCGCGCTCTCGCGTTCCTGCATGCCTTTTCCGTTCTCCGCGGATTCGACGAAGGGGTCAGGGTCGTGACCACTGACGGGCCACCGGCGCTGCGGGCGCTGGCCGAGCGGGCGGGCCGGGAGCTGGAGGACGCCTCCGCGCCGGAGATCCTGCGGTGGGCGGCGGACACCTTCGGGGAGCGGTTCTGTGTGACGTCCTCGATGGAGGACGCGGTGGTGGCGCATCTGGCGTCGCGGGTGATGCCCGGGGTGGACGTGGTGTTCCTCGACACCGGCTACCACTTCGAGGAGACCATCGGCACCCGGGACGCGGTCGGGGCCGTGATGGACGTGCGGGTGCTCACGCTCACGCCGCGGCAGTCGGTGGCCGAGCAGGACGCGCAGTACGGTCCGCGGCTGCACGAGCGCGACCCGGACCTGTGCTGCCTGCTGCGCAAGGTGCGGCCGCTGGAGGAGGGCCTGGCCGGCTACCTGGCGTGGGCCACGGGCCTGCGCCGCGAGGAGTCGCCCACCCGGGCCGGCACCCCGGTCGTCGGCTGGGACGGCCGGCGGCAGAAGGTGAAGGTCTCGCCGATCGCCCGCTGGACGCAGGACGACGTCGACGCCTACGTCGCCGAGCACGGGGTGCTGACCAACCCGCTGCTGGCGGACGGCTACCCCTCCATCGGCTGCGCCCCCTGCACCCGCCGGGTCGGGGCGGGCGAGGACGCCCGCGCCGGCCGCTGGGCGGGCCGCGCCAAGACCGAGTGCGGACTGCACGGATGACCACCGCCGAGGGGAACCGCGAGATGACCGGAGCCACCGTCCGGACCGTCCAGGAGTCCGTGGCGGCGCCCCACGCGCCGCTGGAGAAGAGGTGTGAGCCATGACCACGTTGACCACCGCGCAGCCCACCGGAAAGCCGCACGCGCTGTCCCATCTGGACGTCCTGGAAGCCGAGGCGGTGCACATCCTGCGCGAGGTGGCCGGCCAGTTCGAGCGGCCCGTGATCCTGTTCTCCGGCGGCAAGGACTCCGTCGTCATGCTCGACCTGGCGCTGAAGGCGTTCGCCCCGGCGGCGGTGCCGTTCGCGCTGCTGCACGTCGACACCGGGCACAACTTCCCCGAGGTGCTCGCCTTCCGCGACCGCACCGTCGCCCGCCACGGGCTGCGGCTGCACGTCGCGTCCGTACAGGACTACATCGACGCGGGCACCCTGCGCGAACGCCCCGACGGCACCCGCAACCCGCTGCAGACCGTGCCGCTCACCGACGCGATACGCCGGCACCGCTTCGACGCGGTCTTCGGCGGCGGCCGCCGCGACGAGGAGAAGGCCCGCGCCAAGGAGCGTGTGTTCTCCCTGCGCGACGAGTTCTCCCAGTGGGACCCGCGCCGCCAGCGCCCCGAACTCTGGCAGCTCTACAACGGCCGGCACGCGCCCGGCGAGCACCTGCGGGTGTTCCCGCTGTCCAACTGGACCGAGCTGGACGTGTGGCAGTACATCGCCCGCGAGGACATCGAACTGCCGCGGATCTACTACGCCCACCGGCGGGAGGTGTTCCTGCGGGACGGCATGTGGCTGACCCCCGGCGCCTGGGGCGGCCCGAAGGACGGCGAGAGCGTCGGCAGACGGCTGGTCCGCTACCGCACCGTCGGCGACATGTCCTGCACCGGCGCCGTCGACTCCACGGCCGACACCGTCGAGAAGGTGATCGCCGAGATCGCCGCCTCCCGGCTGACCGAGCGCGGCGCGACCCGCGCCGACGACAAGCTCTCCGAAGCCGCCATGGAGGACCGCAAGCGGGAGGGGTACTTCTAGCCATGACCGATGCGACACTGCTGCGCTTCGCCACCGCCGGCTCCGTCGACGACGGCAAGTCCACCCTGGTGGGACGGCTGCTGCACGACTCCCACTCGGTCCTGACCGACCAGCTCCAGGCCGTCGAGGCCGCCTCCGGCAGCCGTGGGCAGGACGCCCCCGACCTGGCGCTGCTCACCGACGGGCTGCGTGCCGAGCGGGAGCAGGGCATCACCATCGACGTGGCCTACCGCTACTTCGCCACCCCCCGCCGCCGGTTCATCCTCGCCGACACCCCCGGCCATGTGCAGTACACCCGCAACATGGTCACCGGCGCCTCCACCGCCGACCTCGCGGTGGTCCTGGTCGACGCCCGCAACGGCGTCGTCGAGCAGACCCGCCGCCACACCGCCGTCGCCGCCCTGCTGCGC
>NZ_JBIARA010000054.1:0-2590 GCF_042889525.1 Micromonospora sp. NPDC002575 | reverse complement strand
CATGACGCGCGCAATCTGCTGAAATCGCGTAAGAGGTTCGCGTCTTTTGCGTACATCGCAGAGCAGTACGGGTACGAGTACAGCGGTCTCTCCTCGCTGTCTCCCAGTGGAAGCCCCAACCCCTACTTCGCCTTCCGCCGCATGCCGGATGCGGCGGAGCGCGCCATGCGCACCGCGGAGCAGCACCCGGATGCACTCAACGGCGGACGGCTGCCCGGCATGCATCCGGGCGGCGATCGCCTGACACCGCTTCCAGAGGCCCAGCACGCGGTCGGTCTGCTCCACGCACGCATCGAGGTCGACTACAGCGGCACCCAGAAGAAGCGCGGCCTCATCCAGCTCCTGATCATGCCGTTGGCGCTGCTCATCCCGCTGTCCCAGTTCGGGTTCACCCCCACATCGGTGATGGTGTGCGCCGGCGCCTGGCTGTTCGCAGCAGGTCTGTGGGCACTGGGCGTGACCCTGGCCCGTCGCCGCTACGCAAGGCACAGCGACATGCTCGAACAGGCCGGCATCCCCTGGCCGCCGAGCCGGTAGCCCCGTGTGATGTCCGTCAGTGCCTGACGGGCTCCATGCCTGATTGATCTGACGTGTATCTCGAAGCCGACGTAGAGGCTGGTCACTGGTCCAGCCCATGGGCCTAGGCTTCGCCAGTGACGACACCGAACCGCATCCATCTGTGCCTCGACGGCCGTTCGTACACCGTCGCTGTCGACGGACGCGACGTGAGCGAGCACGTCGCTGCTGTGGACCTGCACGCCGCCCCTCACGATGTGCCTCATGTCGTGTTGCACCTGCACCCGACTGAGTCATGGCCAGCTGAACTCGACCTCCTCGCCCGGGTGAAGATCGGTACGCCTCCCGACCCGCCACACACTCCCAAGACAAGCGGCACCAGCCGCGCCCGCCCTTCGACACGCCCCATTGAAGTTTCCCCGTGATCTTGGACACTCGATGGTTATGCCGCGAGGGCGTGTTGATGCCGCTGTCTGGTCTCGGCCGGGGTGAGGTAGCCGAAGGTCTTGTGTTTGCGCAGGCGGCGGCGGTTGTAGAAGGTCTCGATGAAGGTGAAGACCTCGGCGCGGGCGGTGGCTCGGTCGGGCCAGGTCCGGGTGCCGATCTCCTCCTTGAGCAGGGCCCAGAAACTCTCCGCGGCGGCGTTGTCGAAGCATGATCCGGTGCGCCCGCAACTTTGCCGCATCCCCAACTCTCGTATTCGGGCCCGGAATTGGGCGGAGGTGTACTCGCTGCCGCGGTCACTGTGGATCACGCAGTCGGGCTCCAGGCCGCCGCGGCCGTGGGCCATGTCGAGGGCGTCCACGACGAGTTCGGCGCGGTGGTGGTCGGCCATGGCGTAGCCGACGACCTCGCGGGTGGCCAGGTCGAGCCAGCAGGCGAGGTAGAGCCAGCCCTCGGCGGTGGGCAGGTAGGTGATGTCGCCGACCAGCTTGATCCCGGGCCGCTCGGCGTGGAAGTCGCGGCCGATCAGGTCCGGGGCCGGCTTCGCCTTCTTGTCCGGCCGGGTCAGCGAGTGGTTCTTGCGCCGGGTGACGCCCCGGATGTCGCGCTCGCGCATCACGCGGGCGACGCGCTTGCGGTTCACCCGCCGCCCCAGACGCCGCAGTTCGGCGTGGATGCGCGGGACACCGTAGGTGCGGCGGGAGGCGATGTGCACCACGGTGATCTCGTGGGCGAGCGCGTCGTCGGCGGCCAGTCGGGCTTGGCGGGCCGCCTCGCCCTCGCGCCACGCGTAGTAGGAGGAGCGGGCCACGTGCAGCACCCGGCACAACAACGTGATCGGGTAGTTTGCCTTCTCCGTGTGGATGAACCGGTAGAGCTCGCTCACCGGTCGTTCTCCTTCACGAAGAAGGCGGTCGCTTTTTTCAGGATCTCGATCGTCTGCTGCTGTTCGCGGTTCTCCCGCCGCAGCCGCCGCAGTTCCTCACGCTCGGCGCTGGTCAGCTCGCCGCCCGGGCCCTCGCCCCGGTCGGCCTTGGCCTTGCGGTACCAGCCGCGCAGGGACTCGGAGCTGATGCCGAGTTCCCGGGCCACGGCGGTGACCGTCTTGCCCGAGGAGTCGACGAGCGCGATCGCGTCCCGCTTGAACTCCTCGGTGTACCGCTTCGTGTACTTGCTTCCCACCTGGTGCTACTTCCTCTGGAACCTCAGGTCCCAGTCTCCAGGTGTCCACGATCAAGGGGAAGCCTCAACCTCGGCTTCAACCCGGCCGGCGCCCCGAGCGAACCGTGGGGCCTGGGCTGGTACAACAACCCCGCCAACCCGCTCTACCCGCCGCACCGGCTGCCGTTCCTGGACACCAGCCTCAACCCGGATGCCAACCACGACGCGGCACACCCGCAGGACTGGCCCTACGAGGAGAAGGTGATGGGCTGGGCCGCCTGGTCCATCGACGCCGGCTACTCCTACGCCACCTCCGGACGGCAGGACTGGCCCGGCGAGTCCGGGTTCGCCTCGGCCGGCTTCCGCCCCGCCTGGTGGGTCAATGACCTCCAGCGCAGTGACGTCAGCCCACCGCTGGACGCCTTCTGCAACGCCGCGAACGACTGCGACCCCGACAACCCGCCCGAGT
>NZ_JBIARA010000053.1:0-2965 GCF_042889525.1 Micromonospora sp. NPDC002575 | reverse complement strand
GAGGCCGTCAAACCAGCCATAGCCCTGGACATGGACGCAGGGTGTCGGCGGCGGCTGAAATCTGACCCAGTTTGGGCGGTTGAATTCTGACCCGCTGGGTGGGTTGTTGTTGGTCAGTCGTCGTTGGTGGGGGCGGGGACGCGTCCGAGGTTGCGTCCGCGCATGCGGTAGGAGTCGCCTTTGAGGGAGTGGACCTCGGCGTGGTGGACGAGGCGGTCGATCATGGCGGCGGCCACGGTCTCGTCGCCGAAGACCTCTCCCCAGCGTCCGAAGGGTTTGTTGCTGGTGACGATCACGCTCGCTCTCTCGTAGCGGTTGGAGATGAGCTGGAAGAACAGGTTGGCGGCCTCGGCCTCGAAGGGGATGTAGCCGACTTCGTCGATCACGATGAGCGGGTAGCGGCCGAGCTTGGCAAGCTCGCTCTGGAGGCGTCCGGTGTGGTGGGCGTCGGCGAGGCGGTCGACCCACTGGGCGGCGGTGGCGAAGGCGACGCGGTGGCCGGCCTGGCAGGCGCGGACTGCGAGTCCGGTGGCCAGGTGGGTCTTTCCGGTGCCCGGCGGGCCGAGGAAGACCACGTTCTCCTTGGCGCTGATGAAGTCCAATGTTCCCAGGTGGGAGAGTTGTTGTCGCGTCACGCCACGCAGCAGGGTGACGTCGAGTTCCTCGATCGTCTTGATGGCGGGCAGGCGGGCGGCACGGATGCGGGCTTCGCCGCCGTGGGACTCCCGGGCGGCGACTTCTCGTTGCAGGCAGGCGGCGAGGTATTCGGTGTGGGTCCAGCCTTCGCCGCGGGCGCGCTCGGCGAGGCGCTCGGCGGCTTCCAGCAAGGCGGGGGCCTTCATGGCGCGGCAGTAGAAGGCCAGGTCGGCGGTCATCTGGCGGCCGGTGGGCTGCTTCGGCGTGGTCGTGGTGCCGGTCGCGGCGGGGGCAGTAGTGGCGGCCATCAGGACACCTCCGCGCCGGGTTCGCCGCCCTCGCCGCCGCCGTCGATGACGGTGAAGGCGCGGTCGTAGACCTCCAGGCGGCGCTGCTCGACCTCGACCAGATCGGCGGCGCCGGACCAGCCGTCACGGGCGTCCTGGTGGCGGCGGAAGGCGCCGCGCAGGGCGGCTCCGGCCGCCGCGTGTTCGGGGTCGGTGAGGGTCTGGTGGCGGGCCCAGCAGCGCGCATGCCGGGCCACCACCTGCCCGTCGCAGTAGGCGATGACCTGCTCGGTCGTGACGACCACGGCCACCTTGCGGCCGATGACACGCGGGTGGATGGAGTAGTCGCAGGTATCGACGCGTACGTAGTGATCGCGGCCCAGGCGCAGGGTGGTGTGCCACCAGCACGGCGGCGAGGTCGGCGGCAAGGGCAGCATCCGGGCCCTGTCGGCCTCCCACCGGTCGGCCGGACGCGCGTCCAGACTGCGGTGATGGCGCCGGTTGGCCACCGCCAGCCACGCGGTCAGCTGGGCGTTGAAGTCGTCCGGTCCGGCGAAGGTCCGCCCGGGCAGGAAGGACGTCTCCAGGTAGCCGTTGGCCCGCTCCACCAGCCCTTTCGCCTCCGGATCGCGGGGGCGGGTCTGGAAGATCCGGCAGGCCAGCAGCCCCGCCAGCGCGGTGAACTCCACGGTCAGGTGCCCGCCCCGGCCGACCCCCGGCTCGTTGTCCCACACCAGCATCCGCGGGACACCGCCCCAGCTGGACAGCAGCCGCCAGTGCCCGTCGATCAGGTCCCCGGCCTGCCGGGAGGGCAGCATCCTTGCCGCGATGATCCGCGAGTAGCCCGACACCAGCACCAGCACCGGCGGCGAACCGGCCTGCCCATGGCCCAGCGGCACCGAGACCGGCGGGAACCACAGATCACACTGGGCCAGCTCACCGGGCTGATACACCGTCCGCGACACCGGGTCGATGGGCAGATAGGCCGGCCGCAGCTCCCGCACCCGCTCCTTCAGCACCGTCATCCCCTTCTCCCAGCCGATCCGCTCGGCGATCACCGTGGCCGGCATCGTCGGCGTCTGCTGCAGCAGCTCACGGATGGCCGGCTCGACCGCGTCCACCGCCGAGCCCTTCGCCGCCCGCTCGTACCTCGGCGGCCGGTCACTGGCCAGCGCCCGTTTGACCGTGTTCTTCGAGATGCCCAGATGCCGCGCGATGGCCCTGATCGGCATGTGTTCGGCACGGTGCAGGCGGCGGATCTCTGCCCAGTCCTCCACAGGAATCACCCTCTCTCCTCCTGACCTTGATCAAGATCAGGAGGGATGTACCACCACAGAGGGTCAGATTTGATCCGCCGTCAGAGGGTCAGGATTCACCCGTCGCCGACACAGGGGGCTTGGCCACCAACCGGCCCCGGCTTTGCGTAGCCGTGATGGCACATTGTTCCGACCAGAGCTCGAAGACTTGAGCGAGACGCGCGAAGAAGGCAGCCGCCGCAGCCAGGCAGATGTAGACGGCGACGAGCCCAACACCGATGCGGGACGCGATACCCGGAGTCGGTTCATGGTCGGTCCAGGGCCAGCCCATGACCGCATATACGACGGCCAGGCCAGCCGCAGCGGAAATCCACGCAGCGCCGAGCAGCGACCACAGGATGTCCTGATAGTCATCCTCATCGTCGTCGCCTTGCGCGGGCCGGCGTTTAGTCGGTTCCGGATTGCCGGATGCCTTCTTCCCGTAGGGCGGGAGAAAGATCTGCCAGAGACCACCGTGAACGTCGCCACCCACAAACGTGCCGGAGCCATGGTTGTGCTGTTCCCGGTGCTCAGCGTCCGTCATCTGACGCCCCGCCGTAGTTGAACGTCAGCCCACCGTGGACGTCACCGCCGATGAACGTTCCAGTGCCCGTATTGCGCTGGTTCCAGACCTTCGAGGACAGCAAGGTGGGCTCCGCGAGCTCGTCCACCTCGCTCATGGCATCGCGGTGCTCGTCAAGGTACTGGGCGATGAGTTGCGCCCAGGCGGCGGCTGCCACCGCCTGG
>NZ_JBIARA010000052.1:0-3088 GCF_042889525.1 Micromonospora sp. NPDC002575 | reverse complement strand
CGCGACGGCGACCGGTTCGCCGCCCACGCACCGAACCTTCAGCTCGTGCTCCCCGCCCGGCCCGACGAAGGTGACCTCGACGTCGTCGTCCGGCCCCCGGTCGACGTCGGCGACCCGGTGGTCCTGCGCGGGGGCCCAGGAGACCAGGCGTACCCCGCCCGGCACGCACTCGGCCACGGCCGTGCCGCCGGCGGTCGCGAAGGCCCGCCGGGCGTCGGGGCCGGCCGACCCCGTGGGCGCGCCGACGCCGGGGGAGGAGACGCCGGAACCGGTGGGCGCCGGAGCGGCCAGGGCCCGCTCGACCTCCTCCTGGCTGCGCACCCCGCCCGGCGTGCCGGTGATGCTCTCCCCGACCAGCCGGATGGCGGCCACCCCGACTCCGGTGGCGAGCACGGCGGTGGCCAGCCACCCCGCGACCGCGAGAAGCGAACGACGACGCATCCCCCGACTATCCCCGATCCAGGGTTGACCGTGTCGTGGGACGAGGCTAAGGGACGGTTAAGGACCGGCCTGGCGTCGGCCGGGGCGGCTAGCCTCGTCGTGTGCCCCGCCTGCTGCTGATCGAGGACGACCTGACCATCCGCACGCCGCTGGCGCGGGCGCTGCGGGACCGGGGCCACGCCGTGGCCGCCGCGTCGACCGCGATGGACGGGCTGCGCGACGCCCTGGACAATCGGCCGGACCTGGTCGTGCTCGACCTGGGCCTGCCCGACCTGGACGGGCGGGAGCTGCTGCGCATGCTGCGGGCGGTCAGCGCGGTGCCCGTCATCGTGGCCACCGCCCGCGACGACGAGACCGAGATCGTCCGGGTCCTCGACGCGGGCGCCGACGACTACGTCGTGAAGCCGTTCACCGCCGCCCAGCTCGACGCGCGGGTCCGCGCGGTGCTGCGGCGCGGTGCGGGCACCGGGGCGGACGACCCCACGCTCGTGGTGGGCGGTCTGCGGGTCGACCCGCGCGCCCGCCAGGTGACCCTCGACGGCGTCGCGGTCGAGCTCACCCCGCGCGAGTTCGACCTGCTGCACCACCTCGCCGCCCGCCCCGGGGAGGTGGTCACCAAGCGGGAGCTGCTCACCGAGGTCTGGCAGATCCCGTACGGCGGCGCGGACAAGACCGTCGACGTGCACCTGTCGTGGCTGCGCCGCAAGCTGGGCGAGAACGCCCAGCAGCCCCGCTACCTGCACACCGTGCGGGGCGTGGGCGTGCGGCTGGAGCCGCCGGGCGGCGCGGCGTGAGGGCCCGCCTGGCGCTGCTGGCTGCCGCCGTCAGCGTGCTCACGCTGGTGGCGTTCCTCGTGCCGCTGGCGCTGCTGGTGCGCGCCGTGGCCGAGGACCGGGCCACCGTCCGGGCCACCGCCGACGCACAGAGCCTGGTGCCGGTGGTGGGCACGGCCGACGCCGCCACCATCCGGCTGACCGTCGAGCAGCTCGCCGCCGAGTCGGGCCGCCCGGTCAGCGTCTACCTGCCCGGCGACACCGTGCTCGGCACGCCCGTCCCGCGTACCCCCGCGGTGGCCCTGGCCGAACGCGGGCAGAGCCTCACCGCGGAGTCCGACGCGGGACGCGAGGTGGTGATCGCGGTGCAGGGCCGCCCGGACGGCACCGGGGTGATCCGCACGGTCGTGCCCCGCGCCGAGCTGACGGCCGGGGTGACCCGGGCCTGGCTCGTGCTGGCCCTGCTCGGCGTGCTGCTGGTGCTGGTGGGGCTGGCCGTGGCCGACCGGCTGGCCCGCACCCTGGTCCGGCCGATCACCGAGCTGTCGGCGGTGTCGCACCGGCTCGCCAACGCCGAGCTGGACGCGCGGGTCACCCCCGCCGGCCCGGCCGAGCTGCGTGAGGTGGCCGGCGCGCTCAACCACCTGGCCGGCCGCATCCAGGTGCTCCTGGCGCAGGAACGCGAGCAGGTGGCCGACCTGTCCCACCGGCTGCGCACCCCGCTCACCACGCTGCGGTTGGAGGCCGAGTCGCTGCCCGACCCGCAGGACGCGGCCCGGATCGCCGCCGCCGCGGACGCGCTGGAGCGGGCCGTGACCGGCCTGATCCGCCAGGCCCGCCGCGACCGGTCACCGGCCGCCGCCCCGGCCGGGTGCGACGCGGCCGCCGTGGTCGCCGACCGGGTGGCGTTCTGGTCGGTGCTCGCCGAGGACACCGGGCGGGAGGTCCACCGCGACCTGGCCGGCGGGCCGTTGCCGGTCGGGGTGCCCGCCGACGAGCTGGCCGCCGCGGTCGACGCGCTGCTCGGCAACGTCTTCGCGCACACCCCGGACGGCACCGCGTTCACCGTCCGGCTCGCCCCGCGGGACGGGCAGGTGCTGCTCGCCGTGGCCGACTCCGGCCCCGGCATGCCCGCCGCCACCGTTGCCCGGGGCGCGAGCCCGGCCGGTTCCACCGGCCTCGGCCTGGACATCGCCCGCCGGGCGGCGGAGACCGCCGGGGGCCGGCTGGAGCTGCGCTCCGCCCCCGGCGCAGGCGCGGAGGTGCGGCTCTGGCTCGGCGCGCCGCCGTCCCGCCCCTAGCGCCGGGACGGCCTTAACCCGGCCTTAGCGTCGGTGCAGCGCGCCGCTATCGCGCCAGGACCGATCCTCGGAGGCAGGAAACGAGGAAAGGTGCCCGAGATGAAGCGCAAGTCCCTGATCATGGCGTCCCTGGGCGGCGCGGCGATGCTGGCGGCGGCCGGGGTGGCCGTCGGCGTCACCGCCGCCGACAACCGGGTGGGTCGCACCACCCTGACCGCCGCCACCGCCGCCCCGGCGACCACCACGACCCCGGGCGGCGGCGCGACCGACGCCCCGACCGGTGCTCCGACCGGTGCTCCCGCCGCGACCGGCGTGCCGTCGGCCACCGACGCCCCGGCCGGCAAGGTCGACCAGCAGCGGGCCGGCGAGATCGCGCTCGCCCGGGCCGGGGGCGGGCGGATCGTCGAGGTCGAGGCCGACGACGAGCACGGCCGGGCGGTGTGGAGCATCGAGATCGTCAACGGGCAGACCGAGCACGAGATCGACGTGGACCGCAACGACGGCACCGTGGTCGAGGCCGAGCAGGAGCCGGTCGACCACGACGACGCCGACGACGACCACGACGACCGCGAC
>NZ_JBIARA010000051.1:0-3105 GCF_042889525.1 Micromonospora sp. NPDC002575 | reverse complement strand
CATCGACGAGCTCGCCGAGTTCGGCGAGCGGGCCACGAACTCGCTGCTGGCATCCCTCGGGGTACGCCGTCACCTGCTCGGCTGGCGGCGCAGCCCCAAGCCGGTCACGCTCGGACGCGTCCTTCAGGCACTTGACGGCGACGCCCTGGACCGGGCCGTGGGCGCCTACCTGGCTGACCGGCACCGCATCACCGCGCCCACGGACGTGCCCGGGGCCCGATCGCGGCAGGTCATCGCCGTGGACGGCAAGGCCCTCAAAGGCTCGGTCCGCCTGGATACGCCGCGCCGTCACTTGCTCTCGGCGGTCACCCACGACCGCGTCGCCACGATTGCCCAGGTCGAAGTGGGGGCGAAGACCAACGAAGTGCGCCACTTCAAGCCCCTGCTGGCGCCGCTCGACCTCGTCGACACCGTCGTCACCTTCGATGCCCTGCACTCGGTGAAGGCCAACATCACCTGGCTGGTCGAGACGAAGAAGGCCCACTACATCGCCGTCATCAAGACCAACCAGCCCACCGCCCACGCCCAGCTCGCCGCCCTGCCCTGGACCTCGATCAAGGTCCAGCACACCGCCTCCGCCACCGCCCACGGCCGCCGCGAGTCCCGCTCGATCAAGACCTGCGCCATCGCCGACAACCTCGGCGGCATCGCTTTCCCCCACGCCCGCCTCGCCATCCGGGTCCACCGCCGCCGCAAGCCCACCGGCCGGCCCGAAACCCGCGAGAACGTCTACGCGGTCACCAGCCTCGCCGCCCATCAAACCCGCCCCGCCGACCTCGCCGCCGCCATCCGCGAGCACTGGGGAATCGAAAATTCCTCCCACTACATCCGAGATGTCACGTTCGCCGAGGACGCCTCGACCATTCACACCGGCACCGCACCCCGCGCCATGGCCACCATCCGTAACCTCGCCATCGGCACCCTGAAGATCCTCGGAGCCGACAACATCGCCAAGACCACCCGCGCCATCCGCCACGACCCCGAACGAGCACTCGCCGTCCTGGGCATCACCAACAACCCGGACACTCACGGAACTTGATCAAGCCCTGGCTTCAGGGGTGTTTGACGGCAACGCTGACGGCAACGTCAGCGGACGAGGGCTGCGGCGGGGTCTGTCAAATGAACGGTGTAACCAGGGTGGTTGGGGTTACTGACGGGCTGCGGAGAGTCGGCCGTCGAAGGTGATGTCGAAGGCGTTCAGGGCGGTCTTCCAGCGCATGGTCCAGCGGGCCTGGCCCTTGCCGGTGGGGTCCAGCGACATGATGGCCATGTAGACGCACTTCAAGGCCGCGGTCTCGTTCGGGAAGTGGCCGCGGGCCTTGACCGCCCGCCGGATCCTGGCGTTCACGGACTCGATCGCATTGGTGGTGCAGACGATGCGGCGGATCTCGGTGTCGAAGCGGAGGAACGGCGTGAACTCCTCCCAGGCGTTCTCCCAGAGCCGCACGATCGCCGGGTACTTCTTGCCCCAGGCATCGGCGAACTCTGCGAACCGCTCGAGCGCGGCCTCTTCGGTCGCCGCGGTGTAGACGGGCTTGAGGAGCTTGGCGATCTTGTCCCAGTCCTGGCGGGCGGCATAGCGGAAGGAGTTCCGCAGCAGGTGGACCACACAGGTCTGGACCGTGGTGCGGGGCCAGACGGTCTCGACGGCGTCGGGCAGGCCCTTGAGACCGTCGCAGACGAGCATGAGGACGTCGTTGACGCCGCGGTTCTTGATCTCGGTGAGGATGTGCATCCAGTGCTTGGCGCCCTCGCCTCCGTCGCCGGCCCACAGGCCGAGGATGTCGCGGCGGCCCTCGACGGTCACGGCCAGGGCCACGTAGATGGGCCGGTTCGCCACCGCGCCGTCGCGGATCTTCACGTGGATCGCGTCGATGAAGATCACCGGATAGACGGCGTCGAGGGGACGGTTCTGCCATTCGGCCATGCCGTCCATGACCTTGTCGGTGATGGTGGAGATCGTCTGGCGGGAGACTTCGGCGCCATAGACCTCGGCCAGGTGGGCCTGGACCTCACCGGTCGTCAGGCCCTTCGCGGACAGTGAGATGACCATCTCGTCGACGCCGGACAGACGCTTCTGCCGCTTCTTGACGATCTTCGGCTCGAACGAGCCTTCACGGTCGCGGGGCACGGCTATCTCCACCGGGCCGACGTCCGTGAGCACGGTCTTGGCCCGGGTCCCGTTGCGGCTGTTGCCGCCGTTCTTCCCGGCCGGATCGTGCTTGTCATAGCCGAGATGGTCGGTGATCTCGCCTTCGAGGGCGGATTCCAGAAGCCGCTTCGTCAGCTGCTGCAGCAGCCCGCCCTCACCCGTCAGCTGCAGGCCCTCGGCCTGGGCGCGGCCCACCAGCTCGTCGATGAGCTGGTCGTCCACCGCCTTCGCCGACTGCGGCTCAGCCGCCTCGACGGACTCGGCCTCGGTCACGTTCTCACTGGTCATCGATGCATCTTCCTTGATCAGGAGTTACACCGAACGTTTTACAGTCCCCACCTACGAGGTGTTCTGCGCCGCTGCCAACTGCGGAGCCGAATCCGGACCCCATTCCGAGCAGGAAGCCGCACAGGACTGGGCACTCCGCCACACCGGACGCACCGGCCACGAGCTCTTCAGACGCGTCTTCACCGACCACGCCAAGGTCACCCGAGCCGAGTAGAACCACCACCGCCAGCCGGAAACATGACCCACAACCCGCAGGCCATGGCACCAGGCCAGCGGCCCAGCCGGACGCTCGGCTAACGACCACGGCGTACCGCCGAAGCGGGATGCGTCCAAACTTTCTCTACGTCTTCAAGGCGACCCGCTGACGCGGGTCGCGCGCGGCACGGCCGCCCACCCGGCCCGCTCTCGGCTCCGCCACCGCGGGCCGGCCAGCGACCAGGCCGCGCAGAAGCAGCACAGCGGACCACCGGAAGCGCGGAGAAGGCCGGACGCGCCCGCACGACGACCGCCAGGCCGACGGCCAGGCCACGGCGGGGAGTTGGCCAGAGCGGAGGCCCGGAGGTGGGCCGGTCGGCTCCGTGGGCTTTACCCACCTCCCCGGGCCGGGGCCCGCGTCGGGCAAGGCCAGGGGGCCACTCGTTCAAATTCCGGGCAGGATCACGACC
>NZ_JBIARA010000050.1:0-3212 GCF_042889525.1 Micromonospora sp. NPDC002575 | reverse complement strand
CCTCGCCGGTGCCCGGCTCGCCCAGGCGGGCCGGGCCCTCGTCCAGTCCGGGCGGGCACTGCGGGCCACTGAAGGGCTCATGGCCACGTTGGGCAAGATCGGTCCAGGAAACTACCTGGGCGGGATCGCGAAGATCCCCAGTGGCATAGCGAACAGTGCCCGAGGATTCTCCATGTCCGCAAAGGGCTGGTCACACGTCGCCATCGGCAACACCCTCGACTGGGGCGGCACGTGGACCGGCGCGGGCCTCGCTCTTGGCTCGAACTCGAACGACTCCCGCTGGACAGACGGTGACTGGAACCTCACAGACGTCCCCCTGATCGGCCCGTTCGCCGGCCTGTACTCGGACCAGCCGGACGACAAAGTGATAGCCCCGGGCTCCTCAGGCCCGCAGGTCGACTCCTCCAAGACGCTGGCGTCCGCAGGTGCCAGCTTCACGACAGGGCTTCAACCCTCGCAGTTCGGGACTGTCGCATGAACGCCTTCGTGACCGACATCCAGTCGGAAGATTTCAAGTCCAGTGAGACGGTCGTGATGCTATGAGGTTTGTGGTGCGGGTTCCCTGCGCTTGGCCGGGTCGTTGATCCATGCCTGCTGGGGTATCCGGGGTGGTCGGGGGCGGCGGCCGAAGCGTTCGGGGTGGCGGGTGTATGCCTCGGCGAGGGTGACCGCACGCTGGTCGCGGACCTCCTCGGCGGTGCCGAAGTGGACGGAGGCGGGTGTGTGCCAGCCGATGCCCGAGTGCCGGTGCTCGTGGTTGTAGTACGCGATGAACGCGTCGAACCATTCGCGGGCGTGGGCCAGGGAGTCGAACCGTTCGGGGTAGTCGGACATGTACTTCGTGGTCTTGAAGTGGGCCTCGCTGTAGGGGTTGTCGTTGGAGGTTTTCGGCCGCGAGTGCGACCGGGTGACGCCGAGGTCGATCAGCAGCTGCGAGACCTTCTTGCTCGTCATCGAGGTGCCGCGGTCGGCGTGCACGGTCTCGGGCACGATGCCGTTGCGGGTGATCGTCTCGCGGATCAACTCCTCGGCTCGCCCGGCGGATTCGGCGGCCTCGACGGTGTGGCCGACGATGTAGCGGCTGAAGATGTCGATGATGACGTAGGCGTGATACCAGACGCCCCTGACCGGTCCGGCTGCCTTGGTGATGTCCCAGGTGAACACCTGCGAAGGTGCGGTGGCGACCAGCTCGGGCACCGTCTTCGCCGGGTGGGTGGCCTGACGGCGGCGCTCGCCGGACTGTCCCTTCTCGCGCAGGATCCGGTACATCGTGGAGACCGAGCAGTGGTAGCGCCCGGCATCCAGCTCGCGGGCCCAGATCTGGGCGGGCGGCAACTCGGCGTACTCGACGCTGTTCATCAGCTCCAGCACCGCAGCCCGTTCGTCTGCCGTCAGGGCCGAGGGCTGGACCTGCCGCTTGCGGGGTCCGCGCGGCGGCGCCGGACGCAGCCGGCGGTAGTGGGTGGCCCGGGAGCGGCCGGTCAGCCGGCAGGCCGCCGTGACACCGAGCTCGCCCTCGACGCCGGTGAACGCGTCGTCGACCACCGGGTCGGCGGCAGCGTTCAGTCCGCGCCCTCGGAGATCATTTCCAAGAGCGCGGAAGCTTTTCCCATGACTTCCAGCGCGGCCTTGTTCCGCGCCAGTTCCTTCTCCAGCCGTTCCACCTGGCGGCGCAGCTTCTCGTTCTCCGCCTCGGCGGCCGGCTTCTTCGGCCTCGCCGGGCTGGTGCGCTTGTCGGCCAGCTTCTCCAGGGCCCCGGCATCCCGCGCGGCCCGCCATTCCTTGACGTGCGAGTGGTACAGCCGCTCACGGCGCAGGACCGCGCCCTTCTCGTTCTTCGGGGCGGCGTCGTACTCGGCCACGATCCGCAGCTTGTACTCCGGGCTGAAGGTGCGGCGCTTCGGTCGGGGAGCCGGATCGGACCCGGCGGGGGTGGTACTGGTCATGAGGGGATGGTTCTCCTGTCGTGCCCTCTCAGGCTAACCCGACGAAGCGGGACGTCTCACCCAAGGCTGACAGAGAGGGAGTCGCCTCATGTCGCGTACGCCTTCCAGCACCAGGTGCCGGACGAGTTCGTGAGACTTCCGGACCCCACGACCTCCGACGGCTGGCGGGAGGCGATGGAGAAACTCATGCCGGAAGCCGACGACGAGCAACGGGAGGCTGCCAGCGCACAGATGCGCGACTACCTCCCGAGGCTCTCCCGGTCCGGTGAGGAGACCACGATCCTCACGGCGATGTGTGTGGGTACTGAGAACGTGGAGGAAGACGAGCGGCTGTCGATGGGCCTGCTCGCCGTCTCCGTACGTCCCAGCGAGCACAAGGACCGGCTCCTGGCTGCCGAGGGGATCTATCAGGCCAAGGTGCGGCGGCTCTTCGAAGGCGAGCGCGATCTTGAGGAGCTGGACTATCCGCTGGGCAAGGGGCTCCAGGGCAAGCAGGACATGGTGTTGGCGGTCAAGCTGCCATCCGGGCCAGGGGCGATGTCCACCTCCCTGCGGTCGCTCACCCTCCCCGCGAGAGAAGGGGGTCCTGCGCTGATGATCCCCATGGCGTCGCTGCAGCTTGTCATCCCGGCACCGAGGGACTACTGCGCGTACGTGACGATCGCCACCCCATCGGTCTTCCTGCTGGACTCCTACTGCCAGCGGCTGGCCCAGATCGGCCGCACGTTCACCTTCGACCCGCCGGAGACGAACAACCCTGCGGTGGCGGATGGATCGACAAACCGGGCCGGCTGAGAGACGTGCCGACCGTCGGAAAGGGCCCGCGAGGACTCAGCCGTCCTCGCGGGCCCTGGGTAGACGCTTCGCCTACTTCTTCCCCGTGTCACGGGACTTCTGCAACTCGTCGTACAACTTCTGGTCCAGCTTGAGGAACTCCTCCGACGCCTTGTTGGCGAACTTGGAGACACCCTTGGTCAGTTTCGACAGCTGCCCGAAGCCGTAGTCCCAGGACTCGGCGAATTCGTCGCAGGCGGACTGGAGGCCACCGTGACCCAGCTGGCTGGAGTCCGCGCGAGTCATCTCCTTCGACGCCTTCTTCATGTCACCGCCGCTGTTCTCCAGGGTCCGCGCCATCTCCTTCACTTCATCGCTTGCGAACTTCAAAAAGGACATGCGCCGCGTACTTCCCTTTCCTGCTTCAGCGGTTGACGGCCTGGATCTCCTGAACCACGACGTCCTGATCAGCGCCGAACGTGCCGTTCGGAA
>NZ_JBIARA010000049.1:0-3561 GCF_042889525.1 Micromonospora sp. NPDC002575 | reverse complement strand
CGTCACTCACAGTGATGTGACGCTGTGTGGCCGGGGGTGGTGATCATGGGGGCGGTCACCGACGCGATCAACGCCGACATCCACCAGCTCGGAGTCGAGTCCGTCTCGCCCGGCCTCGCCGAACTCGCCACCAGCCTCGCCCGCTCCGTCGACGAAGCCGACGCCCCGACAGCCCGCGCGGTCGTCGCCCGGGAGCTGCGCGCCGTGATGGCCGACCTGCGCAGGCTCGCGCCCGTCCAGTCGGAGGGGGACGCCGTCGATGACATTGCTGAGCAGCGAGCGAAGCGGCGGGCCGCCGCCCGCGAGCAGGCCTCCCACGGCTGACGACGGCGTTTACGGCTGGCAGCAGCCCCCGATCCAGGCCGCGCCTCCATCCGTGTCCACCGCCGGCCAGGAGGCGATCGACCTCGCGGCCAAGGCGGGGCTGCACCTGGACCCGTGGCAGCAGCACGTGCTGCGTGTCGCCATGGGCGAGAGGGCCGACGGCAGTTGGGCGGCCACCGAGATCTGTGTCAACGTGCCTCGCCAGAACGGCAAGGGCGGGGTGATCGAAGCCCGGGTGCTGTGGGGCCTGTTCATCGGTGGCGAGCAGGAGATCCTGCTGTCCGCCCATGAGTTCAAGACCACGACGAACACGATGAAGCGCATCGAGCGTCTCATCCGTGGGTGCCCTGACCTGCTGAAACGCGTGAAGGCGTTCCATAAGACCGTCGGGCGTGAGGGCATCGAGCTGCACGACGACGTCTGGGGCAAGGGCCGGTCGCTGAAGTACATCGCCCGCTCGCGCGGCTCAGGACGTGGCTTCACCTCGGACTGCGTCATCTTCGACGAGTGCATGATCCTCGGCGACGATGCGATGTCCGCGCTGGCGCCCACCACGGACGCCGTCGACAACAGTCAGCTCTGGTACCTGGGCAGCGCCGGCATCGGCGCCCCCTCGCAGCAGATGGGCCGCCTTCGCCGTCGCGCCCTGGCGGCCGTGGAGAGCGGCCAACCCGACCCGGTGCTGGCGTACATGGAGTGGTCGATCAGCCCGCACCTGGACGAATGCCCGAAGGACTGCACGCAGCATGACGCGGTCGACTCGGTGGAGTCGCTGCTGAAGTCCAACCCCGCGGTGGGCTACCGCCTCCAGGTCGAGAAGTCCATGCACCGGAGGCTGACGATGGGCGACGCTCTGTATGCCCGCGAGCGGCTCGGCGTCGGCGACTACCCGTCGGACGGCGCGGACACGTGGCAGGTCATCGGGGAGGACGCCTGGCGGGCCCTGGCGGCGGCCGAGTCGGTGCCCGGCGACCTGGTGGCGTTCGCCATCGACATGACGCCGGAGAGGTCGCACGCCGCGATCGGCGTGGCGGGCGAGTGGCGCGGCGGTACGCACGTCGAAGTCGTCGACCACCGGCCCGGTACGGGCTGGATCCTCGACCGGGCGGCCGACCTGCACGAGCGGTGGAACCCTCGGTGCTGGGTCATCGACGCGGGCGGCCCGGCCGGGTCGCTGATTGCCGGCCTCGAGGAGCGGCTCGGCGTCGAGGTGGTTCAGCCGAAGACGCGTGAGGTCGGTGTGGCGTGCGGCCAGCTCTTCGACGCGGTCGCCGAGCAGACGCTGTCGCACCTGGACCAGGCGCCGCTCGCCGCGGCTCTGGCGGGAGCGCAGCGGCGGCCGCTGGGGGATGCGTGGGCGTGGGCGCGGCGGATCGTCTCGGTGGACATCAGTCCGCTGGTGGCGGTGACGCTGGCGAAGTGGGGGCTCGGCGTGGACGTCGAGGAGCCGGAAGGGGCGCCGAACCTGTGGTGAAGCCGACTGAGCAGCAGGTGCTGCTCGCACTCGAGGTCACGTTCGTGCTGGTCGTCCTGGCGGGCGTGGCGCTGGTGTACGTGCCCGCCGCGCTGATGCTGGGCGGTGCGCTGGGCGTGGTGGTCGTCGAGCGGCAGATGGCCCAGCGTGCGCCCGTACAGCAGCCTGGGAAGGGCGGTGAGAACGGTGAGCCTCTTCGGCCTGTATGAGCGGCGCGGCATGGAAAGCCCGGCGCAGCCGCTGACGTCGGAGGCGGTGGCGGCGTTCCTCGGCGCGGCCCTCAACGAGTCGGGGGTGTCGGTCACCGAACGGTCCTCGCTGCACATGCCGGCCGTGTGGCGGTCGGTCGCGCTGATCGCGGGTGTGTCCTCGGCGCTGCCGCTGCACACCTACGCCGCGGGCACCAAGAACCGTGCGACGTCGGCACTGCTGGCCGACCCGCACCCGGACCTGACCCCGCTGGAGCTGTGGCGGCTGGCGTACACGCACCGGGTGCTGTGGGGTAACGGCTACCAGCAGAAGGTCCGCAACCGCGCGGGCGTCGTCGTGGAACTGCACCCGCTGATGCCGGACCGCGTCAGGGTCGGCAAGGTCAGGCCGGACGAGCTGCTGCCGTCGGGGAAGGTGTTCGAGGTCACCGACGACTGGGGCACGGTGCACGCGCTGACGTCCCGGGAGATCCTGCACATCCCCGGCCTGGGCTACGACGGCGTCACCGGCTGCTCGCCGGTGCGCCTGGCCGCCGAGGGCATCGGCCTGGCGCAGGCCGCCGAGAAGACCGCGGCCCGCCAGTTCGGCAAGGGCAACATCATGTCCGGCGTTCTGCAGACCGAGCAGCGCCTGAAGCCGGACCAGGCGAACGCGCTGAAGCAGCAGTGGCGGGCCAAGATGGGAGGCTGGGCCAACTCGCAGGAGATCGCGGTCCTGGACTCCGGCGCCGCGTTCAAGCCCGTCACCATGCCCTACAAGGATGCGCAGTTCCTTGAGTCGCGTGAGTTCCAGGTCGTCGAGGTCGCCCGGATGTTCGGCGTGCCGCAGTTCCTGCTCATGTCGACGGAGAAATCGACGTCGTGGGGCACGGGTCTGGAACAGCAGGCACAGGGGTGGATCACGTTCGACCTGGCGCCGACGTGGCTCACGCCGACCGAGCAGCGCATCAACAAGGAGCTGCTGCCTGCCAGCCTGTACGCCAAGTACGCCGTGCAGGGCCTGCTGCGCGGCGACTCGACGGCGAGGGCCACGTTCTACCGGGCGATGCGGGATGTGGGCGGGTTCTCCGCCAACGACGTGCGCGGCCTGGAGGAC
Source organism: Micromonospora sp. NPDC002575 (assembly GCF_042889525.1). Lineage (NCBI taxonomy): Bacteria > Bacillati > Actinomycetota > Actinomycetes > Micromonosporales > Micromonosporaceae > Micromonospora > Micromonospora sp. NPDC002575. The sequence continues at coordinate 458 of NZ_JBIARA010000049.1, read as the reverse complement.
CTGCCCCCGATCGGGCCCGAGGGCGACGTCTACCTGCAGCCGACCTATATGGCGCCGCTCGGCACCAACCCGTTCGCGCCGGAGGAGATCCCGGCGCCCGTACGCGCCGCCGCGCTGCTCGCCGAGGCCCAGCGGCTGCTGGCCCCGGCCGACAAGCCGCGGCAGCTCACACCCGCCCCCGCGCCCGAGGAAGGCCATCATGCTGACGAGGACATCGACTGAGGAGCGCCGCCGCGTGCCGCTGTCCACGGCGGGCCTCGCCATCCGCGCCGGCGGTGACGGCGGCGCCGAGCGGTTCGCCGGCTACGCCGCGGTGTTCAACTCGCGGACGGCCATCGGCAACCCGCTCAGGTGGGGGTTCTACGAGGAGGTCGCCGTCGGCGCCTTCACGAAAACGATCAGCGAGGGCGACGCGCGCATGCTGATCGACCACGACTCCTACTACGTCGTCTCCCGTG
>NZ_JBIARA010000048.1:0-4272 GCF_042889525.1 Micromonospora sp. NPDC002575 | reverse complement strand
CCGGGCTCTTCCGTGGCGGACGTCCCCTGCGGGACGCCCGGGCGGACCGCTGCCGCCGGGGTGGGACGGGTCAGGCGCCCGGCTCGTCCGAGTCGCCGTCCTGCGGCCGCTCGGTGCCGTCGACGCCGCCGATGTCCTCGACGTCCTTCTCCAGCCCGAGCTGCTCGACCAGCCAGCGCTCGAACTCGATGGCCGCGCGCACCCAGCTCACCGTCGACGACACGAAGTGCTCCAGGCTCACGCCCGTGCCGACCAGCATCTGCGCCTCACCGATCAGGCGGACCGTGCCGTCGTCGTGCGTGTGCGTGTAGAGCTTCGGCCACAGGGTGCGCCGGTTCCAGTCGTCGATCGCCTCCAGAAGCTGCGGCTTCTCCTCGATGGGGTGCGGCCGGTCGTAGAAGGTCCGCACCGAGAAGACCTGCTGCTCCCCCTCACCGCGGAACATGAAATACGTGCGGAACTGCTCCCACGGCGCCGCGAGGTCACCCTCTTCGTCGACGACGTACTTCAGCTCCATCTGGTCCAGGAGCTGCTTCACAAGGTCCTGATCCGGGACGACGGGGCCCGCCGGTCCTTGGGACTGGGGCTGGGGCTTGCCCCCGAAGTTCGGAATCGAGGACGGGTCGATGCTCACCGTGAATTTCCCTTCGTACGGATTCCGTCATCCTCCCCCATGCGGGGAGGGGCGTGGCAACCCCCGACTACCCCTGTCAGCCCTCGGCGGACACGATCAGGCCGATCGCAGCACAGAGCGCCCCGCCCCCGGGTGAAGGGGGGCGGGGCGCGCCGGGTCCGCGCCGGTTCCTCCGGGGCCCTCTAGACCCGGACTTCGCGGGTCACCGTTTCAGGTCTGTGGCCAGCGGGTTTGTCCGATGTCGGTGTCGAGGAGGTCGAGGAGGTGGAGTTGGACGCCGCGGGTGATCTGGACGGTGGGCGGGTCGGTGAGGTTGCCGATCCGCAGGGTGAGTTCGCCGAGGTGGTAGAAGATCATGCGGCCGGTGGGACGGACGCGGCGGTTGTCCGGGTAGAGGCCGGTCATGGTCTGCTCGGGGCCGAGCGCGCGTCTGACCTGCCGTTCGATCAGACAGAACACCAGCAGGGCCAGACAGATGACCTGGATCAAGGCGGCGACACGGCGGTTGTGCTGCACGAAGACCGGCGTGACCGCGAGCGGCCCTTTGAAGTCGTGGTAGCGGCGCTCGACCGTGCCCTGGCCCTTGTAGTGGATGAGGGCCTCGGCCGGGGTGGCCCGGTCTGCCGGGATACAGGTCAGCAGTGCGTACCAGCCGTCGATCGCGGCCTCGGCATCCAGGACGGCCTGGTCGAAGTGCCAGGCCAGGACGGGGGCGCCGTGCTCGTTCTCGGTGACGGCCCAGCGCAGGCAGGACGTGACGCGCCGCTTGGCGGCGATCACGCCGATCCGGGCGACGATCTTCTCCCGGGTCCTGTAGTGACGTCCGCCGGCCGCGGTGGTGAGCTTGCCGAACTCTTCGGCCGCCTTGGCCAGGCGTTTGGCCCGGGCCGCCTGCTGGCCCGCAGCGTTCGCGGTGGAGTGGACCAGGATCCGGCGCAGGGTGAGGGGCGGGTCGCTCTTGCGGGGGCCGTTCAGGACGTGGGTGTCCTCCAGGACCCGGTAGGTCTCCCGCTTCTCGGGCGGCTTGTCCGCGTCCCGGTCGGGAACCCAGTCCACGACGACGGCCTGCCGCAGGTCGAGTGCCGCATAGACCTCGTTGCCGACCTGCGCGGCCGGGGCGGGGGCGATGAACTCCACTCCCGCTTGAAGCAGCGCCGAGACGTTGGCGTAGGAGACCAGCTTGGAGTCGGCGACCATCAGGAAGTCGCGGGTTGCGGCCATGGCCCGCAGGTCCTTCATCGCCCCGATGACCTGGCTGACCTCGGCCGCCGATCCGCCGAAGACTTTCGCGTGGATCGGGACACCGCCGTCGGCAGCCACCGCGAGACCGGCCTGGACCTGCTTCAGATCGGTCCGCCGGTCCTTGGGATGCCCGTAGCGGATCAGCGGGAAGTCCTCGTCCTGGCCCTCGGCCGGGTAGGCGCCGTGGACGGACATGCTGGTCATGTCCCAGTGCAGCCGGGCCACATCGATCCCGAACTCGCTGATCGCCCGGGCCCCGACCGTGCCCGCGATCTCATCCAGATGCGGAGCGATCGCGTCCAGCGCCCGGGCGAGCCGGTCGTCGTTGAGCAGCTCGGGCCCGATCCCGAAGACCTCCTCGACCGCCCAGCACCTGGCCCAGTCCTCCACCCGTACCAGCGGCGCGGGCGACGTCAGCCGGTTGGCCACCAACGCCTCGATCACCTGCCCGTGCGTCACCAGCGCGCTAGCGCCGCCCGGACACACCGCATCGACGATCCCGGAAACATCCAGCCGGCGCAGAAACTCGGCAGCGACAGGCAGAGCGCCCAGACGCTTCTCCACCACGGACGTCACCACCACATCGAGGCGCTGACGCTGGGACCGTGGCCGCGGGGACCGGGAAGTCATCGACACACCCAGCCCAACGCCACACCCCCGGCCCGGGACACCCCCGAGCCGGTCACACCATACGAATCAACGACCCGCGAAGTCCGGGTCTAGAGGGTCTTCCCCGTGGCGGGTCCCACCTTCAGGCCCTCGCCGGAGGTGTCGACCCGGACCGTGTCGCCGTCCTTGATCTCGCCCGCGAGGATCTCCTTGGCGAGGCGGTCGCCGATCGCGGTCTGCACCAGGCGGCGCAGCGGGCGGGCACCGTAGGCCGGGTCGTTGCCCTCCTCGGCGAGCCAGGCCAGGGCCTCGGGCGTGACGTCGAGGGTGAGGCGGCGCTCGGCGAGGCGGCGGGCCAGGCGGTCGATCTGGAGCCGGGCGATGCGGCCCAGCTCGTCCTTCGACAGCGCGGAGAACACCACCAGGTCGTCCAGCCGGTTGAGGAACTCGGGCTTGAAGGACACCCGCACCACGTCCAGGACCTGCTGCTTCTTCTGCTCCTCGGGGGTGTCCGGCTCGACCAGGAACTGGCTGCCCAGGTTCGAGGTGAGGATCAGGATGGTGTTGCGGAAGTCGACGGTGCGGCCCTGCCCGTCGGTGAGCCGGCCGTCGTCGAGGACCTGCAGCAGCACGTCGAAGACCTCGGGGTGGGCCTTCTCCACCTCGTCCAGCAGGACGACGCTGTAGGGGCGGCGGCGCACGGACTCGGTGAGCTGGCCGCCCTCCTCGTAGCCGACGTAGCCGGGGGGCGCGCCGACGAGACGGGCGACGCTGTGCTTCTCGCCGTACTCCGACATGTCGATGCGGACCATGGCCCGCTCGTCGTCGAAGAGGAAGTCCGCGAGGGCCTTGGCCAGCTCCGTCTTGCCCACGCCGGTCGGGCCGAGGAAGAGGAAGGAGCCGGTGGGCCGGTCCGGGTCGGCGATGCCCGCACGGGAGCGTCGTACGGCGTCGGAGACCGCGCGCACCGCCTCGCCCTGGCCGATCAGGCGGCGGCCCAGCTCGTCCTCCATGCGCAGCAGCTTCTGCGTCTCGCCCTCCAGCAGGCGGCCGGCCGGGATGCCGGTCCAGGAGGCGACCACGTCGGCGATGTCGTCGGAGCCGACCTCCTCCTTGACCATGGTGGGCTTCCCCCGGAGCGAGACGGCCTCCTCCTCGGCCTCGGAGGCGGCCTCCAGGTCCCGCTCCAGCGTGGGGATCTCGCCGTACAGCAGCTTGGAGGCGGTGTCGAAGTCGCCGTCGCGCTGGGCGCGTTCCGCCTGGCCGCGCAGGTCGTCGAGCCTCTCCTTCAGCTCGCCCACCCGGTTGAGGGACTGCTTCTCCTTCTCCCATCGGGCGTTGAGGCCGCGCAGTTCCTCCTCCTTGTCGGCGAGGTCGCGGCGCAGCTTCTCCAGGCGCTCGCGGGAGGCGGGGTCGGTCTCCTTGCCGAGGGCGAGTTCCTCCATCCGCAGCCGGTCGACGGCCCGCTGGAGTTCGTCGATCTCCACGGGCGAGGAGTCGATCTCCATACGGAGCCGGGAGGCCGCCTCGTCGACGAGGTCGATGGCCTTGTCGGGCAGGAACCGGGAGGTGATGTACCGGTCGGAGAGGCCGGCGGCGGCGACCAGGGCGGCGTCCGCGATCTGCACCTTGTGGTGGGCCTCGTAGCGGCCCTTGAGCCCGCGCAGGATCGCGATGGTGTCCTCCACGCTGGGCTCGGCGACGAGCACCTGCTGGAAGCGCCGCTCCAGCGCCGGGTCCTTCTCGATGCGCTCGCGGTACTCGTCGAGGGTGGTCGCGCCGACCAT
>NZ_JBIARA010000047.1:0-5648 GCF_042889525.1 Micromonospora sp. NPDC002575 | reverse complement strand
CCGGGCCAGCTGCCGCGACTGAGCCACCAGCCGCCCCGCGCTGTCCCAGACCTCGGCGTCCTCCTCCAGGAAGCCCCCCGCGTGGTTCCGGGTCGCGATCGACACCCGCACCGGCCCGGGAGCAGGCCGGCACCGCACATGAACGGTGAGTTCCACCGTGGGCACCCACCCCTGCACGCCGAGGTCGAACGCCGTCGGCGGCAACGCGTCCACCGAGAGCAGCAGCGCGAGCGGGTCGATGTCCCGGCCGTCGGCCAGCCCGAACCAGGCCCGCATCTCCCCCTTGCCGGAGGGCTGCCCGAGCGCCCACCCGATCGTGGCCGGGTCCAGCTTGAGCATCAGCCGGTCGGCGATGGGCTGGTCGCCGGAGTCGGGCGCCGGCCCGTCCGCGGGTCCGAGGCACTGCGCCATGGGCGGGAACTCCGGCGGCGTCGCGGTGGTGCGCACCTCGTCGGGGAGGGCGTCCAGGTCGCCGTAGGAGGCGAGGACGCGGATCCGCTCGACCTCGTGGCCGTCGTCGTCGCGCTGGAGGAGCGAGGCCTGTCCGGTCGACAGCGTGCGGCCGGTGCGGACCGTCTCGGTGCGCACCATGGCCGGGCCGGGCCGGGAGGCGCTCAGATAGTGGGCCGAGACGGTGAAGGGGTCGCCGTGCGGCAGGGTGTCCGCGAGTGCGCGGCCCAGAACCGCCAGCAGGTAGCCCCCGTTGACGGCGCCGAAGATCGTCCAGCCGGGCGAGAGGAAGGTGTCGTACACACCCGGCTCCCGCTGCGTGGTCGCGGTGTCTCGGTCGAACTCGCTGTCGCCGATGGTCGCCTGGATTGCCTGAGCCATGCGAGTACCGTACAACAGCAAACTACTAAGCGGTAGCTTTTTCGATAGGGGCCGCAGACGGCCGGACCGGCGCCGGCCGGTGCCGCGGCCCTAGGTGACTGGTGTTAATCGTGTGAGCTCGCGTCGGTTCTTCAACGTGTGCCAGGCTGCTTGGTGTTGGTCGCTGGGTGTGGGGAGAGGTTGAGCGATGGCAGTGGGCCGGACCCCGATGCAGCCGGGGTTGCTCTCCTCCACGGCGGGTTTCTGCGAGGGTCGGCTGGCGCCGAACTCGATCTACGCGGTGCTGCACCGCGAGTGCCGGGCGTTGTTCCCCGATGAGATGTTCGCCGATCTGTTCGCCGAGGACGGCCGCAGGTCGGTGCCGCCGGTGATCGTGGCGGTCGTGATGGTCCTGCAGCGCCTGGAAGGCTTGTCCGACCGTGAAGCGGTCGAGCGGTTCGCATTCGATGTCCGCTGGAAGTACGCCGCCGGCGGGCTGGACTTCGATCATCCCGGGTTCGTGCACACCGTCTTGGTGGACATGCGCGCGCGGCTGGCCGCGTCCGCCCGCCCGGACCGGATCTTCGAGCGGACGGTGGACGTGGCCGCCCAGGCCGGGCTGGTGGGTCGTCGGCGGGTGCTGGACTCGGCTCCGGTCTATGACGCCGTGGCCACGCAGGACACCATCACGCTGATCCGCTCGGCCGTCCGCGGCCTGCTGCGGGCGGCCGATCACGGGCTGCGGGCCGGGCTGCGGGCGCAACTGACCAGCGGCGATGCCTACACCGACACGGCCAAGCCGGTCATCGACTGGACGGACGCCGGTGAGCGGGAGGCGCTGATCGATTCGCGGGCCCGGGACGGGTACGCGCTCTTGGCCGTGCTGGAGGGCCGGGTGCTGGAGCCGGAGGCGGACCAGGCCGCGCGCCTGCTGGCCACCGTGCTCGGCCAGGACCTGGACCAGGACGGTGACGGAGTGTTCCGGATTGCCCGGAAGGTGGCCACGGACCGGGTCATCTCCACGGTCGATCCCGAGGCCCGGCACGGGCACAAAACCGTCAACCGGTCCTTCGACGGCTACAAGGGGCACGTGGCCGAAGACCCCGACAGCGAGGTCATCACCGCAACCGCAGTCACTGCGGGCAACGCCGGCGACGCCGAGCCCGCCGCCGAGCTGCTGGCCGACGTCCTGAACGCGCCCGCCCCGAACGAAGGGGCCGCGGGTGAGCGGGCCGAGGTCTACGGCGACGCCGCCTACGGGACCGGACCGCTGCTGGCCGAGCTGGACGGGGCCGGCGTCGAGGTGATGGTCAAGGTGCAGGCCGCCAACGCGCCCGGCGGACGGTTCTCCAAGGACGCCTTCACCGTCGACCTGGGGGCGGGGCAGGTCACCTGCCCGAACCAGGTGACCGTCCCCATCCGCCCGAAGTCCGACGGCCGTGGGGCGGCCTGCTTCAAGGCCGCCTGCGCCGCCTGCCCGCTCGCGGCCCAGTGCACGACCGCCAGGGACGGACGCGTCATCACCATCGGCCCGCACGAGGAACACCTGGCACGCGGCCGGGCACGCAGCGCCGACCCGGCCTGGCTGGCTACCTACCGGGCCACCCGGCCCAAGGTCGAACGCAAGATCGCCCACCTCATGCGGCGGCGACACGGCGGACGCCGGGCCCGGGTGCGGGGGCGGGCCAAGGTCGCCGCCGACTTCTCCCTGCTGGCCGCCGCCGCCAACATCGCGCGGCTCGGCGTGCTCGGAATCATGTCCACAGCCGCTGGAAACTGGGCCATCGCCACCGGCTGACCGGCCAGCAAGGCCCAGGGCACACACGAACGACCGCACCCGGACGCACCAAACCCTCAACAGCCTCAAGACCAGGCCACGGGCCGCCCGGAGCACCGCCCCGGCGACACGCCCCTGACGCCCCAGTGACGACACCACACGCCCAGGAAGCCCCGCTTAACACCAGCTACCTAGGTGTATTGCCCTGTGAGGTTGGGGACGCGGCTGGCGGGTGGTTTGCCCTTCAGCGCGGTGTGTCCGCGGTGGTGATTGTAGGTGTGCAGCCACTGGGGGAAGGCGTCGCGTCGTTCCTGTTCTGAGCGGTAGGGGCGGGCGTAGGCCCATTCGTCGAGCAGGGTGCGGTTGAGGCGTTCGACCTTGCCGTTGGTCTGGGGCCGGTAGGGCCGGGTTCGTTTGTGGGTGATCCCGGCCGCTGCCAGCGTGTCGCGCCAGGCGTGGGACTTGTAGCAGGAGCCGTTGTCGGTCAGGACGCGCTCGACGGTGATCCCGACGCCGGTGAAGTAGGCGTGGGCCCGGGTCCAGAAGGCGGTGGCGGTTTCTTTCTTCTCGTCGGTGAGGATCTCGCTGTAGGCGAGGCGGGAGTGGTCGTCGACGGCGGTGTGGATGTAGCTGTAGCCGGCGTTCCGGCGGTTCTTGCGGCCGGCCTGGCGGCCCAGGGTCTTGTGGCCGCCGCCGTCGGGGATGTTGCCGAGCTTCTTGATGTCCACGTGCACCAGTTCGCCGGGTCGTTCGCGTTCGTAGCGGCGTATGTTCCGGCCGGTGGCCCGGTCCAGGTGCGTGAGGCGGGCCAGGCCGTAGCGGGTCAGGACCCGGTGGACGGTGGAGGGCACCAGGTCCAGCAGGTGCGCGATGCGGGCCGGTCCCCACCGGCGCAGGAGCCGGATCTTGATGATCCGGCGTTCGGTGCGGGTCGGCGTCCGCCGGGGGCTGTGGTGCGGGCGGGAGGAGTGGTCGGCCATTCCGGCCTCGCCCAGGGCCCGGTAGCGGGCGGCCCACCGCTGGGCGGTGGTGGGCGAGACCTGGAACCGCTCGGCGGCCCGCCGCAGCGGCCAGCCGTCCTCGACCACACAGCGGGCCAGGCGCAGGCGTCCGGTCTCGGTCAGGGGTGCATTACGGTGGGGCACGAGGGCCTTTCTGGTCGGTGTAGACGTCGCAATCCACACCGAACCCGGAAGGCCCTCACCCGTTCAAGCAGTCCCAGCCGAGACCTCCATCACCCGTCCACAACCTCCCGGGGCGATACACCTAGAAGGCTGCTGAAAATCTGGTGTTCTGGCCCCGGCTCGGTGGAGTCGGGGCCAGTCTTGTAGGCATGCAGGGGGAATGGGCCGGGGAGCCGGTCGGGCCGGATGTGTGGGAGACGTGCCGGGAGCTGATCCCGGCGGGGAGTGTGTTCGCGTTCCTGGCCGAGCACCGCGAGGTGCTGTTCCCGGCGGAGATGTTCGCGGACATGTATCCCTCGTCCAACGGCCGTCCGAGTCTGCCGCCGCAGGTCCTGGCCGCGACCGTGGTGCTGCAGAGCCTGCACGGGCTGTCGGACTTCGAGGTCGTTCAGGAGTTGCGGTGTGACCTGCGGTGGAAGGCCGCTTGCGGGCTCGGCCTGCACGACACCGCGTTCGATCCGTCGTTGTTGACGTACTTCCGGCGCCGCCTGCGCAACTCGGCCGATCCGACGCGGATCTTCACCAAGGTCAAGGAGGTCGTGGCCGCGACCGGGGTGCTCAAGGGCAAGCAGCGGCGGGCGCTGGACTCCACCGTCCTCGATGACGCGGTGGCCACCCAGGACACCGTCACCCAGATCATTTCCGCGATCCGGCGGGTGATCCGAGAGGTTCCCGGCGGCCAGGAGACGGCCGGCCGGTGGTGCGCGGCCCACGACTACACCAACCCGGGCAAACCGAGGATCGCCTGGGACGACGAGACGGCCCGCGCCGCGCTGGTCGACGCGCTGGTCACCGACGCCCTCAACCTGCTCGGACACCTGCCCGAGCAGAACCTGGGCGAGAAGGCGGCGGACGCCGTCGGCCTGCTGGCCCTGGTCGCCGGACAGGACGTGGAACCCGCCAAGGACTCCGACGGCCGCGACGGCCGCTGGCGCATCGCCAAGCGCACAGCACCCGACCGGACGGTGTCCACCGTCGACCCCGACGCCCGGCACATCCACAAGAACCGCACCCGCCACCAGGACGGCTTCAAAGGACATGTCTCCTTCGAGCCGGAGACCGCACTGTTCACCGCCGTCGCCCTGACCGGCGGCTACGGGCCCGGCAACCACGAGGCCGCCGTCGCCGCCGACCTGCTGGCCGACGAAGAAGAGGGCACGGAGTTAACCGTGCTCGGCGATTCCGCCTACGGCACCGGCGAACTGCGCGAGCGCCTTCAAGGCCAGGGCCACACCCTGGTGATCAAACCGCCGCCGATCCGGACGGCCGTCCCCGGCGGCTTCACCATCGACGACTTCCGCCTCGACCTGGCCGCCGGCACCGCGACCTGCCCGGCCGGACACACCGCCAACCTCGGGCAGGTCAAAGCAGACGGCGCCCGCACCGCCCAGTTCAAACGCCTCTGCGCCGACTGCCCCCTGCGGGAACGCTGCACCACCTCCAAGACCGGACGCACCGTGAACGTCCACCCCCAGCACGAACTGCTGGCCGCCGCCCGCCACCAGGCCGCCACCGACCCCGCCTGGCAGGACGAATACCGCCGATGGCGGCCCCCCGTCGAACGCGCCATCGCCTGGCTCGTCGGCAAAGGCAACCGCCGAGTCCCCCACCGCGGCGTGATCGCCAACAACATCTGGCTCCACCACCGCGCCGCCGCCCTCAACCTCCGCCGACTGATCAACCTCGGACTCACCCGGACCAGCACTACCTGGCACCTCACCCCCGCCACCGCATAGGGAAAGGGGCCATCCGGCCTCAGGCCGGACAGCCCCCAACAAGATTTTCAGCAGCCTTCTAGGGCGTGTTTCGAAAGTAGCGTCGTCTGCCCGAAGGGCAGGTCTGGCGGCGTCTGGTGCGTGCGATCGCAAGGCGGAGGG
>NZ_JBIARA010000046.1:0-6092 GCF_042889525.1 Micromonospora sp. NPDC002575 | reverse complement strand
CGGACGTCGATATCCCGGCCGCCTCCACGCCGTACGCGCTCAGCCCCGACTCGAACTGGCCGTAGCAGGCGAAGAACAGCACGAAACCGAGCACCATGAGCTGCACCATCGCGCGGTTGCCGAGCAGCTGCCTCCAGCCGCCCCTCGCGGACGGCACGGGTGCTCCGGCCACGCGGGGTGCGTGCGGTACCCGCACGGTCGACATCACGACGACCAGCAGCAGGAACATCGCCGCCTCGATCATGAAGAGCAGAGTGAACGACGACACCCGCGAGATGTCGACGAGGTGGCCGCCTATCAGACCACCCACACCGAGCCCCAGGTTCTGCAGGAAGAACTGCATCGCGAACGCGCGCGACCGCGTCTCCGCGGTGGAGCAGTCCACGATCATCGTCGCCAGCGCCGGCTGCATCACGGCCTGACCGGCCCCGAGCGCCGCGGCCGACAGCAGCACCGCCGCCGCGCCGCCCGCGAGACCGAGGCTCAACGCGCCCAGAGCGGCGGTGACCAGAGCGGTGAGCAGTACGGGAAGCGGGCCGCGCCGCACGATCGCCCGGCCGGCGAACGGCAGCACGACCAGCGCGGCCACCGCGAAGACCGCGAGGACCGACCCCGCCGTCGTGGCTCCCAGACCCCGCACCTGCGCCACATAGACGTACAGGTAGGGGACTGTGAAGCCGAGCCCGAACGCACTGAGTGCGTTGCCCACGTGGATCCGGCGCATCGCTGCGCCCATCGCCCTGGTCACGTTCACCTCATCCGGTACTAGTCCGGTAGTAGTTAGGAGTGAAGACTTCGAAGCTAAACTTCGAATCTAAACAGTACACCTCGAAGGACTTCGACGCCAAGCCGCTCCGTGCGATACTTCGGCCATGGCCGACAACCCCGGCGTCAGCGAGCCGACCCTCGACGAACAGATCGCCGCCTACCAGCGCGAGTTCCGGGACCTCGATCCCCAGGTGGAGCAGATCGTCTCGGCGCTCTCCCGCCTGAACCGGCGGATGAACGTGGCCTACGGCCGCCAGACGGCGGCGCTCGGCATCAGCAACGCCGAGTGGGAGGTCCTCAAGGCCCTCGTCCTGTCCGGTGCCCCCTATCGGATGGGTCCCAGCGAGCTCGCCAAGGGACTGGGGCTCACCCCGGCCGCGATGACACACCGGATCGACCGGATGGTCACCGAAGGGCTGGTCACCCGCGAGCGCGACGAGTCCAACCGGGTCCGGGTGATCGTCGAGCTGACGCCGGACGGCCGGGAGAAGTGGCTGGAGGCCATGCGTATGGCGTCGGTCTTCGAGGAGGGACTCCTCCAGGACCTCACCCCGGCCGAGCGCACGGTTCTCGGCGAGGTGCTGGCCCGGCTGCTGCGCCGGGTGGAGGACGCCCAGCCCGACGCCGGCGGGCGCCTCACCGACCTCGACTGACGAGGGGGTCCCGGAGGCCACGAAGAGGCCACTTGACACCCCCCTCCCCGATCCGTAGAGTTCTCCGGGTTGCCGCCGGGCCGTAACGGTTCTGCGACAGCACCTCCCGCCGCAGCAGCGGCACCCCACACCACTCAGCACGATCTCCCGACGGGATCGAATTCGGCATGTCTGAATTCGAATACGCACGGGACTCCGCGCTCCCGGTCGGCTCGATTGGGAATCACAGAGCGGATCCGCTAGGGTTTGGGGCGTCGGAACGGCCCAGCAGCCGGGAAGACAAACCCTCCTGACAGGGAGTCAGACGCCGAAAGGGTCTGATAAAGTCGGAGCCGCCGGAAAGGGAATCGCGGAAGCGGGAACCTGGAAAGCGCCGAGGAAATCGGATCGGAAAGGTCTGATAGAGTCGGGGACACCGAAGGGAAGCGCCCGGAGGAAAGCCCGAGAGGGTGAGTACGAAGGAAGCGTCCGTTCCTTGAGAACTCAACAGCGTGCCAAAAGTCAACGCCAGATATGTTGATACCCCGTCTGCCGGATGTTTCCGGCGGCGAGGTTCCTTTGAAACAACACAGCGAGGACGCTGTGGGCCGGGAGGATCATTCCTTCTCCTGGTCCCGCTCTCGTGGTGTTCGCCCCGGTGACGGGGAAAGCATTCACGGAGAGTTTGATCCTGGCTCAGGACGAACGCTGGCGGCGTGCTTAACACATGCAAGTCGAACGATGAACCGGTTTCGGCCGGGGATTAGTGGCGAACGGGTGAGTAACACGTGGGCAATCTGCCCTGCACTCTGGGACAAGCCCTGGAAACGGGGTCTAATACCGGATATGACCGTCTTGGGCATCCTTGACGGTGTAAAGCTCCGGCGGTGCAGGATGAGCCCGCGGCCTATCAGCTTGTTGGTGAGGTAGTGGCTCACCAAGGCGACGACGGGTAGCCGGCCTGAGAGGGCGACCGGCCACACTGGGACTGAGACACGGCCCAGACTCCTACGGGAGGCAGCAGTGGGGAATATTGCACAATGGGCGGAAGCCTGATGCAGCGACGCCGCGTGAGGGACGACGGCCTTCGGGTTGTAAACCTCTTTCAGCAGGGAAGAAGCGCAAGTGACGGTACCTGCAGAAGAAGCGCCGGCTAACTACGTGCCAGCAGCCGCGGTAATACGTAGGGCGCAAGCGTTGTCCGGAATTATTGGGCGTAAAGAGCTCGTAGGCGGCTTGTCGCGTCGGTTGTGAAAGCCCGGGGCTTAACCCCGGGTCTGCAGTCGATACGGGCAGGCTAGAGTTCGGTAGGGGAGATCGGAATTCCTGGTGTAGCGGTGAAATGCGCAGATATCAGGAGGAACACCGGTGGCGAAGGCGGATCTCTGGGCCGATACTGACGCTGAGGAGCGAAAGCGTGGGGAGCGAACAGGATTAGATACCCTGGTAGTCCACGCCGTAAACGGTGGGCACTAGGTGTGGGCAACATTCCACGTTGTCCGTGCCGCAGCTAACGCATTAAGTGCCCCGCCTGGGGAGTACGGCCGCAAGGCTAAAACTCAAAGGAATTGACGGGGGCCCGCACAAGCGGCGGAGCATGTGGCTTAATTCGACGCAACGCGAAGAACCTTACCAAGGCTTGACATACGCCGGAAAGCATCAGAGATGGTGCCCCCCTTGTGGTCGGTGTACAGGTGGTGCATGGCTGTCGTCAGCTCGTGTCGTGAGATGTTGGGTTAAGTCCCGCAACGAGCGCAACCCTTGTCCCGTGTTGCCAGCAGGCCCTTGTGGTGCTGGGGACTCACGGGAGACCGCCGGGGTCAACTCGGAGGAAGGTGGGGACGACGTCAAGTCATCATGCCCCTTATGTCTTGGGCTGCACACGTGCTACAATGGCCGGTACAATGAGCTGCGATACCGTGAGGTGGAGCGAATCTCAAAAAGCCGGTCTCAGTTCGGATTGGGGTCTGCAACTCGACCCCATGAAGTCGGAGTCGCTAGTAATCGCAGATCAGCATTGCTGCGGTGAATACGTTCCCGGGCCTTGTACACACCGCCCGTCACGTCACGAAAGTCGGTAACACCCGAAGCCGGTGGCCCAACCCTTGTGGAGGGAGCTGTCGAAGGTGGGACTGGCGATTGGGACGAAGTCGTAACAAGGTAGCCGTACCGGAAGGTGCGGCTGGATCACCTCCTTTCTAAGGAGCACTTCTAGCCAGGCTTGCCTGGTTCAGAGGCCAGTACACCGGCGAGTGTCCGGTGCTGGTTGCTCATGGGTGGAACGTTGACTATTCGGCATGGTCCAGGACGGGCCAGGCGCTAGTACTGCCTCTTCGGGGGTGTGGAACGCTGATCTGGCCGGCTGGCTGTGCCGGGCGCGCTGTTGGGTGTCTGAGGGTTCGGCCGTGGGGCCGGGTCTTCGGTTGCCGGTCCCGGTACAGGTCTGCTTCGGTGGGCTGTGACGGGTGGCTGGTCGTTGTTTGAGAACTGCACAGTGGACGCGAGCATCTGTGGCCAAGTTTTTAAGGGCGCACGGTGGATGCCTTGGCACCAGGAACCGATGAAGGACGTGGGAGGCCGCGATAGTCCCCGGGGAGTCGTCAACCAGGCTTTGATCCGGGGGTTTCCGAATGGGGAAACCCGGCAGTCGTCATGGGCTGTCACCCGCTGCTGAACACATAGGCAGTGTGGAGGGAACGAGGGGAAGTGAAACATCTCAGTACCCTCAGGAAGAGAAAACAACCGTGATTCCGGGAGTAGTGGCGAGCGAAACCGGATGAGGCTAAACCGTATGTGTGTGAGACCCGGCAGGGGTTGCGCGTGCGGGGTTGTGGGATCTCTCTTTCACGGTCTGCCGGCCGTGAGGCGAGTGAGAAACCGTTGATGTAGGCGAAGGACATGCGAAAGGTCCGGCGTAGAGGGTAAGACCCCCGTAGCTGAAATGTCAGCGGCTTGTTTGAGAGACACCCAAGTAGCACGGGGCCCGAGAAATCCCGTGTGAATCTGGCGGGACCACCCGCTAAGCCTAAATATTCCCTGGTGACCGATAGCGGATAGTACCGTGAGGGAATGGTGAAAAGTACCCCGGGAGGGGAGTGAAATAGTACCTGAAACCGTGTGCCTACAAGCCGTGGGAGCACTTTGGTGTGACTGCGTGCCTTTTGAAGAATGAGCCTGCGAGTTTGCGGTGTGTTGCGAGGTTAACCCGTGTGGGGGAGCCGTAGCGAAAGCGAGTCCGAAGAGGGCGTTTGAGTAGCACGCTCAAGACCCGAAGCGGAGTGATCTAGCCATGGGCAGGTTGAAGCGGAGGTAAGACTTCGTGGAGGACCGAACCCACCAGGGTTGAAAACCTGGGGGATGACCTGTGGTTAGGGGTGAAAGGCCAATCAAACTCCGTGATAGCTGGTTCTCCCCGAAATGCATTTAGGTGCAGCGTCGTGTGTTTCTTGCCGGAGGTAGAGCACTGGATAGGCGATGGGCCCTACCGGGTTACTGACCTTAGCCAAACTCCGAATGCCGGTAAGTGAGAGCGCGGCAGTGAGACTGTGGGGGATAAGCTCCATGGTCGAGAGGGAAACAGCCCAGAGCATCGACTAAGGCCCCTAAGCGTACGCTAAGTGGGAAAGGATGTGGAGTCGCACAGACAACCAGGAGGTTGGCTTAGAAGCAGCCATCCTTGAAAGAGTGCGTAATAGCTCACTGGTCTAGTGATTCCGCGCCGACAATGTAGCGGGGCTCAAGCGTACCGCCGAAGTCGTGTCATTGCAGCATGTACTCTTAACGGAGGCTGTGATGGGTAGGGGAGCGTCGTCTGCCGGGTGAAGCGGCACTGGAAGGTAGTCGTGGACGGTTGACGAGTGAGAATGCAGGCATGAGTAGCGATTCACACGTGGGAAACGTGTGCGCCGATTGACTAAGGGTTCCTGGGTCAAGCTGATCTGCCCAGGGTAAGTCGGGACCTAAGGCGAGGCCGACAGGCGTAGTCGATGGATAACCGGTTGATATTCCGGTACCCGCTGTGGAGCGTCAAACATCGAGCATCGTGATGCTAAGGCCGTGAAGCCGCCCTGATCTCTTCGGAGTTGAGGGGAGTGGTGGAGCCGCTGAACCGAGCGGTTAGTAGGTGAGTGATGGGGTGACGCAGGAAGGTAGTCCATCCCGGGCGGTGGTTGTCCCGGGGTAAGGGTGTAGGTCTCAAGGCAGGTAAATCCGCCTTGTGTATGGCTGAGACCTGATGCCGAGCCGATTGTGGTGAAGTGGATGATCCTATGCTGTCGAGAAAAGCCTCTAGCGAGTTTCATGGCGGCCCGTACCCTAAACCGACTCAGGTGGTCAGGTAGAGAATACCGAGGCGTTCGGGTGAACTATGGTTAAGGAACTCGGCAAAATGCCCCCGTAACTTCGGGAGAAGGGGGGCCATGCCTGGTGATCATCTTTACGGTGTGAGCTGGGTGTGGCCGCAGAGACCAGCGAGAAGCGACTGTTTACTAAAAACACAGGTCCGTGCGAAGCCGTAAGGCGATGTATACGGACTGACGCCTGCCCGGTGCTGGAACGTTAAGGGGACCGGTTAGTCACATTTCGGTGTGGCGAAGCTGAGAACTTAAGCGCCAGTAAACGGCGGTGGTAACTATAACCATCCTAAGGTAGCGAAATTCCTTGTCGGGTAAGTTCCGACCTGCACGAATGGCG
>NZ_JBIARA010000045.1:0-7635 GCF_042889525.1 Micromonospora sp. NPDC002575 | reverse complement strand
TGGAGTGCGGTGTCGCAGGTGTGGAGGTGGTGGGCGAAGGTGGGGTTGGTGGTGTAGAGGTCGAGGCCCATGCGGGGCCATTGGGTTCCGTGACCAGGAAACACAAAAACGGTCTTCCCGGTGATCTCGGTCCCCTCGACCAGCCAGCGGTGGGGGTCGCCTGCGGCTAGGGCCGTGAGGGTTTCGGCGAGTTCCTCCCGGGTGGTGCCGACCATGGCGGCGCGGTGCGGCAGGAGCGCACGGGTGGCCAACGCCGCCGCCGTCTCCGCCGCGGTCAGCTCCGGGTGGGTGGTGAGATGACTCAGCAGTTGTTGGGCGTGGGCGCGTAGCGCGGCGGGGGTCTTCGCGGACAGCATCCAGGTGACTGGGCCGCTCTGTTCCGGCTCGGTCATGGTGGCCGCAGTGGTGGTGGGTGGGGCTTGTTCGAGGATGATGTGGGCGTTGGTGCCGCTGATGCCGAAGGAGGAGACGGCGGCGCGGCGGGGCCGGTCCTGCTGGGGCCAGGGCCGGGTGTCGGTGAGCAGTGCTACGGACCCGGTGGTCCAGTCGACGTGGGGGGTGGGCGCGTCGACGTGGAGGGTCCTCGGCAGGACCCCGTGCCGCATGGCCTGCACCATCTTGATGATGCCGGCGGCTCCGGCGGCGGCCTGGGTGTGGCCGATGTTGGACTTGATGGAGCCGAGCCAGAGAGGCTCCTCCCGGCCCTGGCCGTAGGTGGCCAGCAGCGCCTCCGCCTCGATCGGGTCGCCCAGCGTGGTGCCGGTGCCGTGCGCCTCGACCGCGTCGACGTCCGCCGGTGTCAGGCCGGCGGTGGCGAGGGCCTGCCGGATCACCCGGCGTTGCGCCGAGGCGCTGGGTGCGGTGAGGCCGTTGGACGCGCCGTCCTGGTTGACGGCGGTGGCCCGGACGACGGCGAGGATGCGGTGGCCGTGGCGTTGGGCGTCGGAGAGCCGTTCGACCAGCAGCAGGCCGACGCCTTCGCTCCACGCGACGCCGTCGGCGCCCGCGGCGAACGACTTGGACCGTCCGTCGGGGGCCAGGCCGCGTTGGCGGCTGAACTCGGTGAACGTGCCCGGGGTGGCCATGACGGTGACGCCGCCGGCCAGCGCGAGGTCGCACTCGCCGTTGCGCAGGGCCTGCACGGCGAGGTGCAGCGCCACCAGCGACGACGAGCACGCCGTGTCCACGGTCAGCGCCGGCCCGGCCAGGTCCAGCACGTAGGCGACCCGTCCGGACGCCACACTCGTCTGGGTTCCGGACAGCAGGAAACCCTCGTATCCGTCCGGGGACGCCTGCATGAGGCGGTTGCCGTAGTCGTCGTACATGACGCCGGTGAAGACGCCGGTGTGGGTGCCGCGCAGGGTGGTGGGGTCGATGCCGGCGTTTTCGAGTGTTTCCCAGGCGGTTTCGAGGAGGAGGCGTTGTTGGGGGTCGGTGGCGAGGGCTTCGCGGGGGCTCATGCCGAAGAAGTCGGGGTCGAAGTGGGCGGCGTCGTAGAGGAAGCCGCCGTGGCGGGTGTAGCTGGTGCCGGGGTGGTCGGGGTCGGGGTGGTAGAGGGTGTCGAGGTTCCAGCCGCGGTCGGTGGGGAAGTCGCCGATGGCGTCGGTGCCGTCGAGGACGAGTTGCCACAGGTCGTGGGGGGAGCGGATGCCGCCGGGGTAGCGGCAGCCCATTCCCACGATCACCACCGGCTCGTCGCTGTCGACACGAACCGCCTTGACCTCGTCGGCGCGCTGCGTCCCGCTGATCCGCTCGGCGAGGTACCGGGCCAGCGCGGTCACCGTCGGATGCTCGAACACCACCGTGGTCGGCAACGGCATCCCGACGGCTGCGCTCATCCGGTTACGCAGCTCCACCGTGGTCAGGGAGTCGAGGCCCTGCTCCCGCAGCGCCCGGTCCGGCTCGACCGTGTGCGCGCCGTCGTGCCCGAGCACCTCCGCCGCCCTCGCCCGGACCAGGTCGGTCAGCGTCGCCTCCCGCTCCTGCGGGGACAGGCCGGCGAGTTGCCGGGCCAGCACGGCCGACGCGGGCGCGGCGGCCCGCGCGCCGGACGCGCCGGCCCGGGGCAGCAACCGGCGGAACAGCGCCGGGACCGCACCGTGCTCGTGCTCGGCGCGCACCGAGGCGAGGTCGAGCTTGGCCGGGACGACGACGCTCCGGTCGGCGGCCAGCGCGGCGTCCAGCAGGGGGAGCGCCTCGCCGCTCGTCATGGCCGCCACACCGCTGCGACGCAGGCGCGCCCGGTCGGCCTGGGACAGCCCGCCCGCCATGCCGTCCGCTTCGTCCCAGAGGCCCCAGCCGAGGGACACGGCGGGCAGCCCGCCGGCGCGGCGGTGCTCGGCCAGGGCGTCCAGGAAGGCGTTCGCCGCCGCGTAGTTCGCCTGCCCCGCGCCGCCCAC
This sequence comes from Micromonospora sp. NPDC002575, assembly GCF_042889525.1. Taxonomy (NCBI): domain Bacteria; kingdom Bacillati; phylum Actinomycetota; class Actinomycetes; order Micromonosporales; family Micromonosporaceae; genus Micromonospora; species Micromonospora sp. NPDC002575. The sequence continues at coordinate 5,236 of NZ_JBIARA010000045.1, read as the reverse complement.
CGTGGCGATCACCGACGAGAACAGGACGAACGCGGCGAGCGGCAGGTCGCGGGTCAGCTCGTGCAGGTGCCACGCGGCGTCGGCCTTGGGCCGCAGCACCGCGCTGATCCGCTCGGGGCTGAGGGAGACCAGGGCCCCGTCGTCGAGGACGCCGGCGAGGTGCACGACCGCGCGCAGTGGCCGGTCCGCCGGGATGGCCGCGAGGACGGCGGCCAGCGACGCCCGGTCCGCCGCGTCGGCGGCGGCGAACGTCACCTCGGCGCCGAGGGCACGCAGCTCCGCCCCCAGCGCGTCGGCGCCGGGGGACGCGCCGCCGCGCCGGCTGAGCAGAAGGAGGTGGCGTGCCCCGTGCACGTCGGCGAGGTGCCGGGCGACCAGGCCACCGAGCCCTCCGGTGCCGCCGGTGACGAGGACCGTGCCGTCGAGATCGGAAGCCCTGCCGCCGAGCCCGGGGGCCGGCGGGGCGGCTTCCGCGGCGACCGGGACCAGCCGCGGCAGGCGTACGTCGCCCGCGCGTACGGCCAGCTGCGGTTCGCCGCTCGTGGCCGCGGCGGCGACCGACCGCGCGGAGGTCTCGTCGTCGTCCAGGTCGAGCAGGACCAGCCGGTCCGGATGCTCGGTCTGGGCCGACCGCAGCAGCCCCCACACCGTCGCGGACGCCGGCGACGGATCGTCCGCGGCGTCCGCGGCCACCGCCCGCCGGGTCAGGACGACCAGCCGCGCGTCGGCGAGTTGCGCGTCGGCGAGCCATTCCTGTACGAGGGTGAGGACCCGCCCGGCGACCAGGTGCGCCGAGGCGTCCGGGGCAGCGTCGTTGCCCCCGCCGGCGGCGTCGGCCACCGGGTCCACGAGAACCAGGTCGGGCCGCGGGGCGCCGCCGGCCACCGCCGCGAACAAGGCGGCCGGATCGGGGTACGCCGCGGCGGTCACGCCGCCGGCCTGGGCCACGCCGAGTGCGGCGTCGCCGAGCGCCGCCCACCGGGCACTCTGCGGGACGCCCGCCGGGAGGGGCTGCCAGTCGACCCGGTACAGGTGGCGCACCTGCCGCGCCGGCAGCAGCCGGTCGGTGGGCACGGGCCGCAGCGCCAGCGAGCCCGTGGCGAGGACCAGCGCGCCGGTGTCGTCGGTGACCGTCACGTCGACGCCGCCGGGACCGGCCGGGACGAGCCGCACCCGCACCCGGTCGGCGACGCCCGCCTCGCCGGGAAGCTCGGTGACCGTGAACCCGGTCCACGCGAACGGCAGCAGGATCCGCCCGTCGTCCTCGCCGAGCAGCCCGGTCACCACGAGCGGGTGCAGCGCGGCGTCGAGCAGCGCGGGGTGGAAGACGAACCGGCCGGCCTCGGCGAGCAGCTCCGCGGCGACCGCCACCTCGGCGAAGAGGTCGTCGCCGGCCCGCCAGACCGCCTGGACCTGCCGGAACGACGGACCGTAGTGGTAGCCGTGCTCGTCCAGGGCGTCGTACAGCGCCGCGACGTCGAGTTCGGTCGCCCCCCGCGGCGGCCACTGTGCGCCGGCCGGCACCGGCCCGGAGTCCGGTGGGGCCGCGGAGAGGAAACCGCTGGCGTGGCGGGTCCAGCCGGCCTCGTCGCCGCGGCCGAACAGCCGCAGCGGACGGCGTCCCGCAGCGTCGGCGGCGTCCACGACGATCTGGAGCTGGACCTCGCCCTCCTCCGGCACGGGCAGCGGCGACTCCAGGGTGAGTTCCTCGGCGACCGCGCAGCCGAGCTCCCGTCCGGCGCGCACGGCCAGCTCCAGCAGCGCCGTGCCGGGCAGCAGCAGCGTGCCCCGGATCGCGTGGTCGCCGAGCCAGGGGTGGGCGGCCCGGGACAGCGTGCCGGACAGGACGTGCCCGTCGCCGACGGCGAGTTCGGTGACGGCACCGAGGAACGGATGCCCGAGCGTGTCCGCCCCGCGCCGCCCGGATTCGATCCAGTACCGCTGCCGGCGGAACGACGAGGTCGGCAGGTCGACGGGCCGTGCTGGCCGGCCGGAGAAGGCGGCGGACCAGTCCACCGGCACCCCGTGGACGTGGACGCGGCCGAGGGACGACGCGAACCGGGCCCAGCCGCCGTCGTCACGGCGCAGCGACTCCGCCACGACGGCCTGCTCGGCGCCCTCGGCCTCCAGGGTCTGCTCCACCGCGGTGGTCAGCACCGGGTGCGGGCTCACCTCGATGAACGTCCCGAACCCCTCGGCTGCCAGCTCCCGGATCGTCGGCTCGAAGTCGACCCGGTTGCGCATGTTGTGGTACCAGTACTCGGCGTCGGTGCGCAACGGCCCGCCCCGGACGCCCTCCACCGTGGAGCGGAACGGGATCCGCGGCTCGTTCGGCGTGACCGGCGCGAGCACCTCGGCCAGCTCGTCGCGCAGCGGGTCCACGTGCGCCGAGTGCGAGGCGTAGTCGATCGGCACCCGCCGCGCCCACACCCCGGTCGCGGCGCACTCGGCGAGCAGCTCGCCGAGGGCGGCCAGGTCCCCGGCGACGATCGTGGAGACCGGGCTGTTCAGCGCGGCGACCGACAGCCGGCCCGGCCAGCGTCCGATCAGCTCGTCCACGTCGGACCGGGACCGGGCCACCGACACCAGGCCGCCCGTGTGCGCCACCGACAGCAGCGCCCTGCCGCGCAGGGCCACCACGCGGGCGGCGTCCGGCAGGGTCAGCGCGCCGGCGACGTACGCCGCGGCGATCTCGCCCTGGGAGTGACCCATGACGGCATCCGGCTCCACCCCCATCGACCGCCACAGCGCCGCGAGCGCGGCCACCACCGCGAACGTCGCGCACTGCACGACGTCGGAGCGGTCCATCCGGGGCGCGCCGTCGCGGCCGGCCAGCACGTCGTGCAGGGACCAGTCCAGGTACGGCTGGAGCGCGTCGGCGCAGGCCAGCAGCTCCTCCCGGAAGACCGGCGAGGTCCGCATCAGCTCGGCGGCCATCCCGGCCCACTGCGAGCCCTGGCCGGGGAAGACGAACACGACTTTTCCCCGCTCCCGGGCCGTGCCCACCTGGACGCCGGGGGCCGGCTCGCCGTGCGCCAGCGCGTCGAGGCCGGCGCGCAGAACGGCGCGGTCGACGCCGGAGACGACGGCGCGGCGGGCGAACGCCGGCCGGGTGGTGGCCAGCGCCCGGCCCACGTCGGCGATCAGGTCGTCGGAGACGGTGTCCAGGAACCGGCTGAGGCGGTCCGCCTGGGCCCGCAGCCCCTGCTCGTCGTGGCCGGAGACCAGCCAGGGCAGGCCGACCGGCCGGTCGTCGCCCGACCCGGCCGGCTCCGCGGGATCGGGGGCCTGTTCGAGCACCAGGTGCGCGTTGGTGCCGCTGATGCCGAACGACGACACCGCCGCCCGCCGGACGGTGGTGCCCGGCCAGGGGCGCGCCTCGGTCAGCAGCCGCACCGTGCCGGCGGACCAGTCGACCTGGCGGGTGGGCCGGTCCACGTGCAGCGTGCGGGGCAACGACTCGTGCCGCAGCGCCATCACCATCTTGATCAGGCCGCCGACGCCGGCCGCGGCCTGGGCGTGCCCGATGTTCGACTTGAGCGAGCCGAGCCACAGCGGCGCGTCGTCGGGGCGGCCCCGGCCGTAGGTGTCGAGGATGGCCTGCGCCTCGATCGGGTCGCCGAGCCTCGTGCCCGTGCCGTGCGCCTCCACGACGTCCACGTCGACCGGCCGCAGGCCCCCGTCGGCGAGCGCCTGACGGATCACCTGCTGCTGGGAGGCCCCGTTCGGCGCGGTCAGCCCGTTGCTCGCCCCGTCGGAGTTGACGGCGGAGCCACGGATGAGCGCGAGCACCCGGTGGCCGTGGCGGCGCGCGTCCGACAGCCGTTCGAGCACCACCATGCCGGCGCCCTCCGACCAGGCGGTGCCGTCCGCCGCGTCGGCGAACGCCCGGCACCTGCCGGTCGGCGACAGCCCCTGCTGGCGGCTGAACTCGACGAAGATGCCGGGCGCGGACATCACCGTCACCCCGCCGGCGATCGCCAGCCCGCACTCGCCCGCACGCAGTGCCCGCGCGGCGAGGTGCAGCGCCACCAACGAGGAGGAGCAGGCGGTGTCCACCGTCAGCGTGGGGCCCTGAAGCCCGAGCGTGTACGCGATCCGGCCGGACGCGACACTCGCCGTCGTGCCGGTGAGCAGGAACCCCTCCAGCTCCCGGGCGCCCTCGGCCAGGCGCGGGCCGTACTCCTGGGACATCGCGCCGACGAACACCCCGGTCCGGCTGTTGCGCAGCGACAGCGGGTCGACGCCGGCCCGTTCCAGCGCCTCCCAGGACACCTCCAGCAGCACCCGTTGCTGCGGATCCATCGCCTGTGCCTCGCGGGGGCTGATGCCGAAGAAGGCCGGGTCGAACAGGTCCGCGTCGAGCAGGAAGCCACCACGGCGCACCGAGGACGTGCCGGTGGCCGCCTCCGGGTCGAACAGCGTGTCGAGGTCCCAGCCACGGTTGTCGGGGAAGTCGGAGATGGCGTCCGTGCCGGTCTCCACCAGCCGCCACAGGTGTTCCGGTGTCTGCACCCCGCCGGGGAAGCGGCAGGCCATTCCGACGATCGCGATCGGGTCGTCCGTCGCGTCGTCGGTGGGTGCGTCCGCCGTTGCCGTCGCGTCCGCGCCGGACGGCTCGGCGAGCCGGTCGCGCAGGTGCTCGGCGAGGGCCTCCGGGGTCGGGTGGCTGAACAGCGCCGCCACCGGGAGCGTCAGCCCGGTCGAGGCGGCCACCCGGTCGCGCAGCTCCACCATGAGCGGGGAGTCGAAGCCGAGGTCCTTGAACGGCTTGCTCACGTCGAGGTCCGCGGCGCTGGAGTGGCCGAGGACGACGGCGACGTCGGCGCGCAGCCGCTCCAGGACCGCGCGCATCCGCGCGGCCGGCGCAACGGCGGCCGGCACGCGCGTCGGTGTCGCCGAGGCCGGGGGCTCCTCGCCCGGCGCGCCGGCGGCCTCCGGTCCGGGGAACTGTCGCCGCGGCGTCCCGGACGCCAGCCAGTAGCGGCTCCGCTGGAACCGGTAGGTCGGCAGCGGCACCTGGCGCGGCTGCCGGTCCCCGAAGATCGGCGTCCAGTCGACGGTCCCGCCGTCGGCGTGCACGCGGGCGAGGTTCCTGAGGAAGGACGTCCAGCCCGGTTGGTTGCGGTGGAGGGTTCCGGTGGTGGTGGCTTTGGTGGTGGTGGTGTCGATGGTGTGTTGGATGGGTGTGGTGAGGACGGGGTGGGGGCTGGTTTCGATGTAGTGGGTGTGTCCG
>NZ_JBIARA010000044.1:0-8855 GCF_042889525.1 Micromonospora sp. NPDC002575 | reverse complement strand
ACGACGGCGAGGATGCGGTGGCCGTGGCGTTGGGCGTCGGAGAGCCGTTCGACCAGGAGCAGGCCCACGCCCTCGGACCAGGACGTGCCGTCGGCACCCGCCGCGAACGACTTCGCCCGCCCGTCGGGGGCCAGCCCGCGCTGGCGGCTGAACTCCACGAACGACGCCGGGGTCGCCAGCACCGACACGCCGCCGGCCAGGGCCAGGTCGCACTCGCCGCTGCGCAGGGCCTGGACGGCCAGGTGCAGCGCCACCAGCGACGACGAGCACGCGGTGTCCAGCGAGATCGCGGGACCCTCGAAACCGTACGTGTAGGACAACCGCCCGGACAGGATGCTCGCCGAGTTGCCGACGATCAGATAGCCCTCAAGGCTCTCGTTCCCGGCGACGAGCGTCCCGTAGTCGCGGTCGTGGGTGCCCGTGAACACGCCGGTGCGGCTGCCGCGCAGCGACTCCGGGTCGATGCCCGCGTTCTCGAACGTCTCCCAACTGGTCTCCAGCAGCAGCCGCTGCTGCGGATCCATCGCCAGCGCCTCCCGCGGGCTGATCCCGAAGAAGTCCGCGTCGAACAGCGGGGCGTCGTGCAGGAACCCACCGGTGCGGACGTACGACGTGCCGGGGTGCTCGGGGTCGGGGTCGTACAGGGCGTCGAGGTCCCAACCCCGGTCGGTGGGGAACTCGGTGATCGCGTCGCGGCCGTCGGCCACCAGCTGCCACAGGTCCTCCGGGGACCGGACGCCGCCCGGGTAGCGGCAGCCCATCCCGACGATCACGATCGGCTCGTCGTCGACCGGCTCCACCGACAGCGGCACGGCCATGACGTCCTGCGTGCCGAGCAGCTCGGACCGTAGGTGCGCGGCCATGGCGGTGGCGGTCGGGTAGTCGAACAGCAGCGTCGCGGGCAGCGCCAGCTGCGTCGCTTCCTGGAGACGGTTGCGCAGCCCGACCGCCGTGAGCGAGTCGAACCCCAGCTCCTGTAGCGGCCGGGTCGCAGCGATCGAGCCCGGGTTCTCGTGGCCGAGAACGGCGGCGATCTGGGTCAGGACCAGGTCGAGGACGATTCGCGTCTGCTCCGTCTCCGGCCTGCCGCGCAGCTGACGGCCCAGCGCGGGACCGCCGACGCCGGTGGGGGCGGCCGGGGCCGGAACGAGGTCCCGGAACACCGTCGGCAGGGTCATCGACCGGGCATGCCGGCGCAGCTCGGCCTGGTCGAGTGCGATGGGGAGCAACCCGGGGTGCCGGCCGTCCGCCAGGCCCAGGTCCAGCACGGCGAGCAGGTGTGCGGCGGGCACCGTCAAAAGACCGTGGCGGGACTCGCGGACCGGATCGGTGTCGTCCGGTCCGCGCCACGGTCCCCAGCCGACGCTGAGGGCGGCGAGTCCACGCGCGCGCCGGTGCCGGGCGAGGGCGTCGAGGAACGCGCCGGCCGCCGCACGGTCGCCGCCACCGGGCGTGCCCAGGATCCCCCCGGCGGGGCCGAGCAGCACGAACGCGCGCAGGTCGATGCCCTCGGCGAGGTCGTGCAGGTGCCAGGCGAGGGCGGACTGAAGACGCGGGTCCGCCCCGGCGTCGTCCGCAGCGCCACCGGCCGGCGGGCCGTCGCCCGCGTCGCCGACGAACACCACGGCGGTCGGCGGATGCTCCGGCGCGACGGCGGCGAGCAGGGCCGCGACTCCGGCCCGGTCGCTGACCTCCTCTGGTACGACCGTCACGGTCACGCCGGAGGCGGTCAGCTCGGCGGTGTCCAGGGCGGCGGCACCCGGCGCCCGGCCCAGCACGAGCTGCCGGATCCCGTACCCGGCGGTGAGCTGCCGGACGACCGGGCCGGCGGGTCCGTCGCCGCCGAGCAGGACGACCACCGAGCCCGCGGGGTCGAGCGGCGGCTCGGCCGAGGACCCGGCGGTGTCGACCGGCACCCGGGAGAGCCGGGCGGCGAACAGCGTGCTGCCCCGGACGGCGAGCTGGTCCTCCCTGGCGGCGAGCGCGGCCCGCAGCGAGCTGACGGTGAGCCCGTCCTCGGTGTCGACCAGCGCTACCCGCCCCGGGTGTTCGCCCTGCAGCGAACGGAACGCCCCCCACAGGGCGGCCTGCCCGAGGTCACGGACGTCCTCCCCGGCGGCCGTGGCGACCGCGCCCCGGGTCACGACGACCAGCCGGGACGCGCCGAACCGTTCGTCGGCCAGCCAGCGTCGCGCGCTGTCGGCGAGCGCGGTGACCTGCCCGGCCACCGTCGGATACGGCTCCGGCCCGCCCTGCGGCGTCGCGACGACCACCGCCCCGGGGACCGTGCTCTCCTCCCCGACGGCACCCGTCAACGCGGCGAGGTCGGGGTGCCGGTCACCGGGCAGCCCACCGAGCGTGTCGTCGTCGCCGATGAGCGCCCACCGGGTCTCGTCCGCCGCCGGGGCCGCCGCCAGCGACACCCAGTCGAGCCGGTACGCGACGTCGGCCGGGCGCAGCTCGGCGGCCGTCAGCGGGCGGCGGACGACCGCGCCGATCGTGGCCACCACCGCGTTGGAGGCGTCGCTGAGCTGCACCGATGCCCGGTCCGGCCCGGTGCGGGTGAGCGCGACCCGAAGCTCGCGCACCCCGGGCCGGGCGACGGCGACGTCCTCCCAGCCGGCCGCCGTCCACGGCGGCTCCGCCGGCTCACCGGCCGCCACCAGGGCGACCTGCAACAGCCGGGGGTCGAGAAGATAGCCGCCCGGGGCGTCGTCGGGCAGGCGCACCTCGGCGTATCCGCTGTCGCCGGACCGCCACGCCGCCACCAGGCCGGCGAGGAACCCGTCGCTGTCGCGACCGAGACCGGCGAGCCGGTCCGCCAGGTCGCCGACGTCCACGGGGGTCGCGCCGTCCGGCGGCCACGGGATCGCCGTACCCGGATCCGCGCCGGCCCCGACGGCCAGGACCGCGGTGGCGCACCGGGTCCAGGGCTGGTCGGACTGGTCGCCAACCCGGGAATGGACGGTGACCCAGGCGCGCGCCGGATCCTCGTCCGGGGCCACCGTGACGTGCAGCCGGGTGGGCGCGTCCCCGGGCAGCGGGAGCAGCCGCTCGACGGTGAGCTGCTCGATCCGGTCGAAGCCGGCTTCCGCGCCCGCGGCCAGCACCAGATCCGGGAAGGCCGTGTCGGGCAGCACGGCGACGTCGTGCACGCGGTGCGCGGCGAGCCAGGGGTGGGCGGCGACCGTGATCTCACCGGTGAGGATGCGGCCGGCGTCGTCCGGCAGCTCCATGGAGTTGCCGATGAGCGGATGCCGGCGGTGGTCACCGCGCCCGCCCGAGCCGCCGACGGGATGCAGCCAGTACGTCCGGCGCTGGAACGGATACGTGGGCAACTCGACCCGCTTGGCGGGCCCGAAGAACGCCGCCCAGTCGACTTGTACCCCGTGGCTGTGCAGCCGCCCGAGGCCGGTGACGAGTTCGGTGACCTCCGGCCGGTCCCGGCGCATCAGCGGCACGAACGCGGCGTCGGCGGTGGTTTCGGGCCCCGCCGTGGACAGCACCGCGTCGGGTCCCAGCTCGACGAACGTGGTGACGCCACGGGAGCGCAGGGCGCGCACCGCGTCCGCGAAGCGGACCGTCGCCATGACGTGGCGTACCCAGTACTCCGCCGTCGCCCACGCCGTGGACGGCTCCCCGGTGACGGTGGAGACGACGGGGATGGTGGGCGCGTCGTACGAGAGCCCCTCGGCGACCGCGCGGAACCGGTCCAGCATGGGCTCCATCAGGGGCGAGTGGAACGCGTGCGACACCCGCAGCTCGGTGGTCCTGCGCCCGAGCGCGGCGAAGTGCGCGGCGACGGCGGCGACGGCGTCGTGGTCCCCGGACACCACAAGCGACTGCGGGCCGTTGATCGCGGCGATCTCCACAGGCCCGGACAGCACGGGCCGCACCTCGTCGGGCGTGGCCCGCACGGCGGCCATCGCGCCGCCCTCGGGCAGGGCCTGCATCAGCTGCCCCCGGGCGGCCACCAGGGTCGCCGCGTCGGCCAGGGAGAGCACCCCGGCGACGTGGGCGGCCGCGATCTCGCCGACGGAGTGCCCGGCCAGGAAGTCCGGCCGCACGCCCCACGACTCGGCCAGCCGGAACAGCGCCACCTCGATCGCGAAGAGCAGCGCCTGGGCGTACTCGGTGCGCTGCACCGCGTCCGTGTCGGTGCCCCACACGACGTCCCGGAGCGGGACGTCGTAGTGGTTGTCGAGTTCGGCGAGGACGGCGTCGAGGCACCGGGCGAAGGACGGGAAACGCTCGTACAGCTCACGGCCCATGCCGAGCCGCTGGGCGCCCTGCCCGGTGAACAGGAACGCGACCTTGCCCTCGACGGCCCGCACGGGTGCCGTCGCGGCGTCCGCCACCGCGTCCAGAGCGGCGGCGAGCCCGGCGCGATCGTCGCCGACGACGACGGCCCGGTAGGTGAGCGCGGCGCGGTCGGTCGCCAGCGCCCGCCCGGCGGCGGCGAGGTCCCCGTCGGGCAGCGTGTCGAGAAAGGCCCGCAGCGCGGCGGCGTGTGCGCGCAGCGCCTCCGGGCTCCGGCCGGACAGCGCCCACGGCACCGGCGCCGTGACCCCGTCGCTGGCCGGGGCCTCCGCGGTGACCGGGGGTGCTTGTTCGAGGATGACGTGGGCGTTGGTGCCGCTGATGCCGAAGGAGGAGACGGCGGCGCGGCGGGGTCTTCCGTGGTCGGGCCATTCCTGGGTGTCGGTGAGGAGTTGGATGTTGCCGGTGGTCCAGTCGACGTGGGGGGTGGGCGCGTCGACGTGGAGGGTCTTCGGCAGGATCCCGTGCCGCATGGCCTGCACCATCTTGATGATGCCGGCGGTTCCGGCGGCGGCCTGGGTGTGGCCGATGTTGGACTTGATGGAGCCGAGCCAGAGGGGTTGGTCGCGGTCCTGGCCGTAGGTGGCCAGCAGCGCCTCCGCCTCGATCGGGTCGCCCAGCGTGGTGCCGGTGCCGTGCGCCTCCATGACGTCGACATCCGCCGGAGCGAGGCGGGCCTCGGCCAACACCTGGCGGATCAGCCGCTCCTGGGACGGGCCGTTGGGTGCGGTGAGGCCGTTGGACGCGCCGTCCTGGTTGACGGCGGAGCCGCGGACGACGGCGAGGATGCGGTGGCCGTGGCGTTGGGCGTCGGAGAGCCGTTCGACCAGCAGCAGGCCGACGCCTTCGCTCCACGCCGCGCCGTCGGCGCTCGCGGCGAACGACTTGGACCGTCCGTCGGGGGCGAGGCCGCGCTGGCGGCTGAACTCGGTGAAGGCGGCCGGGGTGGCCATGACGGTGACGCCGCCGGCCAGGGCGAGGTCGCACTCGCCGTTGCGCAGGGCCTGGACGGCGAGGTGCAGCGCCACCAGCGACGACGAGCACGCCGTGTCGACCGAGATGGCCGGGCCCTCGAAGCCGAACGCGTAGGACACCCGGCCCGAGGCGAGGCTGCCCGCGCTGCCGGTGCCCAGATACCCCTCGAAACCGTCGGGTGAGGTCTCCGCCAGGCGGTTGCCGTAGTCGTCGTACATGACGCCGGTGAAGACGCCGGTGTGGGTGCCGCGCAGGGTGGTGGGGTCGATGCCGGCGTTTTCGAGTGTTTCCCAGGCGGTTTCGAGCAGGAGGCGTTGTTGGGGGTCGGTGGCGAGGGCTTCGCGGGGGCTCATGCCGAAGAAGTCGCGGTCGAAGTGGGCGGCGTCGTAGAGGAAGCCGCCGTGGCGGGTGTAGCTGGTGCCGGGGTGGTCGGGGTCGGGGTGGTAGAGGGTGTCGAGGTTCCAGCCGCGGTCGGTGGGGAAGTCGCCGATGGCGTCGGTGCCGTCGAGGACGAGTTGCCACAGGTCGTGGGGGGAGCGGATGCCGCCGGGGTAGCGGCAGCCCATTCCCACGATCACCACCGGCTCGCTGCCCCGGGACTCCAGCTCCCGCAGGCGGGCCCGCGTCGTCTGGAGGTCTGCGGTCACCCGCTTGAGGTACTCCCGCAGCTTCTCTTCGATGTTCATCGCATCCGATCCCATGTCAGGCCGTGCCCAGCTGGTTGTCGATCAGGTCGAAGATCTCGTCGTCGGTGGCCGAGGCGATCTCGGTGGCCGCGGAGCCGTTCTGCGGGCCCGCGCCGCCGTGCGCGGTGAGCAGCCGGCGCAACCGGGCGGTGATCTCCTCTCGGGCATCCTCGGGCGACGTGCGCAGCGCCTTCTCGATCCGGTCGAGCTCGTCGTGCACGGTGGCGTCCGCCGGTTCCTGCGGCTCGGCCCGGTCCGGCTCGCTCTCCGACATGCGTTCACCGAGATAGCCCGTGAGCGCGCGGAGGTTGGGATAGTTGAACGCCAGCGTCGCCGGCAGGCGAAGACCGACGGTCGCGCTGAGGCGGTTGCGGAACTCGACGGCGATCAGCGAGTCGAACCCGAGGTCCTTGAGCGCGCCGTCCGGGTCGATCTCCTCGGGCGCCTCGTGCCGCAACGCCGCCGCCGCGTGGGTGCGGACCAGGTCGAGCAGCAGGGTGTCGCGTTCGTTCGCCGGGGCCGCGGCGAACCGGCTCCGCCAGTCGTACGCGCCGTCGGTGGCCGCCCGGGGCGGCGTCCACGGCACGAGTTCGCGGAACAGGGGCGGCAGATCGCCCTGCACGGCGCGCCGGCGCAGTGCCGCCCGGTCCACCGGAGCGACGACGAGGTGGGCGTGACCGGCGCCGGACAGGGTGGCGTCGAAGAGGGCCAGGGCCTCCTGCGTGGACATCGGCTGGAAGCCGCTGGTGTGGAGCCGGTCGAGGTCCGCCGCGGCGAGGCCGCTGGTGAGCTCGCTGGCGTCGCTCCACAATCCCCATCCGAGGCTGGCGGCGGGAAGGCCGCGCGAACGCCGGTGGTGGGCCAGAGCGTCGAGGAAGCTGTTCGCGGCGGCGTAGTTGGCCTGTCCCGGGGAGCCGACCGTCGCCGCCGCCGAGGAGAACAGCACGAACGCGGCTAGGTCCAGGCCGGTGGTCAGCTCGTGCAGGTGCCAGGCGGCGTCGACCTTGGCGGCCAGCACGGTGCCGAGCTGCCCTTCGGTCAGCTGGGTCACGGTGGCGTCCGCGAGCACGCCGGCGGTGTGTACCACGGCCGTGAGCGGATGATCGGCGGGAACGGCCGCCAGGGTGGCGACGAGACCGTCGCGGTCGGTGACGTCGCAGGCCGCGATTCCGACCTCGGCCCCGAGACCGGTCAACTCGTGGCGTAGCTGTTCCGCGCCGGGGGCGTCGAGACCACGGCGGCTGACCAGCAGCAGACGGCGCGCGCCGTGGTGGGTGATCAACCGGCGGGCGACGTGGGCGCCGAGGGTCCCGGTGCCCCCCGTGATCAGGACGGTCCCGTCCGGATCGAGCGAGACGTCGGAGCCGGTGGACGCGTCGGGCGCGAGCCGGGGCGTCAGCCGGTGACCGTCCCGGACGGCTACCTGCGGCTCGCCGGTGGCGGCGGCGTCGAGGTCCTCCCTGGCGAGGCGGGTGCCGTCGTGGTCGAGCAGCACGAAGCGATCGGGATGCTCGGTCTGCGCGGAGCGCACGAAGCCCCAGACGGCGGCGGCGGGCAGGTCGGTGACCGGATCGTCGGGCCCGGTGGAGACGGCGCCCCGGGTCAGGAAGATCAGGCGCGTGTCGGCCAGCGGGTCCCGTTCGAGCCACCCCCGCACCAGTACGCGGGCACGCTCGACCAACGTGTGGGCCGACGTCACCGGATCGGCGTCGTCGGCGCCGAGGCTCACCACCGCCCACGCCGGAACCTCGGCGCCGGTGGCCAGCGTGCGCGCCAACTCGTCGATCCCCGCAGCAGCCGGCAGCGACAGCGTCGAGGCGAGGTCCCCCGCCTCGCCGAGCACGACCGCGGGTGCTGCGGCGGCGTCCACCTCGGCGCGGGGCTGCTCGGTCCAGTGCACGGACAGCATCGCGGTACCGCGCCCCGTCAGCCTCCCGGCGTCGACCGGCCGGGTGGCCATCGCGTCGACGGTGAGAACCGGTCGGCCTTCGAGGTCGGCTACGGCCAGGGCGATCGTCGAGTCGTCCACGGGTGTCACGCGGGCGCGGAGCGTCCGCGGACCCGAGGCGTGCAGGCTGATGCCGGACCAGGAGAACGGCAGCGCCAGGCCGCCCGGTTCGCCGGCAGGGTCCTCGTCCAGCCCGGCGAGGAGGCGTACGTGCAGCGCGGCGTCGAGCAGCGCGGGATGGATGCCGAAGCCGGTCTCGTGGAGTCCGTCGGTCAGTTCCACCTCCGCGTACAGCGCGTCGCCGTCGCGCCACGCGCCCCGCAGCCCCTGGAAGGCCGAGCCATAGTCGTATCCCTGCTCGGCGAGCCGCCGATACAGGTCCGTGACGGGCAGCGCGACAGCCGTGGCCGGCACCGTCAGCGGAGCGGGTACGGCCGCGGCCTCCGGCGACAGCAGGCCGGTCGCGTTGCGGACCCACTCCCCGTCGTGCCGCGAGTGGATCGTGAAGGCCCGTCGGTCGGTGTCGTCGGGCGCGTTCACCTGGATCTGCACGTCGATGGCGCGGTTCGTGGGCAGCAGGAGCGGCTGGTCCAGGACCAGGTCCTCGGCCCGGGCGCAGCCCACCTCCGCCCCCGCGCGCAGGGCCATGTCGAGCAGGCCCGTGGCGGGCAGCAGGACGGCGCCGAGGACGGCGTGGTCGGCCAGCCACGGCTGGGCGTTCACCGAGATCTGCCCGGTCAGCAGCGTGGCGTCGTTGCCGGGAAGGTCGAGAGCGCCGCCGAGCAACGGATGCCCGGTGGCCGCGCGGCCGAAGCCGGCGCTGTCGGGTGTCGGGTGTAGCCAGTAGTGGTGGTGTTGGAAGGGGTAGGTGGGGAGGTGGGGGGTGGTGTGTGGGGTGGGTGTGGGTTGGTGGGGGTGGAGTCCGG
>NZ_JBIARA010000043.1:5561-14158 GCF_042889525.1 Micromonospora sp. NPDC002575 | reverse complement strand
ATCGGATCACCCAACGACGTGCCCGTCCCATGCGCCTCCACCAGACCGATCCCGTCCGGACCGACCCCCGCATCCCGCAACGCCGCCACGATCACGTCGCGTTGCCCGGCGGGGCTCGGGGCGGAGTAGCGGGTGGTCCGGCCGCCGTGGTTGACCGCCGCGCCCTTGATCAGGCCCCGGATCCGGTCGGCGTCCCGTTCGGCGTCGGCGCGGCGGCGCAGCACGACCGCGACCGCGCCCTCGCCGGGCACGAAGCCGTCGGCGTCGACGTCGAACGCGCGGCACCGGAAGGTGGGCGACAGGGCCCGCAGGTCCTGCATGGAACGGAAGTACTCGGGGCTGATCGCGGCGTGCACTCCGCCGATGACCGCCGTGTCGATGTCGCCGGCGCGCAGGTGCTGGAGGGCCGTGTGCAGGGCCACCAGCGACGACGAGCACAGCGTGTTGACCACGACGCTCGGCCCGTGCCAGTCCATCAGGTACGACAGCCGGTTCGGGATCATCGCCTCCAGGCCGAGGCCACGGCCGTCGGGCACCCCGTGCCGGGACCGCTCCTCGTGGTAGTGGTCGTGGCTGTAGGCGATCCACAGGCCGATCCGGTTCTCCCGGTCGCCCTGCCCCATCCGTCCGGCGTCCTCCAGGGCCTCCCAGATGGTCTCGTACACGATGCGGGCCTGCGGGTCGATCAGCGGGGCCTCCCGGGCGGAGATCCGGAACGGCACGGGGTCGAACTCGTCGACCCGGTCCAGGAAGGACGCCTGTGGGACCGGGCCCTCCTCGGCGCGCTGCCAGCGGCCCTCGGGCAGGGCACGGACGGTGTCGCGCCCCTCGGCCAGCAGGGCCCAGTAGCCGTCGAGGTCGTCGGCGGTGGGCACCCGGATCGCGGCGCCGACGACGGCGATGTCGCGCCCGGTGTCCGTACGCTCGGCGGCCCGCGCGTCGTCGACGGCCGGCGGCGGGGCCGTGACGGTCGGCAGCGGGGCGGTGACCGGCGGTGGCCCGGCGGTCGCGGCGGCCGGGGGCGGGGCGACGGGCGGGTCCGGGATCGGATCGGCGGCGACCGCCGGTCCCACCGGCACGGCCGGCGGTGCCGCCAGCGAAGCGACGAAGTCGGGGGCCTCGTCGACGAGGTGCTGGGCGAAGCTGCGGGGCGTCGGATACTCGAAGAAGACGGTCGGGTAGAGCGAGAGGCCATGTTCCCGGGACAGCCGGTCGCTCAGCCCGACCAGGCCGACGGAGTCGAAGCCGGCGGAGAGGAACTCGGTGTCGGCGTGCTCGGCGTCCGTGCCGGACAGGGCCAGGAACCAGGCGAGCGCCCGCGCGACGGGCGACGCCGAGGCGACGCCGCCGGGAAGCGCCGCGGCCTGCGGCACCGGGGACGGTGCCGGGGCGGCGGCCGGGGCCGCGGCGGGCGGCGCGGCCTCGGCCGGGGTGGGCTGGGCGGCCGGGACGGCCGGGGTGGGCTGGGCGGCCGGGACGGCCGGGGCCGGTGGCACCGGAGGCCGGGCCGTCGCGACGGCCGCCGGGGCCGGGCGGGGCGCGGCGGGGGCCGGCGGCTGGTCGCTGAACGCGAGCACGGGCACCCGCTTCGACGAGATGTCGCCGAAGGTCAGCAGGGGCACGCCCCGCGCGTCGAGGACGACCTGGGTGACCCGGCACGCCTCCTCGTTCCAGAAGGACACCTCGGTGCGGACGTAGGCGGCGGTGTCGAGCTGGCCGTGCACGCTCACCCGGTCCACCGACAGCGGGATGAACGCGGACGCGTGCTCGGTGCCGAAGACGGGGTTGTCCGGGTCGATGGCGGCGATGGTGACGCTGTCCAGCAGGCCCGGGAAGAGCTGGACGTCCGGCGGGTTGAGCCCGCGCTGCCGACCGCCCTCGATCCGGGCGAGCGTGCCCCCGCCCGCGAGGCCGGCCACCCAGGAGATGTTGCGGTAGTACCGGCCGTGGTGGTAGCCGATGCGGCGCAGCCACCGGTACACCGTGGAGCCGGCGTGCAGCCGCGAGCACGAGGCGAGCAGCTCCGGCAGCGCCTCGGCGGCCGGGGCCGGGCCGGGCTGCGGGGCGTACCGGCCGGTGACGAAGGGCGTGCCGTCGGCGTCGGCGACCGTGAACCGGCCCTGCCCGTCGACCCGGCACACCACGCGGTGCGCGCCGGTGGGGATCAGCGGCCGGTGGAACAGCACGTCCCGCACCCCGTGGAACGCGTCGCCGCGAAGCTGCGCGCCCTGGCGCAGGAAGTCGAACCAAGCGACGCCGGGCAGCATGATCCGCCGGTACACGGAGTGCTGGGCGATGGGCGTCTCGCCCGCCCCGAACACCCGGGAGAAGGCGTATCCGGCGGTGCCCTCGTCGGCGTCCAGGGTGGTCGGGCCGCCGGGCTCGGCGGAACGCAGGGGCTCCCGCAGGTCCAGCGCGGGCCCGCGCGCCTGCGCGGCGGGCAGCAGCCGCTTGCGCCACCCGGCCGGCCCCTGGAACGCGGCCCAGTCGAGGTCCGCGCCGGCCTCGTACAGCTCCGCCGCGACCGCGGCGAGCAGCGCGGCGACGTGGCGCTCGTCGGTGGCGTCGGCGAGGCGGGCGCACAGCTCCGGGCCGGCGTCGGGGTCGCCGGTGCCGGCGGCCGGGTCGTCGGCGGCCAGGTCGTCGGCGGTCGTGGCCCCGCCGGCCAGGACCGCGCTCAGCGCCTGCTCCAGCGTGGTACGCCCGTGCGCGAAGTCGGCGATCGGCGCCCAGCCGGGCGGCAGGTCCACCGCCTGCTCGGGTACGCCCGTGTCGCGCAGCGCCACGGCCAGCACGACCCCGGCGCAGATCCGCAGCAGCGGGCCGGAGAACGTCGTCACGGGGCTGCCGACGGCGGTCTCGAACCTGCCGACGATCTCCCGTACCGCCGGCACGGCCCCGCCGAGCGCGAGCAGCCAGGCCGGCGGGGCCGGCGCGGCAGCCGGTCGTACGGTGACGGCGGGCCGCCGCCGGGGGGTCTCGCCGAGCGGGGCGTCGGCGGCCAGCAGGCGGGCCCGCAGGGCGGCGGCGAGGCTGGCGGCGTCGGTGCCGGCGACGGCGCACCGCACGGCGCGGTGGGGCCGCCCGAGCCGGGCGGTGGCCAGCACGTCGGGGAGGTCGTCGGCGGCCGACGGGAGGAACTCCAGCCACTGCGCGGCCAGCTCGCGCAGGCCGTCCGGGCTGTCGGCGGACAGGGGCAGCACCTCGGCGGCACGCCCGCCACCGACCGGGGCGGCGGGCGCGCCGGCCGCCTCGGCGACGACGTGCGCGTTGGTGCCGCCGAAGCCGAAGCCGCTCACCGCGGCCCGCCGGATCGGGGCCGCCGGCCAGGGCTCGGCACGCGGCGGCAGGTGGAAGGGGCTGGCGTCCAGCCGCAGGCGCGGATTGACGGCGGGCACCGGCACGCCGGGCACCGTTCCGTCCCGCAGGCAGAGAACGATCTTGGCGAGCCCGGCCAGGCCGGACGCCGAGTGCAGGTGCCCGATGCGCCGCTTCAGGGAGCCCAGTGCGACGCTGCCCCGGGCGACGCCGTGCCGGCCGAACACCTCGGTCAGCGCCCGCACCTCGATCGGGTCGCCGATGGCGGTGCCGGTGCCGTGGGTCTCCACGTACTGGACGGTCGCGGGATCGACCCGGTCGTACACGCGGGTGAGCAGCTCGACCTGGGCCTCCAGGTTGGGGGTGGTCACCCCCATGGTGCGGCCGTCGTTGTTGACGCCGGCGCTGGTGATCGCCCCGAGGATCACGTCACCGTCGGCCACGGCCGCCGCCATCGGCTTGAGCACCAGGGCTACCGCGCCCTCCCCCGGGACGTACCCGTTGGCCTTCTCGTCGAAGGTCTGGCAGAGCCCGTCCGGGGAGAGCGCGCCGGTGCGGGACAGCAGCACGAACGTCAGCGGGTCGACCAGCAGGTCCACCGCGCCGACCACGGCGATCTCGCAGCTGCCGGCGGCGAGGCTCTGGCAGGCCAGCCAGACCGCCGTCAGCGACGACGAGCAGGCGGTGTCGACGACCAGACTGGGGCCGGCGAGGTCGAGCCGGTCGGACAGCCAGGCGGCGACGAAGTTCTGCGAGCGCCCCCACAGGGCCGCCGGGACCGGCGGGCCCGACGCCGGGGCGACGCCGCGGCCGTGGTCGAAGCCGTAGGAGTTCATCCGCGCGCCGACGAAGACGCCCGCGTCGAGCCGCCGCCGGGCGGCCAGGTATCCGGCGTCCTCCAGGGCGCGGGCCCCGACCTCCAGCATGACCCGCTGCTGCGGGTCGAGCAGGACGGCGTCGGCGGCGGTGAGCCCGAACGCCTCGTGGTCGAAGGAGAACGGGTCCTGGAGGAACGCTCCCCGGTGGTGGGCGCCCTGGTGGTCGCCGTCGCCGAGGTAGAGGTCGCGGGCCCAGCGGCTGGGCGGTACCTCGTCGACCTCGACCGAGTCGTGGGTCAGCATCCACCGCAGGTCGGTCACGTCCTCGGCGCCGGGAAGCCGTACGGCCATGCCGATCACCGCGATCCGACTGTCCGTCATGGTCGCGTCGTTCCTTCCGTCCTGCTCGGTGGGCATGTCAGTGGCCCTGCTGCTGGCCGTGGACGAGTAGGGGCCGCAGCAGCGCGCCGAGGTCCGGGGCCGGCGCGGGGGGTTGCCCGCCCGCGTCGGGCGTCGGCAGGGGCGCGTCGGACGTCCCGGGCCCGGCCGGCTCCTGCGGTGCCGCGGGCGGCGCGCCGGAGGGGCCGGGCAGCCGGGCCGCGAGGTCGGCCATGGTGCGGGCCCGCATCACCAGGGACGGGTCGACGGTGATTCCGCCGAGCCGTTCGATGGCGTTGGTCAGGTCGACGATGACCAGCGAGTCCAGGCCGAGGTCCGGCAGGGGGCAGTCGCCCGGGTCCTCGCCGAGCACGTCGACGAAGGCGTCGCGCACCAGCGTGTACGAGAAACCGGGTGCGGCGGCCGACGCGGGCGCGGGTTCCACGGCGGGTCGCGCGGGCGGCGCCGCCGGGGCCGGTTCGGCCGACGCCGGTGCGGCCGGGGCGGTCGGCGGCGCGGGCGACGCGGCCGGGGCGGTAGTCGGCGCGGGCGGCGGCGTGGTGTCGGGCGCGGCGGTGCCGGGGAACACGATTCCCCCGCCCGTGCGCAGGTGCGCGGTGAAGCCGGCCAGGGCCTGGTCGAGGGTGATCGAGTGTCCGGCGGCGACGGACTCGTCGGCCTCCATGCCGATGCCGATCCAGTTCGGCCAGGCGTGCGCGGTCACCATCGTCCCGTCGTCGCCGGACTGCTCGGCTAGCGCCAGCTGGTATGCGTTGGCCAGGGCGTAGTCCACCAGCCCCCGGCCGGCGTGCGGCAACACGCCCGCGATCGAGGAGACCAGGGCGACGTAGCCCGCGCCCTGAGAGCGGGCCAGCCGCACCACGTTGCGGGAGCCGGCGACCTTCGGCGCGGTCACCCGGGCCGCCTCCGACCAGGGCCGGCGGCGCAGCGACCCGAACGGGTTGACCCCGCCGGAGCAGTGCACCACGCCGAGCAGCCGGCCCCAGCGGCGGCCGAAGGACGCGGCGGCGTCGGTGAGGGCGGCGGCGTCGGCGACGTCGCACCGGAGGTAGTCGACCTCGGCGTGCAGCCGCACCTGCGCCAGGAACGCCTCGGCGGTGGCATCGGCCGCCGACCGGCCGACGATGCCGACGTGCCGCGCGCCGCCGCGCACCAGGTGCGCGACGATCCGCCGGCCGATCGCGCCGAGGCCGCCGGTGACGAGGTGGTACCCGTCGCCGTCCAGCGGGGTCGTCGGGCCGGGCCGGGCCGGGACCTGCTCCGGGGCGTACCGGATTCCCCGCCGGTAGGCGACGGCGGTGTTGACGCCGGGGCGCAGCGCGGCGAACTCGGCGGCGATCTGCCGGGCGCGGGTCTCGGCCGGGTCGCCCGCGTCGAGGTCGAGGGCGGCGACGGCGAACCGGTGCTCGGCGGCGGCGGCCCGGACGGTGAACGCCCGCGCGGCGGCCTCCGGGTCCAGCAGGGCCCGTTCGGCCGCGTCGACCGGGGCCGAACGGTGCTCGACCCAGACCACCTTCGCCTGCGGCGGGAGGGCCGCCATGACCTCGCGGAGCTGCTCCCAGAAGGCGCGCAGGTCCGGTTCGGCGTCGGTGGGCCCGGGCGCGGCGGCGACCACGACGAGGGCGCGGGCGGGTGCACCCGGGGCGGCGATGTCGGCGCCCTGGGCGGACAGCGCGGCGGAGACGACGCCCTCGGTGGCCCGGTCGGCGGCGACCACCCGGACGGTGACCCCGTACGCCGACGCGCCGGTGGGGGGCGCGGTGGCCCGCCACCGCGTGCACAGCGCCTCGGGCACGTCCGCGGCGGTGGCGGCGGGGCCGGAGGGCTGCGGGTCGACCGTCGGTGCCGCGGCCGTCGGGGCGCTGCGGGTGTGCCAGTAGCGGCCCCGGGCGAACGGGTAGGTGGGCAGCGCGACGATCCGGGAACCCGGCACGGACAGCGCCGCCCAGTCGATGCCCGGGTGGCCGCGCCGGGCCAGGTCGGCCAGCGCCTCGTGCCAGGCGTCCGGCGGACCGTCCGGGGCGGCCGGCGGCGCGTCGGCGGCCAGGGCGCCGTCGACGCGGGCCACCGGGAGCCGGCCGTCGGCGACGGCCCGGAGCTGCTCGGCGAGGGCCGGGCCGGTGGGGCCGGCGACGGCGCTCTGGTAGTCGAGGGGGGAGCGGCCGACGTTCGCGGTGTGGCAGAGGTCGGCGGTCCGCCGGTCGTCGTCGCAGGCGGCGAACACCTCGGCGTACGCGGCGGCGAGCCGGCGCACCGCGTCCTCGCTGGCGGCGGAGACCCGGACCAGGTGCGATCGTGGCGGCACCGGCTCGCGCGGGGCGGCGACGGGCGGCTCCTCCAGGATCACGTGGGCGTTGACCCCGCCCATCCCGAACGCCGACACCGCGCCCCGCCGCGGCACACCCGCTGTCCGGGGCCACGGGAGGGCCTGGTCCGCCACGAAGAACGGCGACTCCTCAAACCGGATGTGGTCGTTCGGCCGCTGCACGTGCAGCGTCGGCGGGATCTGCTCCCGCTCAAACGCGAGCAACACCTTCACCACACCGGCCAAACCAGCCGCCGGCTCCAGATGACCAATGTTCGACTTCACCGAACCAATCGCACAGAACTGCGTCCGCGACGTGAACTCCCGCCACGCCCGCGTCAAACCCTCCACCTCGATCGGATCACCCAACGACGTGCCCGTCCCATGCGCCTCCACCAGACCGATCCCATCCGGACCGACCCCCGCATCCCGCAACGCCGCGACGATCACCTCCCGCTGGGCGGCGCTGCTCGGCACCGTCAACCCGCTCGTGCGGCCACCGTGGTTCACCGCCGTTCCCCGGATCACCCCACGGATCCGGTCCCCGTCGCGCACCGCGTCCGCCAAGGGCTTGATCACCACCGTGACCACACCCTCACCCGGCACGAACCCGTCCGCCGACGCGTCGAACGCCCGCGACGCACCCGTCGGGGACAGGGCCCGCAGGTTCCGCATCGCCGTGTAGTGCAGGGGCGACATCGCGAGGCGTACGCCGGCGACGATGGCCTGGTCGCACTCGCCGCTGCGGATGCTGCGCACCGCCGTGTGCAACGCCACCAACGACGACGAACACAACGTGTCGATCGTCATGCTCGGACCCGACAGATCCAGAAAGTAACTCACCCGGTTGGCGAGGAAGGCGTTGTGGTTGCCGAGGCCGGCGGCGGCGTCCAGCTCCGGCGGGATGTTGTAGTCCTTGTAGTGCTGGTAGCTGGCGCCGACGAAGACGCCGGTCGAGGCGGGCGTGGACAGCGGGGCGGTCCCGGCGGACTCCAGCGCCTCCCACGCGGTGCGCAGCAGCCAGCGGACCTGCGGGTCGAGCACCTCCGCCTGCTTGGCGAAGAAGTCGAAGAACCGGGCGTCGAACTCGTCGATCTGCGCGAGGAAGCCGCCCACCGGAGTGCCGTCGGTGTCGCCGTCGGCGGGCCAGCGGAAGGCGGGCGCCGGGCCGACGCCGCTGCCCCCGCCCGCCAGCAGGGACCAGAACCCCTCGGGGTCCGTGGCGCCGGGCAGCGCGCAGGCGATGCCGACGATCGCCATGTCGTGGGCGTCGCCGCCGGTCGCCGCGTCCGACCCGGTGAGGGCGGCGTCGGGGGCGGCCGGAGCGTCAGGGGTGGCCGGCGGGGCGGGCTCGTCGGGCAGGAGGGACGCCACCACGGCGGTGAGGGCCCGGCAGTCGCGCGCCTGGAGCACGTCGACCGGGCTCAGCGTCGCCCCGAGCCGGTCCTGCACCTCGGCGGCGACCATGGTGGCCAGCATGGAGTCGATGCCGGCGGCGGCGAGCGGGCTCGTCGCGCTGACCTGCGGGTCCCGCAGCACCACGCGGACCAGGTCGACCACGGTCTCCTCCGTCACCCGGGGGCCGCCGTGGGGGCGGGACGGCGGCGGGGCGGAGCCGGTCGCTTGCTGGCCGGCGGCGGGGCTGCCGGGCGGGACCTCCGGCCCCCGGTCGGTCGCGAGAGCGGCGGCCGGGGGGGGGGGGCCCCCCCCCCCCCGGCGCCCCCCCCCCCCCCCCCCGCGGCCCCCCCCCCCCCCCG
>NZ_JBIARA010000043.1:0-5552 GCF_042889525.1 Micromonospora sp. NPDC002575 | reverse complement strand
GCGATCCCTCGCTTCCGATCGCGCGGCCCCGAACCAGCGACCCACCCCCCCCCCCCCCCCCCGGGGGCGCCGCGGGGGGGGGGGGGGGGGGGGGGGGGGGGGGGCCGGGGGGGGGGGGCCCGCCCCCCCCCGCCGCGACGGGCCGGTACACCACGTCGTCGAGGAGGACCAGGGCCCGGCCGTCGGCGTCCAGGAGGGTGGCGCTGGCCCGCCGGCTGCCGTCGGCGTCCTGCCCGGCGAGGCGCAGGTGGACGTGGCGGGTGCCGGCCGGGTCGCCCCAGCGCACCGCCCGGCCGATCGCAACCGGCAGGTAGGTCAGCGTGGAGGCGGCCGGGTCGGCCAGGGTCAGCACCGCCATGGTCTGCAACGCCGCGTCGAGTGCGGCCACCGCCCGCACGCCCGGGTCCGCGTCGGCGAGGTCGACCTGGGTGAGCACGCCGGTGGCGCCGTACGCGACGTGGCCGATGACGCGCAGTGGGGCGCCGAAGTCGACCTGCTTGGCGGCGAACCACGCGTACAGGCCGGCGGGGTCGAGCGTGCGGGGGTAGCCGGCGCGCAGGGCGTCCAACGCCACCGGCTCGGGGGCCGCCTCGGCGGGCCGGGCCGCGCCCACGGTGAGGTGGCCGACGGGCTGCCCGCCGTAGCGGAAGGTCGTCGTGTCGCCGGAGGGGTCGCTGGTGAGCGGGTGCCGGCCGGTGCCCCGCGCGGTGAACGCGAGCCGGTGCAGGACGGCGGCGCGGGCGAAGCCGCTGGCGACGAGGAACGCGGCCGGCAGCGTCTCCTCGCCGAAGACGCGGTGCGCGCCGAGCAGCCGGTCCAGGACGCGGGCGTCGGGCGCGTCGGCGCGGGGCGCGCGGGGCGGGCCGCCGGGGCCCGGTTGGGCGGGGTCGGCGAGGTCGCGGAAGGGGTAAGGCGGCAGCGGCACCCGGCGCAGCCCGCTGCCGGCGTGGAGCCGCCGCCAGTCGACGTCGCGCCCGGCGACGTACAGGTGGGCCAGCGCGGCGAGCAGCGAGCCGTCGGGCGTGCGCAGCTCGGCGGCGATCCGCTCGGCGCTCAGCGGCACGTACGCGGCGAGCCGGCCGGCAAGGTCGGGACCGCAGGGCACCGGGTCGCCGGCCAGGACGGTCGCGCCGCGCAGGACCGTCGCCGACGGGTCCGGACCGGCGCGCAGGGCCTGGCGCAGACCCGCGCCCAGCTCGTCGGCCGTCGCGCCGAGCACGGCGATCCGGTACGGCAGGTGGCTGCGCCCGACCGAGGCGGAGAGGCACAGCGCCCCGGCGTCGACCGACCGGTCCCGCCCGATCAGCCGCTCCACGTCCGCGATCCGCCGGGCGAGCAGCTCCGGGGTGTGCGCCGACAGGACGAGCAGGTGCTCGCGGGCGGGCGCGTCGGTGCGGGCGGCGGCGCCGGTGGGGTGCGGGACGTACTCCTCGACGACGACGTGGGCGTTGGTGCCGCCCATGCCGAAGGCGCTGATGCCGGCCCGGCGGGGACCGGCGGACCGCCACGGCAGGGGCTCGGTCGGGATGGCCAGCCGCCCGGCGGGCAACGCGATGTGCGTGCCGAGCGTCTCGAACCCGGCCAGGGGCGGGATCTCGCCGTGCCGCAGGCAGAGCAGGACCTTCACCAGGCCGGCCAGGCCGCTGGCCGGCTCCAGGTGGCCGATGTTGGCCTTGACCGAGCCGACGTGCACCGGCTCGGGCCGGTCGCCGTCGAAGACCTCGGCCAGGGCGGCGATCTCGATGGGGTCACCCAGCCGGGTCGCGGTGCCGTGGGTCTCGACCAGGGAGATGTCGGCCGGGGTGAGGCCGGCGTCGGCCAGGGCGGCCCGGATCACCGCCACCTGCGCCTCGCTGCGCGGCACCGGCAGGGCGCTGCCCCGGCCGCCGTGGTTGACCGCCGCGCCCCGGATCACCGCGTGGATCCGGTCGCCGTCGCGTTCGGCGTCGTCGAGCCGCTTGAGCATGACCGCCACCGCGCCCTCGCCGGGCACGAACCCGTCGGCCCGGTCGTCGAACGGCCGGGGGCGGGTGGGCGACAGCGCGCCGAGCTGGCTGAGGCTGCGGTAGTACCAGGGGGTCAGCCCGACGTGGCAGGCGGCGACGATGGCCGCCCCGCACTGCCCGGTGCGCAGGCTCACCACCGCCTGGTGCAGGGCGACCAGGGAGGACGAGCAGAGCGTGTCGACGGTCTGCGAGGGGCCGGTCAGGTCCAGCGCGTAGGAGATCCGGTTGGCCAGGACGGCGTTCATCGAGCCGAGGGCGGTGTGCGGCCCGACGGCGTCGAGGCCGTTGGCGTCGCGGTGGTGGGTGTAGGTGGCGCCGACGAAGACGCCGACGTCCCGCCGTCCGGCGCAGCCGCTGTCGTCGACGACGGACCAGGCGTGCTCCAGCAGCAGCTTCTGCTGCGGGTCCATCTCCTGCGCCTCGCGCACGGCGATGCCGAAGAACCTCGGGTCGAGGCGGTCGATCGCGGTGACGAACGCGCCGGTGCGGCAGTAGGTGCCGGTCATGTCGGGGCCGCGCCGCTGGAAGTGCTCGTCGATGTTCCACCGGTGGGCCGGGATCTCGGTGAAGGCGTCGGCGCCGGAGCGGAGCATCGGCCACAGGTCGGTCAGGTCGCGGGCGCCGGGCAGGTCGCCGGAGACAGCCACCACCGCGATGTCGCCGCCGCGCGGAGCCGGCCGGGCGGCCGGCTCGGGTGCGGACACCGGCGCGGGCGCGGGTTCCGGGTCGGAGGCAGGGATGGCCAGCGCGGGCGCGGGGGTGGCCGGGGCGACGGCGGCCGGCGGCGGCTCGGGGGCGGCGGGGGGTCCGGCCGAGTAGCGGGTGGCGAGCGCGGCGGCCAGCTCGGCGAAGTCGCCGTACTCGAGGAAGAGGGTCGCCGGGAGGGTGACCTGCCAGCGGCGGGACAGCTCCTCGGCCAGCTCGACGCTCATGATCGAGTTGATGCCGTAGTCGGTCAGCGGCGCCGTCCGGTCGAAGCCGTCGACGCCGAGCCGTTCGGCGAGGAACTCGGCGAGCCCGTCCTCGGTGCGTCCGGCGTCGACGCCGCCCGCCGGGGACGGTCCGGTCGCCGTGGCGGCGGGCGCGGGGGCCGGCGCGGCCGGTGTCGTGGGCGTGGCCGTCGTGGCCGGCTTCGTGCCGGTCGCCGCCGCGGCGGGGGTGCCGGCCGGGGCGTCGGGGTGGGCGATGACGACCTGCCGGACGTCGTCGCGCAGCACGGTCATCAGGGCGTCGAGCGCCTCGACGGTGCCCAGGGGCCGGACGCCGCGTCGGCGGAGCTGCTCGGCGACGCCCTTTCCCATGCCCACCTCGCCCCACAGTCCCCAGTCGACGCTCGTCCAGGGGGCGCCGCGCGCGTGGGCGTACGCGTCGAGGTAGGCGTTGGCGGCGGCGTACCCGCCCTGGCCGAGGTTGCCGAACGTCCCGGAGACCGAGGCGAACAGCACGGCGAAGTCCAGGTCCGTCCCGGCGACGGCGGCGGTCAGCTCGTGCAGACCGTCGACCTTGGGGCGCAGCACCTGCGCCACGTCCTCGGCGGTGGTGCCGCGCAGCAGGCCGTCGCGGAGGGCGCCGGCGGCGTGCACCACGCCGTGCAGGTCGCCGAAGCGGTGCCGGATCTCCTCCACCACGCCGGTCAGCGCGCCGGGCGCGGCGACGTCGGCGGCGAACGAGGCGATGCGGCAGCCGTACGACTCGATCCCGGCGAGAGCGTCGGCGTCGGCTCCCGTCCCGCCGGAGCGGCTGACCAGCGCGACCAGCCCGGCCCCGTCGCCGGCGAGCCGGCGGGCGACCGCGAGGCCCAGGCCGCCGTGCCCACCGAGGATCAGGTACCGGCCGTCGCGCCGCACCGGCGGCCGGCCGCCGTCGAACGCGCGCAGCGGAACGCGGACCGGCACGTGCCGCGCGCCGTCGCGGTAGCCGACCTCGACCGGCCCGCCGCCGCCCGCCTCGGCCCCGAGCGCGTCGGCCGAGGCGGGGTCGAGGTCGACGAGGCGGGGCCGCAGCCCCGGATACTCGATGGCGGCGGTCCGGACCAGTCCCCACAGGGCGGCCCGCGCCGGCTCGGGGACGTCGCCGGTGGCCACCGGCTGGGCCCGCTCGGTGGCCACGAGGAAGTGGCCCGAACGCTGCCGCTGGCCGAGGGTCTTGAGGGCGGCGAGGCAGGCGTACAGGCCGACGCTCAGCTCGGCCTGGTCCGGTCGGGTGGGCCCGGTGCTCCACAGGTGCACGACGCCCGCCACGGGCGCGCCGATCTCCTCCCAGAGCCGCTGGAACGCGGCCTCGTCGGGCTGGGCCATGACCCGCCGGTCGGCGCCGGTCGCCGGGTCCGGCCCCTCGGGCAGCACCTCGACGACCCGGGCCCCGTCGGCGCGCAGCGCCCGCACCGTGGCCGCGCCCGTGGCGTCGGAGCCGCCGTTGTGCAGGACCACCCAGGTGCCGGTCGCCGGCCGGCGGGGCGCGGGGGCGTCGGCGGCGGTCCACTCGATGCGGGTGAGCAGCCCGGGCGCCGGGGTGGACCGCTGCGCCGGCAGCCGGCGCATGCGTACCCCGGTCAGCTCGGCGACGACCTGGCCGGCGGGGTCCAACAGCACGGCGTCCGCGACGGACCAGGCGTCGTGCACGGCGGTGCGGCGCACCCGGACGGTCACCCCGGTGGTGAGGGCGGACAGGTTCGCGTACAGGGCGAACCGCGCGACGCCGATGGGCAGCATCGGCCCGGGCGCGTCGCCGCCGGCCAGGTCCTGCAGGGCGCAGCTGACCACCTGGAAGACGCCGTCGACGAGCAGGGGGTGGGAGTACCAGGGCACCGGCTGGGCCACCGTGGCGAGGCTCGCCTCGGCGGTGCCGTCGCCGACGGCGAGCCGGCGTACGGTGTGGAAGTCCGGCCCGTACGTCAGGCCGGCATCGGCCCAGCCGCGGTAGATCCGCTCGGGCGGGACCGGCGTCGGGCAGGCCACCTCCCAGGCGGCCGGCGGGCGGGCGTCGACCGGCAGCGGCCCGCCGGTGCCGGTCGAGACGGCCTTGCGGCCGTCGGAGGTGACCGCGCTCAGCTCGAAGCGGGTCCGCTCGGCGAAGGTCACGTCGAGCCGGCCGGTGACCCGCTCGTCGTCGGCGACGGTGAACGGCCGGACGAAGGCGACGTCGACAAGCTCGAGCGGGGCGAAGGCCCGGCGCTGGGCGACCCCGAGCAGGGCCATCTCCAGTTGTACGGACGCGGGCAGGATGCCGAAGCCGGAGGAGCGGTGCTGGGCGATGAACGGCTCGTGCCCCGCGAAGGTCTTCTCGTAGGTCTCAACCCGGTACGTCACGTTCCCTCGCTCAGTGCTCGTAGTGACGGTCGAACAGTGGATGGCCGGTGGCCTCGTCACCTGCGGTGGGTACGGAAACCTGTGCTTCGGGCCGGCGGCGGTGCGCGGCGGCGGTCTCGTGGACGCGGGGCGCGCTCAGCTCGCGGCGTTCGAAGGGGTAGGTGGGAATCGTCGTCGTGCGATGCCCCTTACCGGCATGCACCCCCACCCAATCCACCTCACCCAACCCACGGCTGTA
>NZ_JBIARA010000042.1:0-15430 GCF_042889525.1 Micromonospora sp. NPDC002575 | reverse complement strand
GAATTCTTCGCGCTTCGCGCTCAGAGGTCGAATGGAGGCGGTTCCAGGGCCTCTTTCCGTCGCATTTCGAGGCGGCATTTAATGCACGGATTGGGCCAAACGTGGTCTTCTTCCAATTCTCCTCCGCAGTGCTGGCATTTCCCGCAGTACGGATCTTCGCACATTTCCCCGCAGTTATCGCAGAGGTTTTCGTCTGCCATTTCTGACCCCCTTCTCACGGCTTATCGAATTGTTTAGCAAGGTATCAGAAGGGGTTCCGGACATGCAAATAGGCCCCCTCCTGAGAGGGGGCCTATCGTGTTTGTGCAGGTCAGACGGCGTCGCCCTGCTGTGCCTCTTCCTCGCTTTCCTCGGTCCTTTCGATCCCGCGCCCCTCGTAGAAGGCCCGGAGCTGGTCCAGGGTCCACCTTTCCTTTCCGTCTTCACCGATGATTCCGACCGGGAATCCGTTGTCGGCGCCCTTGTCCCGGCGGGACTTGTGCTTGCTGATGGTGTTGGCCTTGATGGCGTAGCCGCGGGTGGTCAGCTCGTGGGCGATCTCGGCGATCGTGAGGAGCACGGGGGCCGCCAGGGGGTCCTGGTGGGCCTCGGCGCCGCCCTGGCCGGGGATGAGCCGCAGCCTGTCACGCTGGGGTGTCACGCCGGGTGTCACGCTGCCC
Source organism: Micromonospora sp. NPDC002575 (assembly GCF_042889525.1). NCBI lineage: Bacteria > Bacillati > Actinomycetota > Actinomycetes > Micromonosporales > Micromonosporaceae > Micromonospora > Micromonospora sp. NPDC002575. The sequence goes on along the minus strand of NZ_JBIARA010000042.1, from coordinate 14,771 downwards.
GGGTGTGTGACACCGCGACCTGCGGTTTCGTCGCTCAGACCCCCCTCAGAGGCCCCGTTCGGGCCCTCGGGGGCGGTGTCACGTGACAGGCCCCGCAGGAGCGCCGGCGCGACCTCCGGGGAGGGCGCGGGCGGGGCCGAGTAGAGGCCCTCGGTGCTGTAGCCGTGCTTCTCGCGCAGCTCGTTGTAGTAGGCCGCCAGGAGCTTGTACGCCTTCTTCTGGTTCTCGTCCTTGGTGAGGGTGTCGTCCCACGGGACGTAGGGCGTCTGAATTCGGGTGACGTCTCCGGTGTCCGTCACGAGGACCATTCGGCCCGCCTTTTTCTGGATAGGCGGCATGGGGAAGCTGGCGCCCATAATCCGCTTCCACTGCTGTTCCCGGTAGCTGCCCAGGATTTTGAAGGGGAAGAGAGGGACGAGGGAGACGTTACCGAATTGCGTGTCCTTGAAGTCCTGGAATACGGCGATGATGTGGACGTTGACCTCACGGCCCAGACGGAGAATGGTTGCCACTCCGTCACGCCAGATCGGGTCACCCGCCGGGGCGCCGCTTTCCTTGATGGCGGTGTAATGCTCCTTCAGGATGTCGGCAAGCTGGTTGCATTCCTCCAGGAACACGTAGAGCGGGGGGAAGTCCGTCCGAATCTTGTGCTTCTTCTCGTAATTCCGAGCGGTGACAACTTCCGCGAGCCATTCCAGGGTTGCGCGCATGTCCTGGGGTGCCTGCGGGTCGCCGTAGAGGTGGATACCCGGAATTCCGATGAGGGGCGTCAGGCTGACCATCTTGGGGTCAAGGCCGATGATGATGCCGCGCTTCATCAGCATCTGCACGGCGAGGAACTGAAGGAATGCGGACTTGCCACCACCGGAGCCGACGGACAGGGCCCAGTGGGCCTGTTCGTCGCTCATCTTCTGGATGATGGGCTGGTTGAAAGTGTCCTGGCCGCAGTAGAAGTCATCCGGGCCGAGGGACGCGAGGATCTCCTGAACCTTGGGGTCCCAGATATCCACGGCGGCCGGGGGCTCGGGCGTGGGGGCCGGCGGCTTGGGCGGCGGCTTGTGGGTGTAGACGGCGGTGAAGTGCTCGCCGGTGAAGGAGTACCGGCCGACCCACTCCCCCGGCAGGCGGGAGTTGAGGAGGTCGGTCACCTGGGCCCGCTCGACGTCGCTGCCCCGGAAGGTCCAGGGCAGGCGCAGGGCGATCCGCGCGTCCGGGGCTGCGAGCGACTCGGGCAGGCGGAGCCAGTTCTCCCGGGCCTCCTCCTCGGGCAGGCCGAGGTCGTCACGGAGGATCACCCACAGGCGGGGGCCGTAGACGGCATCGTCGCCGGGCGGCTTGGGCTGGAAGCGGTGACCGGCGTAGGCGACGGCTCCGAGGGCCAGGACCAGGAGGACGACGGTCCACGTGCGCCAGGCCGGGACCAGGAGGCCGAGGAGGGCGGCCGTCATGGCGACGCGGGCCAGGCCGCGGGCGGCGTACGGCCAGGTGTGCCACAGGCTGACCACGCGGGCGACGGTGGTCACGATGGGGGCCAGGAAGCCGTAGACGGCCCGCAGGACGCCCCACACGGCCTTCAGGAAGCGCCAGACCCGGCCCGCCGTGCGGACGACCCACAGGACGGCACGGACAGCGCGGTCCAGGGCGCGGGCGCCCGTGCCGTTGTAGGTCTCGATCCAGGCCGCCGTGGCGACGGCCCAGGGGCGCGGCTGGCGGCGGACGGGCTTGACCAGGCTCACCTTCGGCGGGGCCAGGGCGATGGACTCCATGGCCACGGCCTCGACCTGCGGGGGCCCGGCGGGGGCCGTGAGCCTGCCCGAGCGCAGGAACGTGGCGTCCGAGCGGGGCTCGCCCCGGAGCTCCCGGCCGCCGTAGAACCGCAGAACGGCCCAGAGGGCCTTCAGGAGCGTCACGACCGCGCCGAACAGGCTCTTGACCAGGCTGAACAGGCCCTGGAAGAAGGCGACGACGGCGTTGTCTGCCTTCTTCCAGTCGGTCTTGGCGGTGCCCTTCTTGCCGTGGCCGTCCGCGAGCATGGCCAGGACGATGACGGTTCCGATGATGGTCAGGTTGCCGCCGGGGATGTGGTCGGCGGCCCAGTTCCACGCCTGGCCGAACAGCTCGGTGACCCGGCTGCCCTGTTCCTGGGTGGCCGGGTCCGGCGGTGCATTGGTGCCAGCCGCGAGGGCGGCCGTCATGCTGGGCATCGAGTTCCCCTCGTACTCGGGGGACCCGGCCCGCCCGGCAGGTGGTCTCTGGCAGGAGTGGGCCTGCCGGGCGGGAGCGAATCCCCTATGGGATGGATCTTGCGTGGTGGGACTGACACGGGGGCCCATCTGAATAGGGCCCCTCATCTGCTAGAGGTGTCGGTTTCGGTCGGCGTGTGACAGTCCGGCCTGGACTTTCTCGCCTGGACCGGACAGGTCCCGGATCAGCCGTTCGGCGTCGTGGTCCAGGTCCAGGGCTCGCCCTCAGCCGCCGCGCGGGCGGCCGAGTCGCCCAGGAGGCGGGCGACCTTGGCGGCCTTGGCCTTGGTGAACCGGTGGCTGGCGACGGTCCGCAGGTGGTCCGCGAGGGTCGCGGCCTCGGCGGCCGGGATGGTCGTCTCGGCCGAGGTGCCGGCCGACTCCAGGAGGCGGGCCAGGGGCTCGCGGACGTCGTAGGGGAGACAGCCGCGGGCGTACCCGGCCAGGTCCCGGACGGCCTTGGCGGTGTGGGTGTCCTGGCCGAAGAAGTCGGCGCCGTGGGTGGTCTGCACGAACGTCATGGCTGGTCTCCCGTCAGAGGTAGAGGCCGTGGGCCCGGTCGTCGCCCTGGTCCTGCTTGGCCTCGCGGACGTAGCGCTTGACCGTGGCGGCGAACTTCGGGTCCTCGGTCCGGTCGAACCGCTCTGCGAGGGAGCGGACGATCGTCTCCGCGTCCGTCATCCCGTCCGCGACGGCGTTGCGGACGGCGGACGCGATGGAGGGGCGGCGGGGGGTCTGCTCGGGCACCCGGTCGTCGTCCTCACGGGCGGCGGCGGGCGGCTCGGGAGTGGGGCGGACGTCCGGGCGGATGGCGGTCACGTTGTCCGGCTCGCTGACCTGTGCGAACTCGGTGTCCGCCGGATATCCGTCCTCATCCTTGCGGATGGTGGGGGCCTGGAACAGCGGGTTTCCGGGGTTGGTGACGTCACGGCGTCGCAGCGTCGTGGCGTCACCTTCGGGGGCGGACGTGAGGGCGGATGCCGTGGACGTCGGCGCGGACACGGCGGCCGGGGCGACGGTCTCGACGGCCGGGGCGGCCGTGGCCATCCAGTCGGAGACCTCGGTACGGGTCTGCTCTGCGGCCAGGAGCTCCAGGGCGGCCCGGTTCTCCGCACGGGCGACCTGGCGGCGGACACCTGCGATGGCAAGCTGGGCGTTCGAGCGGCTGATCTCCGCCTTCACCCACTGCTGGTCCGCCTCGGACAGGTCGCGGTTGATGAACCGCATGATCCCCATCCAGAGCACCTTGGCGAACAGGGAGACGGCGGCGCCGACGACCCCGAGGGCGACGGACCCGACGATCAGGCCGTGCCAGAAGATCGCGCCCATCGTGCAGACCAGGAGGCCCCAGCCGAGCTTCTTGGAGAACGCGCGCTTCTCGGCGTCGTACCGGGCCAGGTACTCCAGGAGGACGTTCACGATCCAGGCGGCGTCGAACACGGCGGCGGCGGCGTAGCCCATGCCCCCGTCCAGGAGCGCGCCGATGGAATACGTGGACCAGACGACGGCCACGGTCGTGAGGACCATGACGACAGCCACGGCGGCCTTGATGGCGCGCTGGTCCCAGTCGGCCGGCATAACGGGCACGCGGATCTCGTAGGGCTCGGTGACGTCGTGGGTGATCCCGTCGCGGGTGTGCTGGACGGTGCGCTCACGCTTCTCGGTCTTGAACTTCACTGCTGATCAGTCCTTTCGGGACCGTAGTGACGCTGCGGCGTCGTGGCGTCGTAGCGTCGTGGCGTCACCACGGGAGGTCAGTGGGAGGCGGCGCAGAGCGCGGGGAGGGTGGCCGGGGTCAGCATCAGAACCACCGCCGCGAACCCGGCACGATCATGTCGCCGTGGCCGTTGCGCATGTGGTCCACGCAGGCCGGGCAGTCCTCGCGCGGGCCGAGGTGCGCGTGCTGGGCGCGGCTGTCGTAGGCGTGAAGCCAGCACTGGCGGCACTCGCCGGGCGGGGGGTTGAGGGCCTTCTCGCTCGCCATCGTCACCACCACTTCGACTCGGCGCGCTTGGCGACCTTGGCGGCGGCGTGCTCGGCCAGGACGGCCGCCTTGCCCTTCTCGGCGGCGGCGATCTCGGCCGTGAGGGCGGCCTCAGCGTTGGCCCAGATGCGGTCGATACCGCGCTCGGCCATCGGGGAGGACTTCAGGCGGGTGGCCTTGGCGAACGCGACTCCGACGTACCCGGCCACCTTGGCCTGGTCCCCGGCGGGCAGGGCCCACAGCTCACGGGCGCGGACGCCCTGGAGCTTGCGCCCGGCGGTCTCGATGATGCGGTCGAACTGGCGGGTGTTGGGCTTCGACATGGCGGTCACCGCTTCCCGGACTTGTTGCCGGACGAATCACGGTTCGTCTGGCCGAGCTTCTTGGACAGTTCCTGGCGCTTGGTGTCGTCCACGGCGATCACCCGGCCAGCGCGAGGGACGCGCGGAGGCGGCGGGCGCCGGCGTGCTTGCGCTTCCAGACAGCGGTCTCGGACCGGCCGAGGCGACGGGCGATGTTGCGGTCCGACAGTCCCTGGGCCTTCAGGCGCCACACGGCGGCCTGGCAGTCGGTCAGCCCCTCGTAGACCAGGGCGTCCGCCTCGGCGGCCGGAGCGGCCGGGAGAGCGCGGGCCGACAGGGCGTCCGTGAAGTCCTCGGGCTTCTCGCTCGCGCTGCGGGGCCGGTACTGGTCCACGGCGGCGCGGAAGGCGATCGAGCGAAGCCAGCCGTAGGCGTGGGCGTCGTCGGCCCGGAGCTGGGAGAGGGAGACAGCGGCGCGAAGCCAGGTCTCCGAAACGACGTCCTCGGCGGCGGCGTGGTCCCGGGTGCGGGTCGCGGCGAAGCCGAGGAGGCGGGCGTTGTAGAGGCGGAACAGCCTGTCCAGGCGGTCCGCCGAAGCCGCAGTGAGCGGCTGTACCTCGATACGATCCACGGAGGATCGCTCCCTTCTGGCAGGTCAGAACGGGTTTCGGTCTCAGGCCCTGGGGCGGCGATGACAGCGCTGACCCAGGGCCGCTTTGCGTTGAAGCCAGGCGGTGCACCAACAAGGTAGACCACTAGCGACACCTAGCGCTACTGGTAGCGCTAGGTGTCTACGTGGACTAGGGTTAGACGTGCACCGCTGCACTTGGGGAAGTGCAGTACGAGACCAGGAAGGGAGGCCAGATGCCCGAGAACACCGGGTATGCCGAAATCGCAGCTCACTACCGTCAGCAGATTCAGGACGGAACGCTTAGGCCGGGCGACACGATGCCGTCGCTGAGGCAGGTCTGCGAGCGCTTCGGGGTAGCACAGACGACCGCCAACCGCGCGTACCGGATGCTCAAGATGGAGGGCCTGACTCTTCCCAAGTCAGGGGTGGGAACGGTCGTCGCGGGTGCCATCAGCAACAACATTGCGGCCCGGGTCCACCTGTACGAAGCCACCGGTAAGGCCCTGGGGGGAGGCGAGACCTCCCACATCCTGGAGGTCGGAACCACGGGCGCGGATGAACTGGTTGCTCCCCGGCTCGACGTATCCCCCGGGACTCCCGTCCACGTACGGCGCCGACTGGTCAGCCGCAGCGGCGTCCCGGTCCACCTCAGCAGCTCGTACTACCCCGCCTACGTGATCGCCGTGACGCCCGAACTCACTGAGCCGGTTTCCACCGGGGGCTCTCGGGAGTTGGCGGCCGAACGCCTCGGGGTTGCTCAGGAACGGGTCCTCGAAGAGGTCACCTCACGGCTCGCCACCGAGCCCGAGAAAGCTGCGCTTGGCCTCACCGCGGGCGACGTCGTCGTGACCCAGGTCGTGCGGACCGTCACCTTGACCGACGGCCGCGTAGTGGAGGTAGCCGTCAAGGTTGCCGGCGGGTCCACCATCCTCAGGTGGTCTACTTCGTTGAACTCCCGAGCGGAAGGCTGATCGTGCCCGAGGACGAGATGGCTCAGGCCGAGACTGCGGCCCTGACACGGCGCTATGAGCAGCACGCCGAGCAGACGAACGACGCCCTGAAGATGATCAAGTCGGACGTCCTCCACCTGCGGCTGGAGGTCGGCGGCGCAACGACCCGGCTAGACGCCGTGGAGCGGTCCGTCAACGAGCTGACCGAGGAGGTTCGGACCGGGAACGCCCGCATCATCGAGTTGCTGTCGAACCTGGTCGGTAAGGACCCCAACACCCCCGGCTGACCAGCCAATATGACCGATCGCCCTGTCCGGTCGTTCACGTAAGCTGACCGAACAACTTCAAGATCAGTGGCCGGTCAACACGAAAACCCGCCCCGGACCCTCTCTGGCGTCGAAACCAGGTGAGGGGTCGAAATCCGGTAAGCGGGTTCGTGTTGGCCTTAGTGGCAGCCCACCTGCGAGTGTAAGGCAGGGGCGGGGAGATTTCTCCTCCCCCTCTCCTGACGATCACTCTGCCGGGTGGGCCGCAGAAAGGCACACGTGGCACCCCAGAAGCCGCAGACACAGGAGTCTGCCGACGTCCCTCCGCAGAAGCGGGGGGGCACCATCTCGAACCTTGACCGGGAAGGCGCTCCGGTCGGCGCCCGGCCCATCGCGGGCCTGAAGGCGGGCTGGTACTTCAACCCCGCCACCCGGATGCTCTTGCACCGTGCGTCCAAGGACTCCCCGGCCCTGCCCGTGGGCGTCGTGCCCGTGGTCCTGGGCCGGATCACCTACCGCATGTCCGACCGGCGGCACACCCGGATCGCCTACCAGATCGAGACCGAGGAAGGGCCCCGGATCGTCTCGGCCGAGGAGGTGCTGGACGGCACCTGGGCTGACCGTGCGGGCCTGCGTCGTCCCGTCACCCCGGACGCCCGGCACGCGTACGCGACCATCTTCGGCGAGGACGTCATGGAGGCCGGGGAGATCCCGGCCCTGCCTGTGAAGGACGCGGACGGCGGGCTGACCCTGCCCGACGCGTACGCCCAGGAGTTCGGCTACCTGCGGGTGAAGGAGCTGGACCAGGAGGCCGCGCGGACGGCGTGGAAGCGCATCATGACCCTGGCCACCTTCGCCCCCCGGACGACGCTGGTCATGTCCGCGATGTTCGCGGGCCCGCTGGTCTCCAGCCTGCACGGCGTCCCGGCGCACATCCTGAACCTGACCGGCGGCGGCCAGATCGGCAAGTCCAGCGTGCAGCAGATCATGTGCGCGCTGATGGGCGACCCCGAGAAGGGCACCACCAAGCTGTTCGGCGCGATGGACTACACGAACCTGTCGCTGCCCGAGATGCTGATCCAGGTCCGCTACCTGCCGCTGTGCCGCGAGGAGACGTCCTCGGCCGCCATGTCGCTGGTCGAGCTGGAGAAGCTGTTCAGCCGCATCGTGGCCGGCGGCCAGCGCGGGCGCCTCGGCAAGGGCAACACCCTGGTCCAGTCGGTAGGCACCTGGCACAGCATCTTCATCACGTCGTCGAACGAGACCCTTCTTCGGCAGGGCCAGGTGGAGTCCCTGGCCTCCCGCCTCCTCCAGCTCGACGGCCCGTTCTTCACCGCCGCCCCGGCGACGGCCGAGGCGTTCGACCTGGCCATGCGCTTCTACGGCTGGCCGCTCGCGTGGGCCAAGGACGCCGGATTCTTCGGCGCGGAGCGGGTGACCGTCTGGCGGGAGCTGCACGCGGAGATCGTGGGCCGTCTGGCGACCGAGGAGGTCCGCAACGCGGGCGGCATCCCGCTGACCCTGGCCCGGATCGTGGGCGCGTGGTGCGTCGGCGCCTACATGCTCGCGGAGCTCCTGGGGATGCCCGAGCTCGGCGCGATGGCCGAGGAGGACGCCCGCCGGGAGCTCCCGCGCATCCTCGGTGAGGCCATCGAGCACCACCTGACCCCGGGACAGATCCTGTGGGAGAAGGTGGCCGGCGCCATCGTCCAGGAGCCCGCCTCCTGGGTGCAGTCCACGATCCTGGCCCCGGACACCTGGGCTGTGCAGGAGTTCAAGCCCCGGCGGGTCCTCGGCTACTTCCACCAGGGCCAGGTGTACGTCTACGTCGCCACGCTGGCCGAGCTGGTGAAGGCGGCCGGTATCGACTCGCCCGTGCCGGGCCTCCAGGAGCTGAAGCGGCGCGGCGTGCTGAAGACGACCGAGAAGACCAAGCTGGCGTCCAAGCACGCCACCAGGGAGCTGCGCGACGCGCTGCCCGGCCGGGCGTACATCTTCGACCCCAAGGCGGCACAGGACGCCTTCGCGGACCGCGAGACGCCGCCGCAGGTGACCCCGGACCAGGCTCCGGTGCCCGGCGACGACTCGGCCACCGTGGCGGCCGAGAACCGGGCCATGGAGGCGTACCGCAACCCCGTCGTCGCTGACCAGACCCCGGCTGATGGCGTCGCAGCGTCGCGGCGTCATGACGTCACCAGCCCCGTGCAGACCCCGCCCCGGCCGACCACGCCGCCCCGGATCGTGTTCCCCGAGGCAGACGAGCGCGTGACGGACCGGTCGTTCGCCTCCCTGGCCGCGCGGGCGACCGGTCGCACCCTGTCCGCGACCCGCTTCGGCGTGCTGGGCAACGGGGTGCTGCACCTGCCCAACTGCGAGCCGGTGAAGGTGCCCGTGCCCTCCTCGGTGGACGACGTGCCCGCCCTGGTGGCCGCGTACGGGCTGAAGACGCTCTGGGTCCACCAGGAGGCCCTGGAGGCCATGGGCCTGCCGACGTTCGAGGAGCGGCGCGAGCTGGGCATGGCCCAGGAGCGCGCGGCCAAGGGCCTGCCCGAGGACCAGAGCGTGAAGCCGCCCGGGGCGATGAACCCCGTGGCGCACCGGTGGGTGATCCCCGGCGACGGCTCGCCCGTGGCCGAGGTGTTCCCGTCTGGGCTCACGGCCTGGATGACGCTGAAGCTGACCGACGACACCGCGCGGGACTCCCGCGTGATCGTGGCCGTGCCCGCCTATGAGCACCGGTTCGACAAGGCCAAGCAGCCCGGCCGGGGAGGCTGGGGCGGGGCCGAGACCCCGGCCGTCCTCCTGGACGCGCTGATGGTCTACCTCCTGTCCACGCTGCACGGCACGCAGGCGGCGCCCAAGGTCGTGCCGTACTACCAGGGGCCGAACCAGACCGGCGAGGACTTCGCCGGCGGGAAGGGCAAGACCGAGTTCCTGTGCCGGGCCGTGCGCGACGCGGCCGTGCCCCCGGCGGCCCAGGGCCTGCGCATGGTGCCGCTGATGGTGCCTCAGCAGTGGCACCGCGAGCCGACCGAGGCCGAGCGGGCGGCCGGGTGGCTGCACCGGTACGACAAGACGGCGGCCTGGCTCGGCGCGTACGGGCCGACCAAGCTCGGCATCGGGGAGCCGACCCACGGCGGCGAGGGCACCGCCTTCAACAAGGGCCTCGCCGGGTACTGGCGGCTGGCCGACGTCCCCGGCACCGGCCTGCCGGGCCTGCCGGAGTTCCAGTTCCGCGAGATGCCCGAGGGCGGCTACTGGCTGCCGACCCCGAGCGTGGAACTCCTGATGGACGTCTACCCGGAGTGGACTCCGAGGGTCCTGGAGTCCTGGCACTGGGAGACCTCCCGCGCGGCCCTGTCCGGCATGTACAAGCTGATGTCCACCAGCCGCAACCGCATCGTGGCCGCCATCGAGGACGGCCGCCCCGGCGCGAAGTGGGCCAAGCAGGTGCACGGCCGGATCTACCAGAGCTTCCGCGGCTACCTCAGCCGCAAGGAGCACAAGACCGACCACGCGACCGGCGGCGACTTCACCAAGGACGTGTACTTCCGGCCCGACTGGGCGCACATGCTGATCGCGCACGCGACCGCCAACCTCTACCGGGGCCTGAAGAAGTTCGCTGAGCAGGACGGCCGCCGCCCCCTGAGCGTCTACGTGGACGCCGCGACCTACGCGAGCAACGAAGGCGACCCGATGGCCGCGCGGCCCGCATCCATGGAGATCGGCACCTCGGGCCGCTCCTGGAGCATCGAGGGGCAGGCCCCGATGACCGAGCTCCTTCAGCTCCTGGACGACCCGGAGCACAAGACCGGCGCCCACGGCGCGCTGGACCGGTACCTGTCCGAGCGGGGGGAGTGACCCATGGCCAAGTGGTGGAAGTTCGGGTTCGGCAAGGGCAAGGACCAGGGCCCCGAGGAGGGTCCCGCACCGGAGCCGACCCCGGCGCCGGCGCCCGCTCCCGAGCCGACCCCGGCCCCGGCCGAGGAGGGCGGGAAGAAGCGCGGCGGTCTGCTCGGGCGGCTGTTCGGCCGGGGGAAGAAGAAGGAGACCCCGGCCGCCCCGCCCGAGGCTCCCTCGGCCCCCTCGGCTCCGTCCCCGCCCTCGGCACCCTCGGCCCCGGCCGAGGAGGAGGGCCCGGCCGAGGCCCCCGGCGAGGAGGGCGAGGAGGGCGGTGCCGGGGGCGGTGAGCGGCCCGAGCGGGTCTACCCCTCGTTCCTCCACGTGGAGGCGGACGGGGACTGGGTGATCTCCGATACCGAGTGGTCGGGCACCATGTCCGGCACCCTGCACGGCTCGGACGTGAAGACGTTCATCGACGCCATGGAGGCCAAGGGCGGGCCGCAGTACGACGTGGCTATCCCGCTGATCGCGGACGCGTACGGCATCCCCGGCGGCCTGATCGACGTCGGGCGGTCCACGATCCACAGCGTGAACTACTGAGCGCTTCTGGCGGCCCCGCACCCGTGTTCTGAGTGCGGGGCCGCTGTCGCGTGCCCTGTCGCGCGGGGGTGTCGCGTGGGGGCCTGTCGCGTGCTGTGAGCTGGGAGAACGGGCCCGAACCCCCGGGCCTCTTCCCGACGCGACAGGGGGCCGTACAGGGCGTTTCATGGCGTCGTGAGGCTGTGGCGTCGTGGCGTCACCACGGGGCGGCCCGGGAACCTCTACGCTGCCGTGCGACACGACCACTGAAGGAGGCGGACCGATGGCACGACGCGTGGCGATCGGCAACAACAAGGGCGGGGCCAAGAAGTCCACGACCGCCGTACGGCTGGCCGAGGCCCTGGCCAAGCGCGGCCGGCGCGTCGGCGTCCTCGACCTGGACCCGCAGGGCAACGCCTCCCGGCGGCTCGGCTGGAAGGACAACCCCGAGGCCCCCGCCCTCACGACGTCCGAGGCGATCGAGGCGAACGCCGAAGGAGTCGCGGCCCAGGTCTGGCAGCCGATCGGCTGGCAGGCCGAGTACGCGGACCGGATCAGCCTCATGCCCGCCCGCTTCACCCTGGAGGACCGGGCGAGCGAGGCCGGGAAGACCGGCGCCTGGCGGCGGCTGGCCAAGGCCCTGAAGGGTGCGGACGACCACCTTGACTACGTGCTCATCGACTGCCCTCCCTCCCTCGGGCACCTGACCCAAATGGGCCTGGCCGCCGCACACTGCGCGCTCGCCAGCACCGAGCCCGAGTACGACTCGGTGGAAGCCGCGGTGCGCTACCGCGACTTCGTGACCAACTCCGGTGACGACCTGGGCAACCCGGAGCTCCGGTTCCTCGGCATCGTCGTGTCCGGGTACGACATGCGCGTCGGCGCGCACGTCGGGCAGCTCGGCGGCGTGCGCCAGATCTTCGGGGACGGCGTGTGGGGCGTGGTGCCCCGGCGGGCCCTCATCGCCAACGCCGACGAGTACGCCCAGCCGCTGTCCGAGGTCTCCGACTCGCACGAGGTGCGGGCCGTCTTCGAGCTCCTGGCCGAGCGGTTCGAGAAGGAGGTGCCGGCCGCGTGAACCCTCCCAAGGAGCGGAACATCCCGTCCGGCACGTCGCCGCTCGGCGGGCCGACCCTGACGCCCAAGGTCGGGCCGCTGAAGGTCGGCGGCCGGATGGGCGAGGAGGACCAGGCCGAGGGCCAGGAGCACGTCCAGGACCAAGGACAGGAGGGAGCGCCTTCGGCGCCCGTTCCTTCCAGGCCGGGAAGGTCGCGGGGTGGCCGGCGCCCGGCCCCGGCAGTGAAGGACGCCGTGGCGCACACGGTGCGGCTGGACCCGGAGGAGGCCACCGACGTGGACCTGTTCGTCCTCGGCCTGCGCGACGACGCCCGGCGGACCCGGCTGGACAAGGCCGAGGTCTACCGGGAGCTGGTCCGCCTCGCCCGTGAGGACGACGGGGTACGGCGCAAGCTCCTGCGCCGCCTGAAGCCGTAGCGCGGCCGTCTCAACCCCCGCGAATTCCGCACCGAATTCCCCTTCCGGAACGCCGGGAGGGGAATTCCTTTTGCCCGGACGCCCTCACGGAACGTGACCGGTAGTCGTACCGGCCCGGGGGGCACCGCAGGCCCCGTGCCCCCCGGGAAGGCCCTGCCCCCGCCCGTGCCCCCCATCCGTGCCCCCGTGCCCCCCGAGGCCGGGGGGCACGGCCTTCCCGGGGGGCACGGGATACACCCCCCTGACCTGCGGAAACACCCCCCGTGCCCCCCGTGCCCCCCGTTTCCTCTGTGGGGCCGGCCGCCGCCTGACGGGTGCGGTCCGCCGCCGCTGACGGAGCGCGGTGTCCGGTCGGCCCGTCGGACTCCTCCGGGCTCCGCGACCGGGCCCGCCCGCCGTCCGGCTCCCGGGTCCCGCGCCCGGCCCGCATCCCGCCCCGGCTCCCGGCCGGGTCACCGCTCCCGGCCCGGTTGGCGGGTGTGCCCCGGTCCGCGCGTGTGTCACGGTCCGAGTGTGCGTCCCGGTCCGCGGTGGTGCCACGGTCCACGGCCGTGGCCCGGTCCGTGGCACCGGTCCGGCGCGCGCCCCGGCTCCCGGCGGCACCGCCGGCGTTCTCGCGACCCTCGTCCTCCGGCAGATCCGGCATCGCCACATCACCCCAGTCCGTGCCTCCCCACCTTCCCCCGGTCAGGTGGTTCGACGCCAGCGCGGAGCGGGAGGCGGCGCGGTTACTGTTGTGCCCATGCGTCTCCACGTCGTCGACCACCCTCTGGTCGCTCACAAGCTCACCACGCTGCGCGACCAGCGCACCGACTCCGCGACCTTCCGGCGTCTCGCCGACGAACTGGTCACCCTGCTCGCCTACGAGGCCACCCGCGACGTGCGCACCGAGCAGGTCGATCTCACCACGCCCGTCGCCCGGACCACCGGCGTCAAACTCTCCCACCCGCGCCCGCTGGTGGTGCCGATCCTGCGCGCCGGTCTCGGCATGCTGGAGGGCATGGTCCGGCTGCTGCCGACGGCCGAGGTGGGCTTCATGGGCATGATCCGCAACGAGGAGACGCTCCAGGCCTCCACCTACGCCACCCGGATGCCGGAGGACCTCTCCGGCCGTCAGGTGTACGTCCTGGACCCGATGCTGGCCACCGGCGGCACGCTGGTCGCGGCGATCCAGGAGCTGATCAAGCGCGGCGCCGACGACGTGACGGCGGTCGTGCTGCTGGCCGCGCCGGAGGGTGTCGAGCTGATGGAGCGGGAACTGGCGGGCACGCCGGTGACGGTGGTGACGGCGTCGGTCGACGAGCGCCTGAACGAGCAGGGCTACATCGTGCCGGGCCTCGGCGACGCGGGCGACCGCATGTACGGGGCGGCCGAGTAGCCCCCTCCGTGCCGCAGGCGCCCGTGGTGTTCTGAGCGGTCCTGCCCGGGGCCGCCGGCCTCCGGGCCCCGCGGCACCTCCGGGCGGGCGGGCCTCTGAACGCCCCGACCTCTCCGAGCCCTACGAGCCGGAGCCACCCTCCGTGCGGCCGCACCGTCCGTGCCGTCCGCACCGTCCGTGCCCCGTGCCGTCCGTACCGTCCATGTCGTGCGCACCACCGGCTCCGCTCGGCGGTTCAGCCGTTCCCCGGTTCGGCGGTCCCGGGGCACGGGGGCACGGGGGCACGGGGCTTCCACGGGCCGGTGGTTCAGCAGTCCTTGCGCGCCGTGGCGGGCGTCGGCGCGGGCGCGGTCAGTGCGGTCAGCGTCCGCTCGGCGTCCGCCTTCGCCGTCAGGGCGCGGAAGCCGTCACCGATGATGAGGTCGAGGGTGGCGCCCTTGCGGCCGGCCTCGGTGCGCGGTTCGGCGCCGCCGATCTGGGCGGCGAGCACCGGCAGCGAACTGTCCGCGGCCGAGGCGGGCCCCAGCAGGATCGCGGTGCCCTTCACCTTCTTGTCGTACTTCGCGTCCGCGTTGCCGATGTCGCCGATGCGGAAGCCGCGCTTCTCCAGTGCGTCGGCGGTCTGCTTGGCCAGGCCCGCGCGCGTGGTGGCGTTGAGCACGTTGACCGTGATGCGGCGCGGCTCGGTCAGGGCCTTCACAGGGCTGGGGGACGGGCTGGGCCGGCCGGCACAGCCGGACGAGGCCCCGGCCGCGCTGGCGCTGTCGCCGCCGCCCCCGGAGAAGACGTCGATGAGCTGCAGGGTGCCCCATCCCGCCGTACCGAGGACGACGAGGGAGGCGGCGGCCGCGAGGACGCGCCTGGCGCGTCGTCGGGGGCGACGCATTCGCGGGTATTTGTCCCCCGTGATCCGGTACTGGCCGCCCATGCCGGGGGGAGTCAGCATGCTCATGAGCGCAGCGTAGTGCGGCGCGGCGGCGATGCCTACTAGATGATCATTCGACACTGCGGTCCAACCCGAAAGGGCCAATCCGTGACCGGGAGCGGCGGGGGAGCGGGCGGTGGCCGCGGGCGTGGAAGCCGCCGCCGGGCGCGACGCGC
>NZ_JBIARA010000041.1:0-15433 GCF_042889525.1 Micromonospora sp. NPDC002575 | reverse complement strand
ACGGCGTGGGGGTGGATGCCGTGGTGTTGCCAGGTGCGGGCGAGGGCGGTCATGAGGGCGAAGAGGGTGGGTTGGACGACGTCGACGCGGTCGAGGTCGGGCGCGCCGGGTTTTTGGTGGAGGACGTCGAGGAGTGACCAGCCGGTGTGGGGTTGGAGTGCGGTGTCGCAGGCGTGGAGGTGGTGGGTGAAGGTGGGGTGGTTGAGGAGGTCGAGGCCCATGTGGGGCCATTGGCTGCCTTGGCCGGGGAAGACGAAGACGGTTTTGCCGGTGAGGGGTGTGCCTTCGATCAGCCGGTGGTGGGGGGTGTCGGTGGTGAGGGCGGTGAGGGCTTCGGTGAGTTCCTGACGGGTGGTGCCGACCATGGCGGCGCGGTGCGGCAGGAGGGTACGGGTGGCCAAAGCCGCTGCGGTGTCCGTGGCGGTGAGTTCGGGGTGGGTGGTGACGTGGTGCAGCAGTTGTTGGGCGTGGGCGCGTAGGGCGGTGGGGGTCTTCGCGGACAGCATCCACGTGACGGGCTGGTCGGTGGGCGTGCTCTGTTCCGGCTCGGTGGCGGGTGGTGCTTGTTCGAGGATGATGTGGGCGTTGGTGCCGCTGATGCCGAAGGAGGAGACGGCGGCGCGGCGGGGCCGGTCCTGCTGGGGCCAGGGCCGGGTGTTGGTGAGTAGTGCTACGGATCCGGTGGTCCAGTCGACGTGGGGGGTGGGTGCGTCGACGTGGAGGGTCTTCGGCAGGACCCCGTGCCGCATGGCCTGGATCATCTTGATGATGCCGGCGGCTCCGGCGGCGGCCTGGGTGTGGCCGATGTTGGATTTGATGGAGCCGAGCCACAGGGGTTCCTCCCGGTCCTGGCCGTAGGTGGCCAGGAGGGCCTGGGCTTCGATGGGGTCGCCGAGTTTCGTGCCGGTGCCGTGGGCCTCGACGGCGTCGACGTCCGCCGGTGTCAGGCCGGCGGTGGTGAGGGCTTGTCGGATGACGCGTTGTTGGGCGGGGCCGTTGGGTGCGGACAGTTGGCTGGTGGTGCCGTCCTGGTTGACCGCGCTGCCCCGGACGACGGCGAGGATGCGGTGGCCGTGGCGTTGGGCGTCGGAGAGCCGTTCGACCAGGAGCAGGCCCACGCCCTCGGACCAGGACGTGCCGTCGGCGGCGGCGGCGAACGACTTCACCCGGGCGTCCGGCGCGAGACCACGCTGACGGCTGAAGCCGGTGAACGCCACCGGGGTGGCCATCACCGACACGCCGCCGGCCAGGGCGAGGTCGCACTCGCCGTTGCGCAGGGCCTGGACGGCCAGGTGCAGCGCCACCAGCGACGACGAGCACGCCGTGTCCAGCGAGATCGCCGGGCCCTCGAAACCGTAGACGTAGGAGACCCGGCCCGACGCCACACTGCCCGCGCTCCCGGTCACCACCTGGCCTTCGAGGCCCTCCGGCATCCGCCGCAGCCGGGTCGCGTAGTCGCCGTACATGACGCCGGTGAAGACGCCGGTGCGGCTGCCGCGCAGCGACTCCGGGTCGATGCCCGCGTTCTCGAACGTCTCCCAACTGGTCTCCAGCAGCAGCCGCTGCTGCGGATCCATCGCCAGCGCCTCCCGCGGGCTGATCCCGAAGAACGCCGCGTCGAACTCCGCCGCGTCGGTCAGGAAACCACCCTCACGCACATACGACTTCCCCGGCGCATCCGGATCCGGATCGAACAGCCGCTCCACGTCCCACCCGCGATCCTCCGGGAACGGTCCGATGCCGTCGCGGCCCGAGGCGACCAGGTCCCACAGGTCCTCCGGCGACCGGACGCCGCCCGGGTAGCGGCAGCCCATCCCGACGATCGCGATCGGTTCGACCGCGGTGTCGGTCTGCCGTTGAAGCTGCCGTCGCAGGCGCTTGTTCTCCAGCAGCGAGGTGCGCAGCGCCTCGACGACCTTCTCGGCAGGCATGTTCATCGTCGGCTCCGTCGGTGTGGTGCGGTCATGTGTCGGTGTCTCCGAGGGCGATGCGGACCAGGTCGTCGACGTCGGCGTCGATGAGGTCGGTTTCCGCGTCCTCGTCCTGGACGCGGCCGGGATCGGCGGTGCCGTCGGCCAGCCGCAGCACGGCGTCCAGCAGGCCGGCAGCGCGCAGGCGCTCCAGCGGGATGGCCGCGATGGCCTTGCGGATCGCCGCCTCCGGGGTCTCGGCGGTGTCGGCGGGGATGAGCAGTTCCCGCAGGCGCGCCGCGAGCTTGCGGGGGGTCGGATAGTCGAACAACGTGGTGGCCGGTAGACGCCATCCGGCCACCTCGCTCAGCCGGTTACGCAGCTCGAGCGCCGTCAGGGAGTCGAAGCCGAGCTCCAGGAAACCGCGGTCGAGGTCGATGGCGGCGCTCTCGCGGTGGCCCAGCGCGATCGCGATCTCCCGATGGAGGAACTCGAGCAGGATCTCCAGCTGGGCCGCCTCGGTGCGGCCCGCGAGGCGTTCACCCAGGACCGGCCTACCCGCGTTGTCCGGCCGGCGGGCCGCGCCGCCGACCAGGCCACCCAGGATCACGGGCAGGCGGTTCTCGTCCGCCTGCGCGCGAAGCGTCGGCAGGTCGAAGCGGGCGAGGGTGAGCGTGGCGTGGTCGGCGCGCAGGGCGGCGTCGAACAACGCCAGGCCCTGGCCGACGTCGAGCGGCAGCATCCCGCCCCGGCCGATGCGGGCCCGGTCTGCCGTGCCCAGCCGAGCGCCCATCGTGCCGGGGGCCGCCCAGATCCCCCAGGCCAGCGACGCCGCCGGGAGCCCGAGGGCGCGCCGGTGTTCGGCCAGCGCGTCGAGGAACGCGTTGGCCGCCGCGTAGTTGCCCTGGCCGGCCCCGCCCAGCACCCCGGACACCGACGAGAACAGCACGAACCGTGCGAGGCCAAGCCCGGCGGTGAGCTCGTGCAGGTGCCACGCCGCGTCGGCCTTGGGGCGCAGGACCGTGTCGACCCGGTGCGGGGTGAGGGCGGGGACCGTGGCGTCGTCCAGCACCCCGGCGGTGTGAACGACGGCGGTGAGCGGGTGTTCGGCAGGCACCGAGGCGAGCACACCGGCCAGGGACTCGCGGTCGGCGACGTCACAGGCGACCACGGTGGCCCGGGCGCCCAGCCGGTCCAGCTCGCTGACCAGCTCGTCGGCTCCGGTCGCGGCGGCGCCGCTGCGGCTGACCAGCAGCAGGCGTCGGACGCCGTGCCGGCGCACCAGGTGCCGGGCCACGAGCGCGCCGAGCGCGCCGGTGCCGCCGGTGACGAGTACCGTCCCGTCCGGATCGAGCGGCGGGTCCGTGTCCCCGGCCGGCGCGGCGTTGTCCGCGGCGACGAGCCGGGCGGCGTACGCGGTGCCGTCGCGCAGCGCGAGCCACGGTTCACCCGCGTCCAGCGCGGCGCGCAGCACCGCCGTCGACGCCTCGACGCCGTCCGTGTCGAGCAGCACGATCCGGCCGGGATTCTCCGTCTGCGCGGCGCGGACCAGCCCGCCCACGGCCGCCCCGGCGAGGTCGGTGACGGTGTCGCCGTCCACGGCGGCGACGGCCGACCGGGTCAGCACGCCCAGCCGGGTCCGGGCGAACCGGTCGTCGCCGAGAACCCGTTGCAGCACGTCGAGCGCGCGACGGGTGGCCCGGTGCGCCACGGCGGCCTGGTCCCCGCCCTCGGCGTCGTCCGGTGCGCAGTCGAGCACCACCAGCTCCGGCACGGGCCCGTCGTGGCCCAGGTCCTGCACCGACGCGACCGGGACGTCCGCGCCGGTCGGGCCGGCGGGCAACGCGGTCTCGGCCCACGCGACGCGGAACTGCGCCCCGTGCGGCACGCGACCGGCCTGCTGGAGTTGGCCCGCAGCCAGATGACGGACGGACAGCGAGTCGATGGTGGCGACCTGGTTGCCCGAGCCGTCGCTGAGCCGCAGCGCGAAGCCCGACCCCGCCGGGGCGAGCCGGACCCGCAGCGAGTCCGACGCGACGGCCCGCATGCTGACGCCCGAGAAGGCGAAGGGGACCGGGACGCCGGCCTCCGGATCCAGGTCGCGGTAGGCGACGGCGAGGGTGTGCAGCGCCGCGTCGAGCAGGGCAGGGTGGATGCGGAAGCCGGGAACCGGCGCTCCGTGCAGGCGCACCTCGGCCGACACCTCGTCGCCGTGCCGCCAGGCGTTGCGCAGGCCGCGGAACGCCGGCCCGTAGCCGAACCCCAGCCCGGCGAGACGCTCGTAGAGCTCCGCCACGTCCACGGGCGTCGCGCCAGCGGGCGGCCATGCGTCACCGGCGGCTGCGGGTGGATCGGCGGCCGGCGCGGGGGCCACGATCCCCTGGCCGTGACCGACCCACGGGTCGCCGGCGGGTCCGGCGGCGCGCGAGCGGATCGTCACGGTACGCCGCCCGGCCTCGTCGGCGGGCCCGGTCACCAGTTGCACGTGGACCGCCCCGGCGTCCGGCAGCACCAGCGGGGTGGAGACGGTGAACTCCTGGACCAGGTCGCAGCCGGATCGCTCGCCCACGTACAGGAGCAGTTCGAGCAGCGCGCTGGCCGGCACGACACCGCTGCCGTGGACGGCGTGGTCGGCGAGCCACGGCTGGCTCTCCGCCGAGATCCGGCCGGTGAACAGGGTGCCACCGTCCGGCAGTTCGGTCCCGGCGCCGAGGAACGGGTGCGAGGCCCGGTCCATGCCCAGCTCGACCGGATCGCCCGAGCCGGCGGGCCGGCTGAGCCAGAACCGCTCCCGCTGGAACGGGTAGGTCGGCAGCTCCGGGACCCGGCGCGCGCCCGGCAGCAGAGCGGCCAGGTCCACCGGGGCGCCGCGCAGGCGTACCTGGGCCAGGGCGGTGACCACCGACTCCGGCTCCGGCCGGTCCTTGCGCAGCAGGGCGCTGACCAGGGGGCCGGGGAACCTGTCGGCCAGGCAGTCCGGGGTGAGCGACGCCAGCGCGTCCGAGCCCAGCTCCAGGAAGACCCGTGCCCCGGCCTGGTACAGGGTTTCCACACCCTGCGCGAACAGCACCGGCCGCAGCACCTGGTCGACCCAGTAGCCGGGTGCGGCCAGGGCCTGCGGGTCGGCGAAGTCCCCGGTCACCGTGGACACGATCGGGATGACCGGTTCCGCGAAGGTCAACGTCTCGGCGACCGCCCGGAACAAGTCGACCATCGGCGTCATCAGCGGCGAGTGGAAGGCGTGGCTCACCAGCAGCCGCTTGACCCGGCGGCCCCGGGCCGACCACTGCTGCACCACCGACATGACGGCGACCTCGTCGCCCGAGATCACGGTTCCGGCGGGACCGTTCACGGCCGCGATGCCGACCGACTCCTCCAGGCCCGCCAGCGACGCGCGTACCTCCTCGGGGTCCGCGCCGATGGCCACCATCGCGCCGTTGCCGGACACCTCGTGCATGAGCCGGCCGCGCGTGGCGACCAGCAGGCAGGCGTCCGCCAGGGACAGGACCCCGGCGACGTGCGCGGCGGCGAACTCGCCGATCGAGTGGCCCAGCAGGAACTCCGGCGTCACACCCTGGCTGCGGAGCAACCGGTACAGGGCGACCTCGACGGCGAACAGCGCGGGCTGGGTGTAGCGGGTCTCGTGCAGCAGGTCCGCCTCGCGGGAACCGGCGGGCGCGAACATCAGCTCCCGCAGCGACCTGCCCAGCAGCGCGTCGAAACGGTCGCACACGTCGTCCAGCGCGCGCCGGAACTCGGGATGGGCCGCGTACAGCTCGCTGCCCATCCCCGGCCGCTGCGAGCCCTGCCCGGAGAACATGACGGCGACCGGGCCGGTCTCCCGGGAGCTCTCCCGCACCACGGCGGGCGCGGTCCGCTCGGCGGCGAGCGCGTCCAGCCCGGTCAGCAGGTCCGCGCGGGTCCGCCCGACCACCGCGGCCCCGTGCTCCAGGACCGAACGGGCCGCGAGGGATCGGGCGACGTCGGCCGGGTCGAGAGCCGGGTTCTCCCGGACGAAGGCGCGCAGCCGGTCGGCCTGCGCGGCGAGGGCGGCCCCGGAGCTGGCCGACAGCAGCCAGGGCACGACCACCTCGGCCCCGGCCCGGGCGGCCGGCCGGGGCGCCCCGGCGTCGGCGTCCGGCGCTTCGCGGGTGTCCTCGGCGGCTTCGAGGATGACGTGGGCGTTGGTTCCGCTGATCCCGAACGCCGAGACCGCCGCCCGCCGCGGCCCGTCGTGCTCCGGCCACGCCCGCGCCTCACGCAGCACCGCGACGTCGCCGGCGCTCCAGTCCACGTGCGAGGAGAGCGTGTCGGCGTGCAGGGTCCGGGGCAGCCGGCCGTGGCGCAGCGCCTGCACCGTCTTGATGATCCCGGCGACCCCGGCGGCGGCCTGGGCATGCCCGATGTTCGACTTGACGGACCCCACCCACAGCGGACGCCCGGCGGGACGGTCCTGCCCGTACGTGGCGATCAGCGCCTGCGCCTCGATGGGGTCGCCGAGCGGCGTGCCGGTGCCGTGCGCCTCGACCGCGTCCACCTCGGCCGGCCGCAGGCCGGCGTCGGCGAGGGCCTGCCGGATCACCCGCTGCTGGGACGGGCCGTTCGGCGCGGTGAGCCCGTTGCTCGCGCCGTCGGAGTTGACGGCGGAGCCGCGGACCACCGCCAGCACCGTGTGACCGTTGCGGCGCGCGTCGGACAGCCGCTCCACCAGGAGCTGTCCCACCCCCTCCGCCCAGGCCACCCCGTCGGCGCCCTCGGCGAACGCCTTGCACCGTCCGTCCGGGGCCAGGCCGCGCTGCCGGCTGAACTCGACGAAGGCGGCGGGCGTGGCCATCACGGTGACGCCGCCGGCGAGCGCCAGGTCGCACTCGCCGGCCCGCAGCGCCCGCACCGCGAGGTGCAGGGTGACCAGCGAGGACGAGCACGCCGTGTCCACCGTGATCGCGGGGCCCTCCAGCCCGAACGAGTAGGCGACCCGCCCGGAGGCGACACTGCCGGCGCTGCCGGTGCCGAGGTGTCCCTCGTACTCCTCGGCGGAGCCGCTCGCGAGCCGGGCGCCGTAGTCGCTGTACATGACGCCGGTGAAGACGCCGGTACGGCTGCCCCGCAGCGTCGCCGGATCGATCCCGGCGTGCTCGAACGCCTCCCAGGTCGTCTCCAGCAGGAGCCGCTGCTGGGGGTCGGCGGCCACGGCGTCCCGCGGGCTCATGCCGAAGAACTGCGCGTCGAACCGGTCCGCGTCGTAGAGGAAGCCGCCCTCCCGGGTGTAGGACTTCCCGGGCCGGTCCGGATCCGGGTCGTACAGGTCGTCGACGTTCCAGTCCCGGTTGCCCGGGAACGGGCCGATGGCGTCCCTGCCGTCGCTGACCAGCCGCCACAGCTCCTGCGGCGACCCGACGCCGCCGGGGAACCGGCAGGCCATCCCGACGATCGCGATCGGCTCGTCGGAGGCCGGCCGGAGGGTCTGGACCCGCGCCGGCTCCGCCTGGCCGGCGTCGAACAGCAGGCCCTCCAGGTACGCGGCCAGCGCGGCCGGGTTCGGGTAGTCGAACACCAGCGTGGCCGGCAACCGGTGCCCGGTCTCGGCGGAGAGCCGGTTGCGCAGGTCGATCGCGGTCAGCGAGGTGAAGCCCAGCTCGTTGAACTCCCGGTCGGCGGCGATGTCGGCGCCGTCGTCGTGGCCGAGGACCGTGGCGACGTGGCGGGACACCGCGTCCAGCAGCAGCCGGCCGCGCTGCTGCCGGCCGGCCGCCCGCAGCCGCTCGGCGAGCGACGCCCGCTGCGGCGCGCGGCGCGCGGACGCGCCCGCCAGCCCGGACAGCACCGGCGGCAGGTCCGCCCGGTCCCTGGCGCGCAGCGCGGCCCGGTCGAAGCGGAGGGCGAGCAGCACCGGATGCTCCGCCGAGAGCGCGGCGTCGAACAGGCCGAGGTTCTCCTCGGTCGACAGCGGCGTCAGCGCCGCCTGCCGGACCCGCTGGTCGTCGGCCGTCATGCCGCCGGCGTCCGGCCACGGCCCCCACACCAGGCTGGTGGCGGCGAGCCCGCGCGCGGCCCGGTGGTGGGCCAGCGCGTCGAGGCCGGTGTTGGCGGCGGCGTAGTTGGCCTGACCGGGCGTGCCGAGGGTCCCGGCGACCGACGAGAACAGGACGAAGGCGGCGAGGTCCATGGCCGCGGTGAGCTCGTGCAGGTGCCATGCCGCGTCGACCTTGGGCCGCAGCACGGCGTCGAGCCGGTCCGCGGTCAGGTTGCTGAACGTCCGGTCCGCGAGCACCCCGGCGGTGTGCACCACCGCGGTGAGCGGATGGTCCGGGTCGACGGCGGCCAGCGCGACGCCGAGGGCGGCCCGGTCGGCGGCGTCGCAGGCCACGATGGTGACGTCCGCTCCCTGCGCGGCCAGCTCGGCCCGCAGCCGCTGCGCACCGGGCGCGTCGCCGCCGCGGCGGCTCAGCAGCAGCAGGTGCCGGACGCCGTGCCGGGCGACCAGGTGCCGGGCGACGAGCGCGCCCAGGGCGCCGGTGCCCCCGGTGACCAGGACCGTGCCGTCGGCGTCCAGCGGAGTGCCGGCGGGCTCGCGCAGCGGCGTCTCCGTCACCCGCGGCAGCAGGCAACGCCCCGCCCGCACCGCCACCTGCGGCTCGTCGAGGGCGAGCGCGGCGGTGACCGCGTCGGCGGTCGCGGCGGTCGCGTCGAGGTCCAGCAGCACGAGCCGGCCGGCGTGTTCGGCCTGGGCGCTGCGGATCAGGCCCCACACGGCCGCGCCCGAAAGGTCCGGGGCCGGGTCGTCCGCCCCGGTGGACACGGCGCCCTCGGTGACGACCACCAGCCGGGAACCGGCCGTACGGTCCTCGGCCAGCCACCGCTGCGCGGTGTCCATGACCTCGGCCAGGGTCGCGCGCGCCTGCTCCGGACCGGGCGCACCGGGCGACGCCACGGGAAGGAGGACCACCTCGGGCAGCGGGTCCGGCGTGCCCAGCAGGGCGGTCAGGTCCCCGTGGACGTCCGCCGCGCCGGCCAGCGCCGCGCGGAGCCGGTCGGAGCCGCCGAGCAGGCCCACGCCGGCCGGCCGCGGGCGCCGGCCCGCCGCCACGCCGGTCCAGCCGAGCACGTACGCCGGGGGGCGTTGCGCCGCGACCGCGCCGAGCGGCACCCGCCGTACCAGAAGCTCCTCGACCGCCACGACGGGCACGCCGTCGGTGTCGGTGACCGCCAGCGCCAGCGTGTCCGGCCCGGTCACGGTCAGCCGGCTGCGGATCGCGGCGGCGTGCCACGAGTACGGGTCGACGCCGCGCCAGGCGAACGGCAGCAGGATCTCCGTGCCCGAGCTGAGCGACGGGTGGTTGGCCGCGAGGGCGTGCATCGCCGCGTCGACCACCGCCGGATGCAGGCCATCCGCGGTCCCGCCGTCGGGGGCGACCGCCTCGGTGTAGACGGTCGAGCCGTCCCGCCAGGCGCCGCGCAGCCCCTGGAACGCGGGACCGTACTCGATGCCCGCGCCGGCGAGCGCCTCGTAGAGCCCGTCGAGGTCGATCGGCTCGGCGTCGGGCGGCGGCCAGGCGGCCGGGAAGCCGGTGAACGCCCCGGTCTCCCGGTCGCTCAGGGCACCCGAGACGTGCCGGGTCCACAGGCGCTCGCCCGCCGGGTCGTCGGGCGCCTCGGCGCGTGAGCTGACGGCGAGCGACCGTACGCCGCGCGGATCCGGCCCGGACACCGTCACCTGGAGGTCCACCGGTCCCTGTGCGGGCAGCACCAGCGGGGATTCCATCGTCAGCTCGTCGACGCGGGCACACCCGACGGTCCGCGCCACGTGCACGGCGATGTCCAGGAACACCGAGCCGGGCACGAGCGCCGCGCCGTTCACGGTGTGCTCGGCGAGCCACGGATGGGTGCTCCGCGAGACCCGGCCGCTCAACAGCCACCCGCCGCCGTCCGCCAGCGAGGTCGTCGCCCTGAGCAGTTCGTGGCCGCCCACGCCGAGGCCCAGCGCCGCCGGGCTCGCGGGGGCGGCGGCCGGCAGCCAGAACCGGCGGCCCTGGAAGGCGTAGTTGGGCAGGTCGACGGTCCGCGCGGCCAGCGGGGCGAAGAACTCCCGCCAGCCGACCGCGGTTCCGTGCGTCCACGCCTGCGCCACGGCGGAGACCAGCGTCGCCGCCTCCGGCTGGTCCCGGCGCTGCGTGGCAATCCGGTGGCCGGCCCCCTCGTCGGCCGGCAGCGCCGTGAGAGCGGCGTCCGGGCCCACCTCCAGGCAGGTGGTGACGCCGAGCGCCCGCACGGCGCGCATCCCGTCGTGGAACCGGACGGGCAGCCGGAGCTGGTCGGCCCAGTACCGGGGATCGCCGAGCTGCGCCGCGTCCGCCGGCCGCCCCGTGCTGGCGGAGACGATCGGCAGGGCCGGCGGCCGGTAGGCCAGGCGGGCGGCCACGTCGTGGAACTCGCCGAGGATCGCGTCCATGTGCGGCGAGTGGAACGCGTGGCTGACCCGCAGCCGCGTCGTCCGGCGACCGCGCCGCGCCCAGAACTCCGCGACCTCCGCCACCGCCTCCTCGTCGCCGGAGACCACCGTGGCGTCGGCGGCGTTGACGGCGGCGATCGACACCACGCCGTCCCGGTCGGCGAGCGACTCGGCCACCTCGGCCTCACCGGCCCGGATCGCCACCATCGCGCCGCGCGCGGGCACGGTCTGCATCAGCCGGGCCCGTTCCGCGACGAGGAGGCACGCGTCGTCGAGGTCGAACACGCCGGCGACGTGCGCGGCGGCGAGCTCACCGACGGAGTGCCCGAGCAGGACGTCGGGCCGCATCCCCCAGGATTCGAGGAGCCGGAACAGCGCCACCTCCAGGGCGAAGATCGCCGGCTGGGCGAACCGGGTCTCGTCGAGCAGGGCCGCCTCCGGGGTGCCCGCCGCCGCGAACATCACCGCACGCAGCGGCGTGTCCAGGCGGGCGTCCATGCGCTCGCAGACCCGGTCCAGCTCCGCCGCGAACACCGGGTAACGCTCGTGCAGCTCCCGACCCATCCCGGGGTGCTGGCTGCCCTGACCGGAGAACAGGAACGCGGTGCCGCCGGCCCCGGCTGCCTCGGCGCTGGCGCTGCCGTCGGCGATGCCGCGCAGCGCGGACAGCAGCTCCTCGCGGTCCGTGCCGACCACGGCGGCGCGGCACCGCTGCGCGGCCCGGGCGGTCAGCGACCCGCCGACGTCGACCGGGTGCAGCTCGGGGCGCCCGGCGAGCTGCTCGGCCAGCCGCCCGGCCTGGGCGGCCACCACCGCCGCGGTCCTGCCGGACAGCAGCCACGGCACCGGGAGGCCGTCGTGTTCCCGGCGGGGCCCGGACACCGCCGGCTCGGCGGCGACGGCGGGATCCCACTCCAGGACGACGTGCGCGTTCGTGCCGCTGATGCCGAACGCCGACACGGCGGACCGACGGGGACCACCGGTCTCCGGCCAGGGCCGGTCGGCGGTGAGCAGCCGGACCGCGCCGGCCGACCAGTCCACGTGCGGGGTCGGCTCCTCGACGTGCAGGGTGCGCGGCAGCAGCCCGTGCCGCATCGCCTGCACCATCTTGATCACCCCGGCCGCGCCGGCGGCGGCCTGGGCATGCCCGATGTTGGACTTGACGGACCCGATCCACAGCGGCTCGCCGGCGCGGCGGTCCCGCCCGTACGTGGCGAGCAGGGCCTGCGCCTCGATGGGGTCGCCGAGCGGGGTGCCGGTGCCGTGCGCCTCCACCGCGTCCACGTCGTCCGGGCCCAGCCCGGCGGCGGACAGCGCCTGGCGGATGACCCGCTGCTGGGACGGGCCGTTGGGGGCGGTCAGCCCGTTGCTGGTGCCGTCGGAGTTCACCGCGGTGCCGCGCACCACGGCGAGCACCGGGTGCCCGTTGCGCCGCGCGTCCGAGAGCCGTTCCACCAGCAGCAGACCGGTGCCCTCGCCCCAGGCGGTCCCGTCGGCGTCGACGCCGAACGGCTTGCACCGGCCGTCCGGGGCGAGCCCGCGCTGCCGGCTGAACTCCACGAAGAGCGTCGGCGTCGCCATGACCGCTACACCGCCGGCCACCGCCAGCTCGCACTCGCCGTTGCGCAGCGCCTGCACGGCCAGGTGCAGCGCCACCAGCGACGACGAGCACGCCGTGTCCACGGTCATCGTCGGGCCCTCGAACCCGAACGTGTACGCGATCCGGCCCGACGCGACGCTCGTGGTGGAACCGGTGATCAGGTAGCCCTCCGGCCCGGTGTCCTCCGCCCGGGTGTTCAGGCCGTACTCCTGCGCGGCCGCGCCGATGAAGACCCCGGTGGCGCTTCCGCGCAGCGACGTCGGATCGATGGCCGCGTTCTCCAGCGCCTCCCACACGGTCTCCAGCAGCAACCGTTGCTGCGGATCGGTGGCCAGCGCCTCCCGCGGGCTGATCCCGAACAGGTCGGCGTCGAACTCGTCGGCGTCGTGCAGGAAGCCACCCCGCCTGACGTACGTCTTCCCGTGCCGGTCGGGGTCGGGGTGGTACAGCTCGTCGAGGTCCCATCCCCGGTTGACCGGGAACTCCCCGACCGCGTCGACCCCCTCGGCGACGAGCCGCCACAGGTCGCCGGGGGTACGCGCGCCGCCCGGGAACCGGCAGGCCATCCCGATGATCACGATCGGGTCGTCGGACTGGTCCCGGGTGGCGGCCGGGATCGCGGGCGACGCCGCCGCAGCGGCCGTCCGGGTGCCGAGCAACTCGACGCCCAGCCGGTCGGCGAGGGACTCGATGGTGGGATGGTCGAACACGAGCGTCGCCGGCAGCCGCAGCCCGGTCGCCGCGTTCATCCGGTTGCGCAGTTCCACCGCGGTCAGCGAGTCGAACCCCAGGTCCTTGAAGCTGCGCGCCGCGTCGAGGGCGTCCGGCTGCCCGTGGCCGAGCACCGCCGCGACATGGGCGCCGATCAGGCCGGCCAGCAACTCCCGACGCCCGGCCGGGTCCAGCGGCAGCAGCCGTTCGGCGAGACCGTCGGAGGCGGCGGGCGGACCGGCGGGAGCAGCGGCACGACGGAGCGCGGGGCGGGCGAGCGTACGAAGGATGGGTGCGATCGTGCCGTCGGCGGCGTCGATCGTCGCCGGCCGGATCTTCGCCAACAGCAGCGGCGTCGCGCCCGCGACCGCCAGCGCGGCGTCGAACAGGGCCATGCCCTGCTCGGTGGTGATGGCCGCCGCGTGGCGGGTCAGCCGGGCCTTGCCGGCGACGTCCAGCCCGGCGGTCATCGTGCTGGTCTCCGCCCACAGACCCCACGCCAGCGAGTCGGCGGGCAGCCCGCGCGATCGGCGGTGAGCGGCCAGCGCGTCCACGAACGTGTTCGCCGCCGCGTAGGTCGACTGCCCCGGATTGCCGACGATGCCGGCGGCGGAGGAGAACAGGACGAACGACCGCAGCGGCAGGTGCTCGGTCAGCGTGTGCAGGTGCCAGGCGGCGTCGGCCTTGGGACGCAGGACCGCGTCGGCCTGTTCGGCGGTGAGCGCGCCGAGCACGCCGTCCTCCAGGACGCCGGCGGTGTGGACCAGCGCCGTCAGCGGATGCTCGGCCGGTACGGCGGCCAGCAGGCCGGCGAGCGCCTCGCGGTCGGCGGTGTCGCACGCGGCGACGGTCACGTCGGCGCCCGCCGCGACCAGCTCGTCGCGCAACGCCGCGGCCCCCTCCGCGGCGATGCCGCGGCGGCTGGTGAGCAGGAGGCGCCGCACCCCGTGCGCCGTCACCAGGTGGCGGGCCAGATGCGCGCCGATCGTCCCGGTGCCGCCGGTGACCAGCACGGTGCCCGCCGGGTCGAAGGAGAAACCGGCCGCGCCGTCGTCGGGCTGCACGGCGGCGAGCCGGGGCACCAGGCACGCGCCGTCGCGCAGGACGACCTGGTAGCTGTCCGTCGCGAGCGCGGCCCGCAGGGACGCCGGCGTCGCGGTGTCGTCGAGGTCGGCCAGCACGAACCGGTCGGGCTCCTCCCACCAGGCGGCGCGCAGCAGGCCCCAGACGGTCGAGCCGGGCAGGTCACCCACGGCGTCGCCGGGCCGCGCCGCGATCGCGCCGTGGGTGAGGACGACCAGCCGGGACCCGGCGAGCCGCTGGTCGGCGAGCCAACCCTGAACCGTGCCCAGGACCCGCCGCGTCACCTCGTGGGCCTGTGCCGCCGGGTCGGTTCCGGCGTCGGCTGCGCCACCGTGGCAGGGCAGCAGCACGACCTCCGGTGCGGCGGCCCCGGCGTCCAGCTCCCGGACGAGGTCGGCCAGCTCCGGATGCCGGGAGAGCCCGGCGAAGGCCGGACCCGCCCCGGCGTCGCCGTCCCCGAGGACCGCCCAGCGGGACGGGTCGCCGGCCGGCACGGGCGGCGTCTCGGCGCGGACCCAGTCGATGCGGAAGATCGAGTTGTGCAGCGGGCTGGGCGCGGCCAACTGGCCGGGGTCCAGTTCCCGCAGCCGCAGCCGCGCGACGGTGAGCACGGGCCGCCCGGTGCCGTCGGCCATGTCGAGCGCCACCGTCGTGTCGTCGAGCCGGGTGGCGCGGACCCGCAGCCGGGTGGCGCCGGTCGCGTGCAACGTGACATCCGACCAGGAGAACGGCAGCCGCACCGGGGTGTGCGCCGGGTCGAGGTTCACGCCCACCGCCGTCGTGTGCAGCGCGGCGTCGAGCAGCGCCGGGTGGACGGCGAACCCGTCGGGGTCGGCCTGCTCCGGCAGCTCCACCTCGGCATAGAAGGTGTCGCCGGCCCGCCAGGCCGCCCGTAGTCCCCGGAACGTCGCGCCGTACAGGTACCCGAGGTCCGCGAGGTCGCCGTAGAAGTGGTCCAGCCGCACCGGTTCCGCCCCGGGCGGCGGCCATACGCCGTCCAGCGCCGCCGGCGTCCCGTTCGCCTCCCCGGTGATCGTGCCCACGGCGTGCCGGGTCCACGGGTGGTCGGGGTCGCCGGCCGGGCGGGAGTGGACGGTGACGGTGTGCCGGCCGTCCGGCTCGGGCGCGGTGGCGACGTGGAGCCGCAGTGCGCCGCTGTCCGGCAGGACGAGCGGGTGCTCCAGCGTGAGTTCCTCCACGTGCGTGCTGCCGCGGCGTTCGGCCGCGTGCAGCGCCAGGTCGAGGAACGCGGTGCCGGGCAGCAGCACGGTGTCGCGTACGGCGTGGTCGGCGAGCCACGGGTGCAGGGCCGTGGACACCTGCCCGACGAAGATCTCACCCCGGTCGTCCGGCTGGTCGAGCCGGCCGCCGACGAACGGGTGCCCGCTGGGGCCGTCGCCGAAGGCGGCCGTGGCTGCCCTCGGCTTCACCCAGTAGTGGTGGTGTTGGAAGGGGTAGGTGGGGAGGTGGGGGGTGGTGTGTGGGGTGGGGGTGGGTTGGTGGGGTGTGAGTCCGGTGGTGGTGGTGTGGGCGAGGGCGAGTGCGAGTTGGGTGGGTCCGTGTTGGTTGCGGTGGAGGGTTGCGATGGTGGTGGCTTTGGTGGTGGTGGTGTCGATGGTGTGTTGGATGGGTGTGGTGAGGACGGGGTGGGGGCTGGTTTCGATGTAGTGGGTGTGTCCG
>NZ_JBIARA010000040.1:0-19912 GCF_042889525.1 Micromonospora sp. NPDC002575 | reverse complement strand
CCGGCGCCCGTCCATCCGGTGTCGGGCTTCGGGCGCGGCAGCGGCGGCCGAGGGATGGACGCGGGAACGGGGGCGCCGCGCCGGCGCCCCCCCCGGGGGGGGGGGGAGCGCCGGCGCGGCGGTCGGGCGTCACATGTAGAGGGTGTTGGGCTCCAGCCCGCACAGCACCCGGCCGTACAGCTCGGTGTTGACGTCGGGGACGACGAGGCCGTGCAGCGCGGCGGAGGTGATGTCCCGCACGATGCGCTGGATCGGGACGTCGGTGTAGATGGAGGTGCCGCCGCTGGCCATCTGGAAGATGTCGGCGACCTCCTTGGCCAGGCGGGCCGCCTCGCCCTGGTCGGCGCGCACCCGGACCCGCTCCTCGACCGTCCACGCCTCGCCGCTGAACGCCTTGTGGTCGACGACCTCGGCGATCCGCCGGGCGTGGAACATCGCCTGGTCGATCTTGTGGGCGGCGGCCCCGACCCGCAGGTGGGTCAGCGGGGCCTCGGCCTGGCTCGGGTAGTCGGTGTAGATGATCTTCCGGTCGGGCAGCCGGTCGAAGAAGGCGTCCCACGCCGCCTTGGCGATCCCGACCAGCATGCCGACCCCGGAGACCGCGGCGACCAGCGTCGCCGGGGTGGAGTAGATCGGGATGTTCCGGTTGGTCTCCGACAGCGTGTCCGGGCCCAGCGCCGCGCCCAGCGGGATGACCCGCTCGGCGGGCAGGAAGACGTTCGTGGCCACCGTCGTGATGCTGCCGGAGCCACGCAGCCCGGTGGTGTGCCAGTCGTCGACGAGCTCCATGTCGGACATCGGCACCATGGTCATGACCGGCTCCGGCTCGGCGCCGTCGCGCAGGATCACGGCCGCCGCCTCCATCCAGTGCGCGTGGTGCGCCCCGCTGACGAAGGGCCACCGGCCGTTGAGGAGGTAGCCGCCCTCGACCGGCACCATCGTGCCCTTGGGGGCGTTGGTCCCGCAGACCCGCACGTCCGGGGTCGAGAAGACCTCGTCCTGCACCTCGTCGGGGAACATGCAGACCAGGTACGTGGGAATCCAGTTCACCATGGCCACCCACGCCACCGAGGCGTCGATGCGGCCCAGGGCCGCGCCGACCTCGACCAGCGTCGCGCCGTCGCACTCGTAGCCGCCGTAGCGCTTGGGCACCCGCATCCGGAAGATGCCGGCCTCGGCCATGGCCTCGACTGTCGCCTCGTGCAGGCGGCGGTTCTCCTCCGACCAGGCCACGTGCTCCCGCAGCACCGGCTCGGCCTTGGCCACGCGACGGAGGATCTCCTCACGCGTGGGGGTTTCGGTAACGGTCACCAGTTCCTCCTTGGGAAGGCTCTCCGGTCTTGTGGACCTTGTCCGTCCCACGGTCGCACCCGTCGGCGTGCGGGCACTTCTTCCGTGTTGCGCCCCGTGCCCTTCCCACCGCCGGCGCGGTCGCCCGTGCCCGCTTCGCGACCGCGTCGGCCCAGGTCAGGACGGCAGGCGCATGGTGCGCAGGAAGACCGGCAGCAGCCAGGGGCGGCGGCCACCGACCCACAGCTTGCGGGCGAGCACCGCGCGCGGCCGGGACACCCGGCCGAACAGCATCAGGGTGAACACGGCGGGGTCGAAGGAGAGCCGGACGTCCGGGCGGGACTCGGTCGGCGTCACCGTCACCCGGCCCTCGGCCAGGGACATCGTCACCTCCGGGCCAAAGCGGTGCCGGAAGTTCACCGAGATGGTCCCCGGATGCGCGGGGCCGTCCCGGTCCAGCAGCCGGCCGTAGCCGCGGCGGGTCATGCCCACCATGAACAGGTCGACGAAGAGCGCCGCGTCGGCGGGATCGACGACCCAGCGCCGGCCGACCGCCCGGGCGATGTCCCAGGCGTGCAGGTTCAGCTCGTTGAGCAGGTGGGCCAGCAGGCCCGTGACCGGCAACCGGGCCCCGCCGAGCCAGGACACCTCGTGCTCCGGCCCGGCCTCGTCGGCCGCCCGCAGCACCTCCCCGACGTCGGCGCGCAGCCGGTCGGCCAGCACCGGCAGCCGCCGCTCGGTGAAGTGCCGCAGCACCTCGGCGTTCATCACCGAGATCGTGTCGACCGTGGTGCGCCGGCGCAGTGCGAGCAGGTCGGGCACCGGCAGGTCGGGCGGGCCGCCCCGGACCAGGGCCAGGCCCATCGCGGCGACCCCGCACAGGTGTGCCATGGTGTCCGCCACCGTCCAGTGGGCGGTGGCGGGCCGGTCGGGCGGCGCGTCGTCGACGAGGTCGAGCAGCCGCCCGAGGACGACGGGCACGGAGGTGCGGACGCGACGCCACTGGTGCGGGGTGACCGACATGTGTCCACGATGGAGGACGTGGGCGGGCGAACACTTGTTCGAGGTTGCCGTCCTGCCCGCCGCCGCCCCGCGCCCGCCGTCCCGCCCGCCGCGCCGCCGCCTCGGGCGGACAGGGCAACACGGAAGAAGTCAACCGGGGGGACCGTCCCCACAATCCATCCATGACAGTCACCGAAAGAGGACGCGCGGTCCACCTCTCCGCGCGCACCCACCCGCGATCGCGCGGGATCGTGCTGGGCGGCGTCGCGGCGGGAGTCCTGCTGGCGGTGCTGTGGTCGTACGAGTTCGTCGACCACGTGATCGGCGACAACGTCGCCAACACCCTGCTGGGCCACGACGCGAAGAACACCGCGATCGGCGGCACCGTCGCGGGTCTGGTCTTCGCGTTCGTCTCCGGCCTGGCCGGCACGTTCACGGCGTGCAACATCGCGATGGCCGCCGCGGTCGGCCCGATGAGCCAGGCCGGCGGGGCGGGCGCGACCCGGGCCGGGCTGCGCGTCCTGCTACGGCCGGTCGGCTGGCTCACCGTCGGGATGGTGGCGGTCGCCGCGACGTACGGCTTCGTCGGCGTGCTGCTCGGCGACCGGCTGCCGCAGCTGTCCACCGGCACCGTCGGCGGGCTGCCCGTGCGCCTGGTCCAGTCGATGGTCGTCTTCGGCGTGATCGGGCTCGCCTTCGTCTACCTCGGCCTGGCCGCCCTCGGCACGCTGCCGGACCCGTTCGCGCACCGCCCGGTCGCCCGGGTCGTGGCGCTCGGCGCGCTCGTCGGCGGGTTCCTCATCGGCCGGCCGTACCCGCTGTTCAACAAGCTGTTCCACTGGGCGGTGGACACCGGCAACCCGCTGTACGGCGCGGGCGCGTTCGTGCTCCAGTCGCTCGGCAACATCGCCATCGTCGCCGCGCTGTTCGCGTTGGTCATCGTGGTCACCCGGGGCCGGTTCGTGCAGTGGCTCGCCGCCAGCCCGGCCCGCACCGCCGCGGTCACCGGGGCGCTGCTGATCGCGCTCGGCGTGTTCATGGTCGTCTACTGGGACGTGCGGCTGCCCGCCATGTTCGGCTACGGCTGGTTCCCCACCATGCCGTACAACGGTTAGGCGCGCCGTCGTGCCGGCGGGCGCGGGGTCGCGCCCGCCGGGCCGGGACCGGTCGGGCCTAGCCGACGTACCCGCCGACCTTGATCCGCTGCGCGGTCTCGGTGTAGGCCGCCGGGTCCTCCGGAAGCCGGGTGCCGAGCCCGTCGACGTAGCGGTTGAACATGCAGAACGCGGCGGCGATCAGCACCGTGTCGTGGATCTCCAGGTCGGTCGCGCCCCCGGCGCGGGCCGCGTCGACCAGCGCGGCGCTCACGTTGCGGCCGCTCGCCTGGACCGCGGCGGCGATCCG
The DNA here is from genome assembly GCF_042889525.1 of Micromonospora sp. NPDC002575. Classification (NCBI taxonomy): domain Bacteria; kingdom Bacillati; phylum Actinomycetota; class Actinomycetes; order Micromonosporales; family Micromonosporaceae; genus Micromonospora; species Micromonospora sp. NPDC002575. The sequence goes on along the minus strand of NZ_JBIARA010000040.1, from coordinate 16,216 downwards.
CAGCAGGCCGCGCAGCTTCGCGGAGACCTCCGCCGTGTCCGGGTCCGCCCGGACCTGGGTCACCAGCGGCATGCCGCCGTCGAGCTGGGCGGCGGCGAACGCCGAGTGCGACGAGCAGCAGAACGTGCACTCGTTCAGCCCGGAGACGTACGCGGCGATCAGCTCCCGCTCGCCGGCGCTGAGGGTGGGGTGTGGGGCGTGCAGCAGCGCCTCGGCCAGGGCGTTGAGCGCCACGGCGGTCTCCGGCCGGTAGCGCATCAGCCCGCTGATGCCCGGGTACTGCGTCTCGTCCAGACCCAGATCGATGTGTGCCACGTGTCTCTCCTCGGCGTGACAGGCCGCGGCCGGCGGCGACGCGGTCCTGCTGCGCATGGTGCCGGTCCCGCCGCCCGTTTGCTTCTTCGACCGTGCCCACTGCGGCCGGCGTCCGCGGCCCGCGATCTCTTCGAGAATGCCGTCTGCGACGCCGGCACCTGGGCCGACACGGAGGGCGACGAGCAGGGCACGGATGCGTATTGCCGCTGCGCAGCAGCCGCTGCCACGATCGGCACCATGGTCGACACGACGCACATACGGCAGGGGGCCCGGGCGCAGTCCGGGACCATGGTGGACCGACTTCGCCAACTCGTGCACGCCGAATCCCCGCCCGGGGCGGTGCGGCACCTGCACGCCTGCGCCGACCTGCTGGAGAGCTGGATCAGCCCGCTGCTGGGCCGGCCCGCCGTGCGGGTCACCCGCGACGGGCTGCCGCACCTGCTCTGGCAGGCCGAGGACCAGCGGGTGCTGCTGTTGGGGCACTACGACACGGTGTGGCCGGAGGGCACCACGCGGGACTGGCCCTTCGCGCTCGCCGAGCACATCGCCACCGGGCCCGGGGTGTGCGACATGAAGTCGGGCATCGTGCAACTGGTCACCGCTCTGTCCCTGCTGCCCGACCCCTCCCGGGCCGGGGTGCTGCTGACCTGCGACGAGGAGAGCGGGTCGCCGACGTCCCGGCCGCTGATCGAGCAGCAGGCCCGGCGGTCGCGGGCGGTGCTGGTCTGCGAGCCGGCCACGGAGACGGGCGCGCTCAAGGTCGCCCGCAAGGGCGGTTCGCGGTACGAGATCACCGTGCGCGGCCGGGCCGCGCACGCGGGCGTGGAGCCGCACCGGGGGGTGAACGCCGCCGTCGAGCTGGCCCACCAGGTTCTCGCCGTACGGGCGTTCGCCGCCGAGGGCACCAGCGTCACGCCCACGGTGCTCAGCGCCGGCACCATCAGCAACCAGGTGCCCGAGTCGGCGACGTTCTGCGTCGACGTGCGCGCCTGGACGCGGGAGGAGCTCGACCGGGTGGACCGGCAGATCCACGCGCTGACCCCGCAACTGGCCGAGGCCGCGCTCGTGGTGGGCGGCGGGATCAACCGCTACCCGTTGCAGGAGGCGGTGGCGATGCCGCTGCTGGAGGTCGCCCGCCGGGCCGGCCGCGAGCTGGGCCTGCCGCCCCTGGAGGCCGCGCACGCCGCCGGCGCGTCCGACGCGAACTTCACCGGGTCGCTGGGCGTGGCCACCCTCGACGGCCTGGGCGGGGTGGGCGGCGGGTCGCACGCCCGCAGCGAGTGGGTGGACGTCAGCCAGCTACCCGACCGGGCCGCCCTGCTCGCCGCGACCGTCGCCGGCGTGCTCACCCGGCAGCGGCGGGGCCCGGTCCCCGCGGCCCGGGGCGTCCCCGCGCGTCTGTGAGGCGCGTCGCTGCTGTCCACGGACCCGCGCACCGTCCATAATGGTGTGTCATGAGCCGCACCACGCGCCGGTCCACGGCCCCGCCCCGCTTCGGGGTGGAGGAGGAGTTCCTCGTCGTCGACGCCGCCACCCGGGCCCCGGTGCCCCGGGCCGCCGACGTCGTCGCGGCGGCGTCGGCGTCGCTCGGCGAGCGGGTGTCCGGGGAGATCACCACCCTGCAACTGGAGACCAGGACCCACGCCTGCGGCACCCTCGGCGAGCTGACCGACCAGCTCGGCGAGGCCCGCAAGGTCGTCGCGGACTGCGCCCGGGCGGCGGGGCTGCGGGTGGTGGCCGCCGGCACGGCACCCGTCGCCGGGCCGGTGCCCCCGCCGATGACCGTCGGCCCACGCCAGACCCGGGGCGCCGAGACCTACCGGGGGCTGCACGACGAGCTGGCGCTGTGCGCGCTGCACGTGCACGTGGAGATGCCGGACCGGCAGCGGGCGGTGCTGGTCGGCAACCACCTGCGGCCCTACCTCCCGCTGCTGCTGACCCTCACGGCCAACTCGCCGTACTGGGACGGCCGCGACTCCGGGTACGCGAGCTGGCGCACCACGGTCTGGGGCCGGTGGCCGGTGGCCGGCCCGCCGCCGGTGTTCGACTCGGCGGAGCACTACGACGAGGTGGTGGGGCGGCTGCTGGACGCCGGCGCCCTCGTCGACCGGGCCACCATCTTCTGGGACGTGCGCCCCTCGGAGCGGCACCCGACGCTGGAGGTCCGGGTGGCCGACTCGGCCCTCACCGCCAAGGACGCGGCGCGCTACGCGGCGCTGGTGCGGGCGCTCGTGGCGCACCTGTCGGCGGCGGTGGACGCCGGGGAGCCCGCCCCCCACGTCGACGGGGAGCTGCTGCGGGTGGCCTACTGGCGGGCCGCCCGCGACGGCCTGGACGGCGCGGGCCTGGACCCGCGCACGGGCCGGCTGCGCCCGGCGGCCGAGCTGGCCCGGGAGTTGCTGGCCACGGTCGAGCCGGCGCTGCGCGCCCACGGCGACCACGACCCCGTCGCGCGGTGGCTGGAGCAGCTCGCCGCCGACGGCGCCGGGGCGCGGCGGCAGCGGGCGGTCGTGCGCGCCGGCGGGACGCTCGCCGACGTCGTCGACCGGCTCGCGGAGTGGACGGCGGGCTGACCTGCCGCCGGCCGGCGGGCCACCGGTCCCCCCGGCCGGACCCCATGAATCTGGGCAATCGCGCACAACCGGCGGCGGGTGGCGTGGGTGATGCTGGAGGGGCCCGACCTGCTGATGGAGGCCGTTCATGGACCAGATCGCGACCACCCCGTTCCACCTGCAACGGCTGGAACCCACGCTGATGAACCGCACCGCCCGGGCGTTCGCCGACCGGATGGCGGCCCGCCGGTCGGTGCGGCACTTCTCCGACGAGCCGGTGCCGTTGGAGGTCGTCGAGGAGGCCGTGCGGGCCGCCGCGACCGCCCCCAGCGGGGCCAACCTGCAACCCTGGCGGTTCGTGGTGGTGACCGACGCGGACCGCAAGCGGCGGCTGCGCGAGGCCGCCGAGGCCGAGGAGATCGAGTTCTACACCCGCCGCGCCTCCCGGGAGTGGCTCGACGCGGTGGCTCCGATGGGCACCGACTGGCAGAAGCCGTTCCTGGAGACCGCGCCGGTGGTCATCGTGGTGTTCGAGGTGCACCAGGGGCCGCAGACCCCGAAGCCGTACTACGTCAAGGAGTCGGTCGGCATCGCCGTCGGCGTGCTGATCACCGCCCTGCACCTGTCCGGGCTGGCCACGCTCACCCACACGCCCAGCCCGATGCGGTTCCTCAACGAGATCTGCGACCGCCCGGCCGAGGAGCGCGCCTGCGTGGTGATGCCGGTCGGCTACCCGGCCGAGGGGGTCACCGTCCCGCGGCTGACCCGCAAGGCGCTGTCGGAGGTCATGGTCGTACGGTAGGACTCACCGCCCCAGGTCCGCGGTGAAGAACTCGCGCAGGGGCTGCACGTGCCGGTCCTGCCGGCGCCACTCGGCGAGCAGGTCCTCCAGCAGGTGCAGCTCCTCGACCAGTTCCCCGCCCCGGTAGCGGCGCACCACGGGGTGGATGAAGGCGCTCTCGGCGGCCCGGTCCGGCTGCGGGTGCCGCTCGATGGCGAACACGTCGCTGTACGCGTCGCGGCCCCAGCGCAGCGAGAACGTGTAGTAGTGGCTCTCGCCGCCGAACCGGGCGACCGCGTGGTCCTCGGGCAGGTCGTGGTAGTGGCGCACCACCCCGGCGGCCGTGTCGACGACGAGGGCGTCGCAGAGGAACTCGAACTGGGTCCACAGCGCCGAGCTCCAGTTGACCCGGTCCAGCACCACCTCGGTGAGCGCCTCGGCGTCGGCCGCCACCTTCTCGTACGCCAGCGGCGCGCCCTCGTACCGCTCGCGCAGCAGGGCGGTGAGCGTGCGCAGGTTGTAGCGAAAGCCGTCGATGAACGCCGACGACGCCTTCTTAAAGTCGCGGTCCTGGGCGAGCGTGCCGGCGAAGTAGAGCCCGTCGACGTCGACCGACTGCCAGTCGGGCCGGGTGGCGGGCAGCCGCCCGCTGGGCACCATGCCGGGGCGGCAGTTGTCGGCGAAGACCGAGGTGTCCATGGCGAAGCCGGTGCAGCGCAGCACCGACTCGTACTCCATCACGGCGGTCTCGCCGTCGGCGTGGGTGTAGGTCAGGTGCACCTCGTACTTGTCGCCCACCGGGCGGATCTCGTCGATGACGCAGTCGAGCACGGAGTGCAGGGTCTTGAACTGGTAGCTGTCCAGCACCGCGCCGTGATGGCCGCGTACGTCGCCGGGGTGTTTGGTGTTCCAGGCCAGCCGCAGCGGGCGCGGGCTGGCCAGGTGGATCATGGCGGCGTGCCCGAGGATCGCCGAGGCGGTCTCGAACGCGGAGTTGCCCTTGCCGAGGATCAGCACCCGCTGGTCGGCGTAGTCGGCCGGGTCGGTGGACATGTCCTCGTAGCCGACCGCGTGCTCGATGCCGCGCACGTCGGGGATGTTCGGCCGGCCCCAGCCGGCGGCCCACACCACGCAGTCGGCGTGCAGCAGCCGCCCGCCGGCGCGCACGAGGAAGCCGTCGTCGGTCTTGGTGACCAGCTCGACGGCCGTGTCGTAGCGGACGGCGAGCCCGTGGTGGCGGGCGAAGTCGCCGAGGTAGCGGACCATGTCGTCGGCGGAGGGGAAGTATTCGCGGCTGTAGTCGGCAAACGGCAGGTCGGCCGGGGTGTGCAGCAGCGAGTTCCAGTCCCAGCGCAGCCGGATCTCGGGGTCGGTGCTGGTGGTGTGCACCTTGTTCAGGGAGATCAGCTTGCGGTGGCGGGGGAACCGGCGGAAGAACTCGCCGGGTTCGGCCGCGCGCTCCAGCGTCAGGTAGTCGCTGCCGGCCTGCTGGAGGTAGTAGCTGAGCTGAAGGCCGGCCGGACCGGCGCCGATGATCAGGTAACGGTGGTGCTCGGTGCCCTCTGGCAAGTCGGTCATGGCTGCTCCCGCGTCGAGTACCCATGACCATTGTGGATAAATGCACTTAAGTCAATACATATCCGGGTTGGTTGGTGCGGCCGAAGGACGGAGGTCGAAGCCCCCGCCGCCCCCGCCGCGCGGGCGGGGGCGGCGGGGCCCGGGGGACGGCTCAGGCGGGCTGGGCGGCCGGCTCGCGGTGGCCGCTCACCTTCGCCGCCGGCATCGGGCCGCCCTTGGCGGTGCCGGTCATCTCGTCGCCGTCGATCGTCACGTCGAAGGCCAGGTCCATCCGCATCGGCTTCTTGATCGACTGGTACCAGGACAGCCGGTTGCCCTCCAGCGTGAGATCGTTCAGGGTGAGCGTCTCCTTCTCGCCGCGGGAGATGCCCTGCAGGACACCGTCCTTGCTGAACAGCTCCAGCTCGGTGCGGCGGACGCCGAACGGGGTGGCCACGGCCACCTTCCAGAATCCCTCGACAGACACGGCGGCTTCCTCTCTTCCCGGGGTCCCGGGCGGGGCGGTCGAACAGGACGACGCCCGGGCGGCGCCTCGGGCAGCGCCGCCACCCACGCTAGCCATCGCGCCGACGACAGTTAGTCGCCATATTGCCGTCTTGCGCCGGCGGGTGGACACAGCGGGTCAACGCGGTGAGATCGACCAATAGGGATCCGACGCGTCAAATCGTCCGCTATACGCGAACTAAACCGCCCTCATGCTGCGGAAACGTCGGGAGCAATGTGAAAGAAGCGCGCCCCGGCGCCACCGTCGCACGATGAACCTGGCCTGATCCGGTCGCCGAGCATCCACTTTTCCCGCCCGCCGCAGGAGGAAACCAGGCACGCCAGAAAGCAGATTCGCCGCGTCGACGGAAAATCGCTGGAGAAACCATCTCCCCCCGGCCGACCCGTCACGCCGCGAAGCCCTCGACGTCAGGCGACACTCCCCCATCCCTTGCCGCGCAGCGCCCCGGGACCGCCCGTGGAACACCGCCGCGGTGATGCCGTCTGCCCTGTTCACGCCATCGGCTTTGGCAGAAGCCGATGGCTCTGTTGTAAGGAGACCGTACCGTGCTGGGTCAACGCGCACGCTCGCTCAGTCCCGGAATAGTCGCGATTCTACTCGTGGCCTCGCTCTTTTTCATCATCGACAGCCGCGTGTCGGTCGCCGGCGCCGACGAAGCCGCCACAAAGTACCGCTTCACCGAGCAGCCGATCGCCTACCCGGACGGCTACGACCAGCTTCCGAAGAGGACGATCCGGGACGTCAACCCGACGTACCACAAGATCCGGGCCTGGATCTCGTCGGTCGGCGCGAGCATCGCGCTCAACGACCTCACCGACCACGGTCGCGCCAACAGCCTGTGCTTCGTGGACACGCGCACCAACCACGTGGTGGTCACCTACGCGCCCACGGCGCCGAAGCAGGACCAGTTCGCGCCGTTCATCCTCGACCCGGCGCCGCTGCCGATCGACGACACCATGGCGCCGATGGCCTGCGTGCCGGGCGACTACAACCTCGACGGCCGGATGGACCTGATGGTCACCTACTGGGGCCGGGTGCCGATCCTGTTCCTGCGCAAGGCCGACGCCACGACGGTGTCCAACGCCACGTACCAGCGCCAGGAGATGCTCCCGCAGAGCTCGCCCGACGGCCGTTACCACGGGCCCAAGTGGCACACGAACGCCTCGCTGGTCAGCGACCTCGACGGCGACGGCAAGCCGGACGTGGTGATCGGCAACTACTTCCCCGAGTCCGACGTGCTCAACACCCGGGGCCAGGACAACGTCGAGATGAACGACACCCTGTCCAGCGCCACCAACGGCGGCGGCCTGCACGTGCTGCGCTGGCACTCGGCGACCAGCGGCGACAAGCCGTCGGTGAGCTTCGTGCCGGAGCGCGGGGCGGTCCCGTTCAAGAAGTCCACGGGCTGGACGCTGGGCCTGGCCTCGGCCGACCTGACCGGCCGGGGGCTGCCGGACGTGTACGTCGCCAACGACTTCGGCCACAACCACCTGCTGCACAACGTCTCCTCCCCCGGCCGCATCAAGTTCAAGGCGGCCATCGGCGAGCGCACCCCCACCACGCCCAAGTCGTTCGTGCTCGGCAACGGCTCGTTCAAGGGCATGGGCATCGACTTCGGCGACCTGGACCGCAACGGCAGCTTCGACATGATGGTCTCCAACATCACGACGGCCTGGGGCCTGGAGGAGAGCAACTTCGTCTGGATCAACCGGGCCCGCGACGAGCGCGACATGCTCACCAAGCTGGGCAAGGGCGTCGCCCCGTTCACCCAGGAGGCCCGCCCGCTGGGCATGGCCTGGAGCGGCTGGGGCTGGGACGTGAAGTTCGGCGACTTCCTCAACAGCGGCGACCTGGAGGTCGTGCAGACCCTCGGCTTCGTCAAGGGCAGGATCAACCGGTGGCCGTGGCTGCAGGAGATGGCCATGATGAACGACGACCTGCTGTCCAACCCGGCCATGTGGCCGAACCTGCAGCCCGGCGACGACATCGCCGGCGACCAGCCGCTGGCCTTCTTCGCCCGCACGGAAAGCGGCGAGTTCGCCAACATCACCAAGGAGATCGGCCTGGACGTGCCGATCCCCACCCGCGGCATCGCCACGGCCGACACCCGGGGCACCGGGGCGCTGGACCTCGCGGTGGCGCGGCAGTGGGGGGCGCCCGCCTTCTACACCAACGACGCGCCCAGCAAGGGCAACTTCCTGAACCTGCGGCTCTACCGGCCGGCGGTCGGCGCCCCGGCGGGCCAGATGCTCTGCACCCCGGCGTACGGCGCCACCGTCACGGTGACCACGCCGGACGGCCGCAAGCAGATCTCCCAGCTCGACGGCGGCAGCGGCCACGCCGGCAAGCGCAGCTTCGAGGTCCACTTCGGCCTCGGGGACAGCAGCGGGCCGGTCACCGTCGACCTGCGCTGGCGCGACCTGAACGGCCAGCAGCACGCCACCAGCCAGCAGCTCACCGCCGGCACGCACACCCTCGTGCTGTCCGACCGCGTCGAGGAGGTCCCGAACCGATGACCACGATCGCCCCGCCCCCCAGCATCGACACCGCCCCCGCGGTCCCCGCCGTCCCCAGGCCGGCCAAGCCCGAGCCCGACCGCCGCTACCTGGCGCTGCGCAACTTCGCCCTCTCCATCAGCATCTTCAACATCTTCGGCTACACGCTGCTCGGCTTCGAGCAGCCGTGGCTGTGGCCCATCCTCGCGGTGCTCACCGGCTATGCCACCGAGCTGACCTTCGAGCTGATCCGGGCCTGGGCCAGGAAGGAGACCCCGAGGTTCCTCGGCGGCGGCGGCCGGCGGGTGTACGAGTTCCTGCTGCCCTCGCACATCACCGCGCTGGCCTGCAACATGCTCCTGTACGCCAACGACATGTTCCTGCCGATCGCCTTCGCCGTGATCGTCGGCGTGACCGGCAAGTACGTCCTCCAGGCCCCGGTCTACGGCCGGATGCGGCACTACATGAATCCGTCGAACTTCGGCATCACCATGGCGCTGGTCTGCTTCGGCTCGTGGATCTCCATCGCCCCGCCGTACGAGTTCACGGAGAACGCCAACACCTACTTCCGGGTGATGATCCCGATCATCATCGTGACCGCCGGCACCGTGATCAACGCGCTGCTGACCCGCAAGGTCCCGCTGATCGTGGGCTGGCTCGGCGGCTTCGCCATCCAGGCGTTCGTCCGGCACTGGATCTGGGACGTGGCGCTGTTCTCCGCGCTGGGCGTGATGACCGGTGTGGCGTTCGTGCTGTTCACCAACTACATGATCACCGACCCGGGCACCACCCCGGTCAAGCCGATGAACCAGTTCATGTTCGGCTCCGGCGTGGCCATGGCGTACGGCGTGCTGATGCTGTTCAACGTCGTCTACACCCTCTTCTTCGCGGTGGTCGTCGTCTGCGGCATCCGCGGCATCGGCTGGTGGATCGCGGACCTGCGCAAGAGGTCCCGGGCCGCCGCCAAGCTGACCCTCGACACCCCCAGGAGCCTCGCGTGAGCGACCGGATAGCCGTCGTCGGGATCGCCTGCCGCTATCCCGACGCGGAGGACCCCAACCAGCTGTGGGAGAACGTGCTCACCGGCCGCCGGGCGTTCCGCCGCCTGCCCGACGAGCGGATGAACGCCGAGGACTACTACTCCCCCGACCCCGCCGCGCCCGACCGGTTCTATTCCGCCAAGGCCGCCGTGATCGAGGGCTTCGAGTTCGACCGGGTCAGGTACCGGATCGCCGGGAGCACCTTCCGGTCCACCGACATGACGCACTGGCTGGCCCTGGACACCGTCGCCCGGGCCCTGGCCGACGCCGGCTTCGCCGACGGCGAGGGGCTGCCGCTGGCCACCACCGGCGTGGTCATCGGCAACACCCTCACCGGCGAGTTCAGCCGGGCCAACCTGCTGCGGCTGCGCTGGCCGTACGTGCGGCGCACGGTCGGTGCGGCGCTGCGCGAGCAGGGCTGGGACGACGCGGCCGTCGGCGCGTTCCTCGACGAGCTGGAGCCGCGCTACAAGGCGCCGTTCCCGCCGATCGACGAGGACACCCTGGCCGGCGGGCTGGCCAACACCATCGCCGGCCGGGTCTGCAACCACTTCGACTTCAAGGGCGGCGGCTACACCGTCGACGGGGCCTGCTCGTCGTCGCTGCTGTCGGTCGCCACCGCCTGCAACGCCCTGGCCCGGGGCGACCTCGACGCCGCCGTCGCCGGCGGCGTGGACCTGAGCATCGACCCGTTCGAGGTGATCGGCTTCGCCAAGACCGGCGCGCTGGCCACCGGCGAGATGCGGGTCTACGACCGCAACTCCAACGGGTTCTGGCCCGGCGAGGGCTGCGGGATGCTGGTGCTGATGCGCGACTCCGACGCCGTCGCGCGCGGCCTGCGCCGGCACGCCGTCATCGCCGGCTGGGGCTACTCCTCCGACGGCAAGGGCGGCATCACCCGGCCGGAGGCCAGCGGCCACCGGCTGGCCATCCGCCGGGCGTACGAGCGGGCTGGCTTCGGCATCGACTCGGTGTCCTACCTGGAGGGCCACGGCACCGGCACCGCCGTCGGCGACGCCACGGAGCTGCGCGCGTTCACCGAGGCCCGGCAGGAGGCCGACGCGACGGCGGCGCCCGCCGCGATCAGCACGGTGAAGGGCAACTTCGGGCACACCAAGGCCGCCGCCGGGGTCGCCGGGCTGCTCAAGGCGATCCTCGCCGTACGCCAGCAGGTCATCCCCCCGGCCACCGGGCACGTGGACCCGCACCCGGTGCTGGAGGCGGAGCAGCCCGCCCTGCGGGTGCCCGCCACGGCGGAGCTGTGGCCGGCCGACCAGCCGATCCGCGCGGCCGTGTCGTCGATGGGCTTCGGCGGCATCAACGCGCACGTGGTCGTCGAGAGCGCGGAGAGCGCCCGGCGCACCCGCATCGGGGCGGCGACGACCGCGCTGGTGCGTTCGCGGCAGGACACCGAGCTGCTGATGTTCGACGCGCGTACCCCGCAGGAGCTGGGCTCGCGGCTGTCGGACCTCGCGCCGTGGGTGGGCCGCCTGTCGTACGCGGAGCTGGGCGACCTGGCGGTGGCCCTGGCCGGGAAGCTGGCCGGGCGGCCGGTGCGGGCGGCGGTGGTCGTCGCCTCGCCCGAGCAGGCGCGCCAGCGCCTGGAGCGGCTGGTCGAGCTGGTCGACGCGGGCGAGCAGCGGGTGATCGACGCGGCCGGCGGCGTCTTCCTCGGCGCGGCCGGCCCCGCCCCGCGGATCGGGTTCCTCTTCCCCGGCCAGGGCGCGGGCCGGCGGGCCGACGGCGGCGCGCTGCGCCGCCGGTTCGAGGAGATCGACGCCCTCTACCAGGCCCACCAGCCGCCGTCCGGCGCGGACCTGGTGGCCACGGCCGTGGCGCAGCCGCGGATCGTGACCGCGTCGGTCGCGGGCCTGCGGGCGCTGTCGATGCTCGGCATCCGGGCCACCGGCGCGGCCGGGCACAGCCTCGGCGAGCTGACCGCCCTGCACTGGGCCGGCGCGATGGACGAGCAGACGCTCATCGCGACCGCCGGCGCGCGCGGGCGGATCATGGCCGACGCCAGCGCCGGGGACGGCACGATGGCCAGCATCTCCGCCGCCCCCGAGGAGGTGGAGCCGCTGCTGGCCGGCACGCCGGTGGTCATCGCCGGCTACAACAGCCCGCAGCAGACCGTGGTCTCCGGCCCGGTCGACGCGGTGCTGCGGGTCGGCGCGGCGGCCGAGCGGGCCGGGCTGTTCTGGACCCGGATCGCGGTGTCGCACGCCTTCCACTCCGAGGCCGTCGCCCCGGCGGCGGTCGCGTTCGCCGAGCACCTGCGCGGCGAGACCTTCGCGCCGCTGGCGCAACCGATGGTCTCCACGGTCACCGGCGACGTGCTGCCGGCCGACACCGACGTGCCGGACCTGCTGCGCCGGCAGGTGCTGGACCCGGTGCGGTTCACCCAGGCGGTGCGCCGCCTCGCCGACGACGCCGACCTGCTGCTGGAGGTCGGCCCGGGCCGGGTGCTGCGCGGGCTGGCCGCCGACATCGCCCCGGACGTGCCGACGGTCTCGCTGGAGACCGACAGCCTCTCCCTCGCGGGCCTGCTCAACGCCGTCGGCGCGGCGTACGCGGCGGGCGCGGCGGTGAACCACGAGGCGTTGTTCCAGGACCGGTTCGCCCGGCCGCTGGAGCCGGGCCGGCCGCTGCGGTTCCTCGCCAGCCCCGCCGAGTCGGCCCCGGCCGGGGACTTCGCGGTGGCCCGTACCGCGCAGGAGCCGGCCGCCGTCGCAGCCGCGCCGGGCGGCGCGTCGGTGGCGGTGTCCGGGCCCGGGGCGACCCTCGACAGCCTGGAGCTGCTGCGCCGGCTCGCCGCCGAACGGGCGGAGCTGCCGCTGGAGGCGGTACGGCCGGACAGCCGGCCGCTGGACGAGCTGCACCTCAGCTCGATCACCGTCGGCCAGATCGTCAACCAGGCCGCCCGGGAGCTCAACGTGGCCGCGCCGACGCTGACCTCCAGCTACGCCACCGCCACCGTGGCGGAGATCGCGCAGATCCTCGACGACGCCGCCGGCGGTGCGGCCGGCGGCGACGAGCAGGAGGCGTCGATCGCCGGCGTGGCCCCGTGGGTGCGGGCGTTCGCCATCGACCTGGTGCCCACCGAGGTGGGTCCGCGCGTCGGCGTCCCGGCCGACGGGGGGTGGCAGGCGTTCACCGCCGGGCACAACCCGCTCGCCGAGCCGCTGCGCGCGGCGCTGCAGCAGGCCCGGGTGGGCGACGGGGTGCTGCTGTGCCTGCCGCGCGACGGCCAGCCCGAGCACATCCCGGTGCTGCTGCGGGCCGCCCGGGCCGCGCTGGCGCAGGGCGGCGCCGCGCGGTTCGTGACGGTCGGTGACCGGCGCACCGCCGCCGGCCTGGCCAAGACGCTGCACCAGGAACACCCGGAGATCGTCACCACGGTGGTCGTCCTGCCGCTGGTCGACGAGCCCACCGAGGAGGCGCTGGCGGCCACGGTGACCCGGGTGGTCGCCGACGTCGCGGCCACCGCCGGGTTCAGCGAGGTCCACTACGACGGCGACGGCAACCGGCACGTGCCCGTGCTGCGGCCGGCGGCCCTGCCGCCCAACGGCGGGCCGGGGCTCGGCGTCGAGGACGTGCTGCTGGTCACCGGCGGCGGCAAGGGCATCACCGCCGAGTGCGCCCTGGCGCTGGGCCGGGACACCCTCGCGGCGGTCGGCCTGATCGGCCGCTCCGACCCGGCGACCGACGCCGAGCTGGCGGCCAACCTCGACCGGCTCACCGCCGCCGGGGTGCGCTTCCACTACGCCCGGGCGGACATCACCGCGCTGGACGAGGTGAAGGCGGCCGTCAACGACATCGAGCGGGTCCTCGGCCCGGTCACCGGCGTCCTGCACGGCGCCGGCCGCAACGAGCCGACGGCGGTGGCCAACCTCGACGAGGCGACGTTCCGGCGGACCCTCGCCCCGAAGATCGACGGGCTGGAGGCCGTGCTCGCCGCGACCGACCCGCACACCCTGCGGCTGCTGGTCACCTTCGGCAGCATCATCGGCCGGGCCGGGCTGCGCGGCGAGGGGCACTACGCCACGGCCAACGACTGGATGACCGACCTGACCCGCAAGATCGGCGAGGACTACCCGCACATCCGGTGCCTGGCGCTGGAGTGGTCGGTGTGGTCCGGGGCCGGCATGGGCGAACGGCTCGGGGTGCTGGAGGCCCTCACCCGCGACGGCATCGCGCCGATCCCCGTGGAGGCCGGCATCGCCACGCTGAAGGAGGTGCTGGCCAGCCCGGCCGCGCCGCAGGCGCTGGTGGTGATGGGCCGCGCCGACGGCCTGGCGACGGTCACGCTGGAGCGGCGCGAGCTGCCGCTGCTGCGCTTCGTCGACCGGCCGCAGGTGCACTACCCGGGCGTGGAGCTGGTCGTGGACGCGGACCTCACCGCCGACGACGACCTCTACCTGGCCGACCACCTGCTCGACGGGGACCTGCTCTTCCCCGCCGTGCTGGGCATGGAGGCGATGGCGCAGGCGGCCTCGGCGCTCACCGGGCGCACCGAGGCCCCGGTGCTGGAGGACGTCGAGCTGCTGCGGCCGATCGTGGTGCCGCCCACCGGCGCCAACACGATCCGGATCGCGGTGCTCGCCGCCGCCGACGGCACCGTCGAGGCGGTGGTGCGCAGCAGCGACACCAACTTCGCCGCCGACCACTTCCGGGCCCGGCTGCGCTGGGACCGGCCGCTGCGGGTCGAGGCCCGGCCGGGCACCGCCGCCGCAGGGCTGCTGCCGATCGACCCGGCCCGCGACCTGTACGGCCCGGTGCTGTTCCAGGGACGGCGGTTCCAGCGCCTGCTGGGCTACCTGGACCTGGCGGCGAAGAGCTGCACGGCGCGGGTGTCCAACCGGCCGGTCGACGCGTGGTTCGCCCGGTACCGCCCCGGCGACCTGGTCCTCGGCGACCCGGGCACCCGGGACACGGTGATGCACGCGTTGCAGTGCTGCGTGCCCGACGCGACCCTGCTGCCGGGCGCGATCGAGCGGCTGCACCTGGCCGACCCGAAGGTCGCCGCGACCCTGGACACGGTCACCATCCACGCGGTGGAGCGGCTGCGCCAGGGCGACACCTACCACTACGACGTGGACGTCTGCGACGCCGACGGCAACCTCGTCGAGCGGTGGCAGGGGCTGCGCCTGCACGCCGTGCGCAAGCAGGACGGCACGGGGCCGTGGCTGCCGGCGCTGGTCGGCCCGTACCTGGAGCGGCGGGTCGGCGCGTTCCTGCCCGACGAGTTGCGCGTCGTGGTGCGGCCCGACGACGCCGACGCCGCCGGCACCCAGGCCCGCCGCCGGCAGACCGCCCGCGCGGTGAGCTGGGCGCTGGGCGCGGAGACGACGGTGCGCTACCGGCCGGACGGCAGGCCGGAGGTCGACGGCGACGTCCGGATCTCCGCCTCGCACGCCGCCGGGGTCACCGTCGCCGTCGCCGGGGCCCCGGCGGCGGTGGGCTGCGACGTGGAGCTGGCCTCGGCCCGCTCCGCCGACGAGTGGGCCGGCCTGATCGGCGCCGACGGCCTCGCCCTGGCCACGCTGCTGGCCCGGGAGCAGGGCGAGGACCTGTCGGTCGCGGCCACCCGGGTCTGGGGCGCGGTGGAGTGCCTGCGCAAGAACGGCCACGCCCGGGTCGACCTGGTGGCCGAGCCCAACGGCGCGGCCGGCTGGGTGGCCCTGCGGTCGGGGGCGGCGCGCATCGCCACCTTCGTCACCGCGCTCAACGACGTCGCCGACCCGGTGGTGTTCACGATGCTGGCGGAAGGAAGCAGGTGAAGTCATGGAGTCCTACTACGAGTACCGGCACCTGGTCGGTTTCGAGGAGACCAACCTCGTCGGCAACGTCTACTACGTCAACTACCTGCGCTGGCAGGGCCGGTGCCGGGAGATGTTCCTGCGGGACCAGGCGCCGGAGGTCCTGGCGGACATCCGCGACGACCTGAAGCTGTTCACCCTCAAGTGCGAGTGCGAGTTCTTCACCGAGATCACCGCGTTCGACGAGCTGTCGATCCGGATGCGGCTGGAGGACCTCACGCAGACCCAGATCGGCTTCGCCTTCGACTACGTGCGGCTGCGCGACGGCTTCGAGGAGCTGGTGGCCCGGGGGCGGCAGCGGATCGCGTGCATGCGCGGCCCGAACACCGACACCCGGCCGACCCGGGTGCCGGACACGCTGCGGGCGGCGCTGTCGCGGTACGCGGTGACGCCCGCCGCGGGCGGCCAGCGCAGGGTCCTCGAAGGCGTCGGGGAGGGCTGAGCCGTGACCAGAGCGGACCAGCGGCCGACCGCCGGCGCGGTGACGGCGACCGCGCCGACGACGACGGCGGCCAACCACGCCGAGCTGCGGGCGGTGATGGGGATGTTCGCCACCGGCGTGACGGTGGTGACGTCTGGCCGGGACCTGCCGCACGGCATGACCGCGAACGCGTTCACCTCGGTGTCGCTGGACCCGGCGATGGTGCTGGTGTGCGTGAAGCGCAGCTCGGTCATGCACGACACCGTCCTGGCGCAGGGCTCCTTCGCGGTGTCGATCCTGGCCTCCGGCCAGGAGGGGCTGGCGCGCTACTTCGCCAGCTCCAGCCGGCCCCGTGACGAGCGGGAGTTCGCCACGGTGCCGTGCGAGCCGGGACCGCACACCGGGGCGCCGATCGTGTCCGGGAACGTGGCCTGGGTGGAGTGCAAGCTGGCGGCCGTGTACGACGGCGGCGACCACTCCATCTTCCTCGGCGCCGTGCTCGGCACCGGCCGGGGCGACGGCAGCGACGCGCTGCTGTTCCACGGCGGCCGGTTCTGCGAGGTCGGCAGGGGTTGACCGGGTCGGGGGGGGGGGGGGGCGGGCCCCCCCCCCCCCCCCCGCCGGGGCGCCCCCCCCCCCCCCCCCCCCCCCCCCCCCGCCCCCGCCGGCCCCCCCCCCCCGGGGGGGGGGCCCCCCCCGCCCGGTGGTGG
>NZ_JBIARA010000039.1:0-22978 GCF_042889525.1 Micromonospora sp. NPDC002575 | reverse complement strand
TACAGCCGTGGGTTGGGTGAGGTGGATTGGGTGGGGGTGCATGCCGGTAAGGGGCATCGCACGACGACGATTCCCACCTACCCCTTCGAACGCCGGACGTACTGGGTCCCCAGTGGACGGGACGAGTCACGAATCGCGGCGACGAGCAGCCCCGCTTCCTTGAGGGAGGAAACACGCAAACCTAAGATCCACCTCTACCCGCCCGCTGAGGGAATCTCTGTCGTGAAGGACCGGATGCAATGACTGGCGAATACGGACTCAAGCGCCACTTCAACGGTGACGCCGCCCGCCTCATCGGCGGGAAGATCCGCGAGGTCCACCCGGAGTTCGACGTCGAGGACTACGCCGTCGAGGTCGAACGGCGGATCCCCGGAAAGGAGCTGAAGGACCGCGTCCTCGTCCTGGCGCAGGGGCTGCGCAGCCGGCTCCCGCAGGACTACCCCGAGAGCGTGCGCATCCTCGTGTCGATCCTCGGCGACGAGCTCGCCGAGGGGGAGGGGATGTTCAACGTCAGCTGGTACCTCATGCCGGTGGCCCGCTTCGTCGAGGAGTACGGCCTGGACTACCCGGAGGTGTCCCTCGACGCCCTCGTCGAGATCACCAAGCGGCACACCGCCGAGTACGCCATCCGCCCGTACATCGAGCAGCACTACGACCTGACGATGAAACGGATGGCCGACTGGGCGCGCGACCCCAGCCACAACGTGCGCCGCATGGCCAGCGAGGGCACCCGCCCCCGGCTGCCCTGGGCGCGCACGCTCACCATGTTCGTCAAGGACCCGCAGCCCGTCCTGGAGATCCTCGAACCGCTGCGCAGCGACCCGTCGGAGTACGTCCGCAAGTCCGTGGCGAACAACCTCAACGACATCTCCAAGGACGCCCCCGACGTCGCGTTGGCCACCGCGCTGCGCTGGCAGCAGGAGAGCCCGACGCCGGAGACCGCCTGGATCGTCCGGCACGCGCTGCGGACCCTGGTCAAGAAGGGCAACCAGGAGGCCCTGGCGATCGTCGGCGTCACCGGCGGCGAGCACATCCGCGTGCCGTCGATGCGGCTGTCGCCCCGGACGCTGACCCTCGGCGAGTCGACCCTCATCCGCCTCGACGTCGAGAACACCGACAGCCGCCGGCACACCGTCGCCGTCGACTACGTCGTGCACCACGTGCGCAAGAACGGCCAGAGCATCCCGAAGGTCTTCAAGCTCACCACCCTGGAGCTGGCCCCCGGCGAGCGCCGGACCGTGGAGAAGTCCCACCCGGTGCGGGAGGTCTCGACCCGGCGCTACTACCCCGGCGAGCACCTCGTCGACATCCAGGTCAACGGCCAGGTCCTGGCCACCGACAGATTCGACCTGCGGCTGTGAGCGGCCACCGGACCCCGCTGGCCGCCGACGACCCGGTGCTGCGCGACCACCGGATCGGCGGGACCCCCGTGCTGGCCGCGGCGGCGCAGGTCGACGCCATGCTCACCGCCTGCGACGCGGCGCGGCCCGGCGGGAGCTGGTGCCTGGAACAGGTCGCGTTCCTCGCGCCGCTGCGGGTGCCGCCCGGCGCGACCGTCGAGGTCGAGACCACCCTGACCGACGACGGGGAGTGCGCGCTCGGCTCGTGGGAGCCGGGCGCGTCCACCCCGATGCCGCACAGCCGGGCCCGGGCCACCCGCAGCGCGCTGCCGCCTCCGCACTACCTGGACGTGGCCCAGCTGCGCGCCGGCTGCGTCGACGAGGTGCCGCTGGCCGCCGTCGCCGACTGGCGGCGGGGCAGCGGCATCGAGTACGGCCCCACCTTCCACGCCATCCGGGCCGCCCACCGGGGGCCGGGCCGGATGCTGGCCCTGCTCCGCGCCTCCGAGGGGCTGACCGACCCCCACCTCGTCCCGCCGGCGCTGCTGGACAGCGTCTTCCAGTGCCTCGGGATGCTCGACGACGGCGCCGCCGGGGGGTGCCTGCCCTGGTACGTGGGACGGGTCACCGTCCGGCGGCGGGTCACCGGCACCGTCCTGGCGCTGGTCGAGCGGACCGACCCGCAGGGCGCGTCCGGCGGCGCGGTGCGCGGGCGGGCCACCGTCTGCAACCAGCAGGGCGAGGTGCTGCTCGAACTGGACCGGATCGTCCTGAAGGCCCCGGGACGGGCCGGCGGATCCGACCGCCCGGCGGGGGCACCGGCCCGGCACCGGCCGGTCCCCGCCGGGTCGGTCACCGCCGTCACCTGGCAGCCGGTCACGCCGACCCCGGAGCCGGAGCCGACCGGCGGCCAC
Organism: Micromonospora sp. NPDC002575; assembly: GCF_042889525.1. Taxonomy (NCBI): domain Bacteria; kingdom Bacillati; phylum Actinomycetota; class Actinomycetes; order Micromonosporales; family Micromonosporaceae; genus Micromonospora; species Micromonospora sp. NPDC002575. The sequence continues at coordinate 20,724 of NZ_JBIARA010000039.1, read as the reverse complement.
ACCTGGCTGGTGTCGCGCGAGCTGTCCGGCGGGTCGCCCGACGACGGGCCCGTGCTGCTCGACCCGACGGACCTGCACGACGAGCACGTCGACCGGGCGCGCGCACAGACCCCGCCGGCCGAGGTGGTCTACGTCGCGCCGCGCGGGGCGCACGACGCCGACGAGGCCGCCGCCGTCCTGCGGGGCGTGTTCACCCTGGTCCGGCGGCTCGCCGCGCAGCCGCCGATGCCGGCGCTCACGATCGTCACCAACGCCGCCCACCAGGTCACCGGCGACGAGCCGGTCGAGCCGGTGCAGACCGCGCTGTGGGGCCTGGCGCGCACCCTGCGCATCGAGCACCCGCAGGTCCGCGTACGCCTGGTCGACCTCGGCCTCGGCGGCGTCACGCCCCCGCCGACGCTCGACGAGGTGCGCCACAGCGAGGCGGAGCTGGCCTGGCGCGACGGCACCTGGTACGCCCCGGCGCACCCGGCGGTCGACGCCGTCCCCGGCGAGCCGGCGGGCCGGGCGGTCGGCGGCCGGTTCCTGATCACCGGCGGCCTGGGCGGCATCGGCCTGCACGTGGCGGAGTCCCTGGCCGGCGCGGGCTGCGCCCACCTCACGCTGGTGGGCCGGACGGTGCCGGCGCAGGGGCCGGCGCGGGACCGGCTGGACAAGCTCGCCGCCGCCTGCGACCTGCGCGTCCTCGCCACCGACGTGCGTGACCTGCCGGCGGCGCTGGCCGACGCGGAGCCCTTCGACGGCGTCTTCCACGCCGCCGGGGTCCTGCGCGACGGGCTGGCGCGCAGCCTGTCGCCCGAGCGCGTCGACGAGGTGTTCGCCCCGAAGATCGGCGGGGTGCACGCCCTCGACGAGGCGTTCGGCGCGGGGACGCGCCCCGGGTACGTGGTGCTGTTCTCCTCGATCTCGGCGACGCACGGCAACCTCGGCCAGAGCTCGTACGCCTGCGCCAACGCCTACCTCGACGGCTACGCCGCGCGCCGCCGGGCCGAGGGGGAGTCCTGGTACAGCCTCGGCTGGGGCCTGTGGGCCGTCGGCATGGGGGAGCGGGTCGCCGACGCGGCGGCGGCGCGCGGCATCCCGGCGCTGCACGCCGACGACGGCGTCGCGCTCCTGCGGCACACCCTCGGGCTGCCGCCCGGCAACTACGTCCTGTCCGCAGTCGACACACCGAAGGACGACGAGATGACGACCCCTGTGACCTTCCCCGACAGCCGGCTGTGGCCGGAGCTGTCGGCGATCCTGAAGCGGACCCTGCACGTCGCCGAGGTGTCGCCCGAGGACAACCTGCTGGACCTGGGGCTGGACTCGATGATGGCGGTCGAGGTCTCCGCCGCGCTGGCCGGCGCGGGCGTCGAGATCGACCCGGTCACCTTCTTCGACCACCCGGGCGTCGGCGCGCTGCTGCGGCACCTGGAGGGGCTCCCGCGCTCCGCCACCACGGCAGCGCCCGTACCGCCCGCGCCGCCCGCCGCGGCCCCGGCGGCCGGCCCCGCCGGGCCGTCCGCCCCCGTCGCCGTACCCCCGGTGGCGGCCGCGTCGCCCGCGACCGTCGGGTCGGGCGGGCCGGCGGCGCACCGGTTCGTCCCCGACTGGGACCGGTTCCGCGACGGCGACGGCGACGCCCTCGTGCGCCGCCCGGCCGACCGCCCCGTTGGGCCGACGGCGGCGAACGGACGGCCCCCGGCGGCGAACGGCCGGCCCGCCGCCGCGCCGCCGGCGGTGACGAACGGGCGGCCCGCGCCCGCCCCCGCCGAGGGCCACCGCCCGGCCCCGGCCGGCCCGCCGCCGGCCGGCCCGCCCGGCGTCGCCGCCCCCCTCGGCGGGGCGGTTCCCCGCCGCACCCTGCCCGGCCGGCTCGCCGACCGCCCGGACGGCACCTTCCTCGACCGGCGCATCGACGCCCTGTCGGTGGACGACCGGCTCGTCATCGCGCGGGACGACTACTTCTACGAGCCGGTCATCGAGGAGTCCAAGGGCGCCTGGATCAAGTTCGACGGCCGGTGGTTCCTCAACTTCGCCTCCTACAGCTACCTGGGGCTCATCGGCCACGACTACATCAACCACCAGGCGCAGCGCGCCCTGGAGCGGCACGGCACCGGCGCGCACGGCGTCCGGCTGCTCGCCGGCACCCTGCACCTGCACCGCGAGCTGGAGCTGGCGATCGCGCGGTTCGTCGGCGCCGAGGACGCCATCGTCTACACCAGCGGCTACATGGCCAACGTGGCGACGGTCGGCGCGCTGGTCGGCCCGGGCGACGTGGTCATCGGCGACGTCTACAACCACGCGAGCATCCTCGACGGCTACCGGCTGTCCGGCGCGACGGTCATCACGTACGCCCACAACGACCTGGCCGACCTGGAACGCGCCCTGCGCCGGGCCGGCGACGCCGGCAAGCTGGTCGTCACCGACGCGGTGTTCAGCATGGACGGCGACGTCGCCGACCTGCCCGGCATCCTGGAGCTCTGCGAGCGCCACGACGCCCCGCTGATGGTCGACGAGGCGCACAGCCTCGGCGTCCTGGGCGCCACCGGCCGGGGCATCACCGAGCACTTCGGCATCGACCCGGCCCGGGTCGCGGTGAAGATGGGCACCCTGTCCAAGACGGTGCCGAGCACCGGCGGCTACGTGGCGGGCTCCAGCGACCTGATCTTCGCCCTCAAGAACAACGCCCGCGGCTGGATGTTCTCCGCCGCCGGCACCCCGATGCAGGTGGCCGCCGCGCGGGCGGCCGTCGAGGTCATGGAGGCGGCGCCGCACCTCACCGGCGAGCTGCGGGCCCGCACCGACCGGTACCGCGCGAAGCTGCGCGCCCTCGGCTTCGACACCCTCGGCAGCGTGACGCCGGTGGTGCCGATCATCTGCGCCAGCGCCGGCCAGGCCCAGGAAATGGCCCGGCTCTGCCAGCGCGAGGGCATCTTCGTCCAGCCCATCGTCTATCCCACCGTGCCCAAGGCGCTGCCGCGCCTGCGGACCATCGTCAACCTCAGCCACTCCGTCGACGACCTCGACCACGCCGTCGCCGTCTTCGCCGACGCCGGCCGGCGGGTCGGGCTCATCGCCTGAGGGCAGCCGGGAGCGTTCCGGTCGCGACACCACCCGTGCAGCCGGCCGCCCGCAGCGGGCGGGCCGGCGGAAGAAACCCCGTCGAGAGGAGAGCACAGTGAGCGACATCGACAGCAGGGCCTTCTTCGGTGCCGTCCTGAAGGCAATCGCCTGCACCCGCAACCACAACCCGGACGAGTCCGGCTACGCCGAGGGCGTGCTCGCGCCCACGGCCCGCATCCGCGAGTTCGAGAAGGAGCTGGGCGACCGGCCGCCCACCCCGGCCGAGGTGGACCAGGTCCTCGCCTGGCTCGACTCCACGTTCCGCACCAAGCACACCCCGGCCGAGGAACGGGAGCACTACCTGCGGCGCGTCGCCGAGGTGACCGGGCAGACCCGGACCCGGGCGGCCGTCGCCGCGTAACCGGTCGCCCCCCGAGCGGGCCGCGGCGTCGACATCCCCCGTCGGCGTCGCGGCCGGCGACCACCCGCCCCCCCGACCCGAGCGCCAAGGACGTCGCACATGCCGAATCTCGCCTGGTACAGCCACGAGGTCTGCTACTGGCACGACCCCGGCCAGGGGTCGGGCTACCTGCCGGTCGGCCCGGGCATCGAACCCCTGCGCCAGTTCGCCGTCGACCCCGACCTGCGCCGCGCCGAGGGGCTGGTGCGGATGGCCGGGGTGCTGGACCACTACGCCCAGGTCACCCCCGAACCGGCCGGCGACGACGACCTGCTGCTCGTGCACACCCGGGAGCACGTCGACCGCGTCGAGGCGGCCTCCGCGCTCGGCGCCGGCGACGCCGGGGTGTACGCGCACGTCAACCACCACAGCGCCCACGCCGCCCGGGTGGCCGTGGGCGCCTGCGTGCAGGCCACCGAAGCCGTGCTCGACGGGCGGCACGACCGGGCGTACTGCCTCGTCCGGCCGCCCGGGCACCACGCCGAGCCCGACCGGGCGATGGCCCTCTGCCTCTACAACAACGTGGCGATCGCCGCGCGGGCGGCCCAGCGCCGCGGCGTACGCCGGGTGCTGGTGCTCGACTGGGACGTGCACCACGGCAACGGCATCCAGCGCGCCTTCTACGCCGACCCGGACGTCCTCTACGTCTCGATCCACCAGGAGGGGCTGTTCCCGCCCGCCTCGGGCCTGGTCACCGAGACGGGGGAGGGCGCCGGGGCGGGCCGCACCCTCAACGTGCCGCTGCCCGCCGGCTCCGGGCACGAGGCGTACCTGGCGGCGCTGACCCGGCTGGTCGAGCCGGCGGCCCGCGCCTTCGGGCCGGAGCTGATCCTCGTGGCGGCCGGCCTCGACGCGGGCGGCCACGACCCGATGGGCCGGATGATGTGCACCAGCCGGACGTTCCACGCCATGACGGCCCGGATGTGCGCCCTCGCCGACGAGCTGACCGGCGGGCGGATCGTCCTGGCCCACGAGGGCGGCTACTCGGCGTGGTACCAGCCGACGCTGGTGCTGGCCGTCGCGTCGGCGCTCGCGGGCCTGCCCGAGCCGCCGGATCCCTTCCTGCACTCGCTGGAGCACCTGCCGGGGCAGCGCCTGCGACCGCACCAGAACCGCGTGCTCGCCCACCTCGAAGCCCACCATCCGCTGCTGGCGTGAGGACGACGATGAACCCCTGGTTGCTGAAGGTGGGCGGCGGCGCACGACCGGCCGCCGCCGCGGCCGGGCCGGACGCCCCGTGGGCGCGGCTGGTGGCGCTGCCGCACGCCGGCGGCTGGCCCTCGGCGTTCCGGTCCTGGACGCGGGTCGTCCCCGCCGGGGTCGAGTTCCTGGTCGCCCAGCTGCCCGGCCGGGGCCTGCGCGCCGCCGAGCCGCCGTTGCGGCGGGTCGAGCCGCTCGTCGACGGCCTCGCCCGGGCCCTCGCCGAGCGGGAACCCCTGCCGTATGCGATCGTCGGGCACAGCTTCGGCAGCGTGCTCGGCTACGAGCTGACCCGGGCGATGGAGCGGGCGGGCCTGCCGCCGCGGCACCTCGTCGTGTCGGCCCGGCAGCCGCCCTGCTTCCCCAGCGAGCCGCCGTTCGGGCACCGGCGCACCGACGCCGAGCTGCTGGAACACCTGGTGGACATCGGCGGCATCGCCCCCGACCTGCTGCACCGGGCGGACCTGGTACGACCCGCGCTGGCCGCGATCCGGGCCGACCTGGAGGCCATGGAGACCTACGAGCGGCCGACCACCGGCACCGGCGTGCCGATCCTGTCGTTGGGCGCGGCGGACGACCCGATCGTCGTCGCCGACCGGCTGCACCTGTGGTCGCTGGAGACGACGGGGCCGTTCGCCCGCCGGATGTTCACCGGCGGCCACTTCTACCTGTACGAGCCATACGTCGCCGAGGCGGTGGTCACGCACCTGACGACCCACTGTTTCCCCCGTCCGACGACACATCCAGAAAGGATCCACATTGCCCACCACGATCGAACCGCAGCACCGGGCGGGCCCCCGGGAATGGCTCGGCCTGGCAGTGCTGGCGCTGCCGACGCTCCTGCTCTCCATCGACATGAGCGTCCTGCACCTCGCGGTGCCGCACATCAGCGAGAGCCTGCTGCCCAGCGCCCCGCAGATGCTGTGGATCATCGACATCTACGGTTTCATGATCGCCGGGTTCCTGGTCACCATGGGGACCCTCGGTGACCGTATCGGCCGGCGGCGGCTGCTGTTGATCGGCGCCGCCGCGTTCGGGGTCGCCTCCGTGGTCGCCGCGTACGCCGACACGCCGGCCATGCTGATCGCCTCGCGTGCCGCCCTCGGCGTCGCCGGGGCCACCCTGATGCCCTCCACCCTCGCGCTGATCAGCAACATGTTCCAGGACGCGCGGCAGCGGGGCGTCGCCATCGCGGTCTGGGTCACCATGTTCTCCGTCGGGGTCGCGCTCGGCCCCGTCGTCGGGGGCGCGCTGCTGGAGTTCTTCTGGTGGGGCTCGGTGTTCCTGCTCAACGTGCCGATCATGGCCGTGCTGCTGGTGGCGGGGCCGCGGCTGCTGCCGGAGTACCGGGACGCCGACGCCGGCCGGCTCGACCTGGCCAGCGTGGCGCTGTCCCTGGCCGCGATCCTGCCGATCATCTACGGCCTCAAGGAGCTGGCCAAGGACGACGCGGGCCCGCTGCCGCTGCTCGCCGTCGCCGCCGGCCTGGTCGTCGGCGTGTTCTTCGTCCGCCGGCAGCGTGCCCTGGCCAGCCCGCTGATCGACCTGCGGCTGTTCCGCAACCGCCCGCTGGCCACGGCTCTGGTGGCGATGCTGTTCAGCATGCTCATCGCCGGCGGGACGTACCTGTTCGTGACGCAGTACCTGCAACTCGTCGTCGGGCTCTCCCCGCTGCGGGCCGGGCTCTGGCTGCTGCCGGCGGCGCTCGCGTTGATCGTCACGTCCATGCTGTCGCCCGTGCTGGCGGGGAAGATCGCGCCCGCCCGGGTGGTGGCCGCCGGCCTGGCGGTCTCGGCGGTCGGGCACCTGATGCTCGCCCTGCTCGACAGCCAGGGCGGCCTCACCCAGCTGGTGGTCGGGTTCCTGCTCGTCTACGCCGGTGGCGGCCCGCTCATCGCCTTGGGCACCGACATCGTCGTCGGTTCGGCGCCCCCCGAGCAGGCGGGCTCCGCCTCCGCCGTGTCGGAGACCAGCACCGAGCTGGGCATGGCGCTCGGCGTCGCCCTCCTCGGCAGCGTCGGCGCGATCGTCTACCGCAACCAGTTCACCGCCCCCGAGGGCTCGGCCGCGGGCGACACCCTTGCCGCGGCCGTCGCCGCGGCGCAGGAGCTGCCCGGCGACGCGGGCGCGGCGCTGCTGGCCGCCGCCCGGGACGCCTTCACCAGCGGGCTCAACCTCGTCGGGGCGATCAGCACCGTGATCACCGTGCTGCTCGCGGTGGCGGTCCTGGCCATGGTCCGCGACCGCCCGGCCGGCGACGCCGAGGCGGGCGCCGACGACGCCGTGCCGGCGCAGGCGGCCTCCTGAGGCCCGGCCGTCCCGGCGGGCCCCCGCCCGCCGGGACGGCTACCGCCGGATGGTGCCCGCCCCGCCGGGCGGCTGGGCGGGCGACGGGTCGGCCGCCGGGAGGTGGAACGGCACGGGGTCGGTGAGCTCACCGACGAACGCGCCGTCGACCCGGTCGAGGAAGCCGATGAGCGCCCACCCCCGGTCGCCGTCGGGCACCAGGCGCGGCGCGTACAGGTGGGGGTGCGGGACCGGCCGCGCGGCGGCCACGTCCCAGGGGCCGCGCACGCTCGGCGCGTCCGCCACCCAGATCCGGTGGTCGGGCAGGCGCGGGTCCGCGACGGCATTGGTGCAGAACAACAGCAGGGGCCGGCCGTCGACGACGGCGACCTGCGGCACCTCGAGGTGGCCGAACCCGGCGGGCGCGGACAGCGGCGGCCGGACGGTCCAGGAGAGCAGGTCGGGCGAGGTGGCGTGCCCGACGACGCCCCGACCGCCCGCCGGGCCCCGGTTGGCGCGGGCGGTGACGAGCATGTGCCAGCCGTCGCCGTCGGGGTCGGCGAAGACCCAGGGGTCGCGCCACGCCTGCTCGTACCACGCGTCCCGGTCGAGCAGCTCGTACCAGGTCGGGTCGGCCTCCACGAGGGGGCCGTCGCCGTGCCGGTGCCAGGTGGTCAGGTCGTCGGAGACGGCCAGGCCGACGCGCTGGACGAGGCCGTCCTCGGCGCGGCCGACCCCGGTGTAGAACAGGTGCCACCGCCCGTCGGGGCCGCGGACGGTGCAGCCGGTCCAGGTGGCCAGGTCGTCCCAGGCGGGCGCGTCGGCGGGCACGAGCGCGTCGGCGAGCAGGGTCCAGGAGCGCAGGTCGGCGGAGACGGCGTGCCCGATCGACGCCCGGCGGTGGCGGCGGTCGGGGTCGTGCAGGGCCCGGGAGGCGCGCAGGAAGAACGCGTGCCACCGGCCGTCGTCGTCCTGGACGTACCAGCTGTCCCACACCCAGTGGTCCGGCAATCGCAGCATGGCCGGCAACCTACCAGTGAATCGGTTTAGCAGTCATCTCGGCCCGGCGCTGCCGACGCCCGCCGGCCTACGCCGACGCCCGCCGCGGCGTCGGCACTCCCGCGGCCGGCGCGGCGACCGACCGGCGTCGACGCAGCGACATGGGTACGTACGACGGCCCGGCCGCGCCCCCGTCGAGCACGAGCTCCACGGCGCGGCGGCCCATCCGCTCGTGCGGCAGGGCGGCGGTGGTCAGGCCGGGGCGCAGCCAGGCGGCGATGGGATCGTCGTCGAACGAGACGACGGAGATGTCGTCGGGGATGGCCAGCCCGGCCTCGCCGAGCGCCTGGTACGCCCCGAACGCCAGCCGGTCGTTCATGCAGACGACCGCCGTCGGCCGGGGCGAGCGGGACAGCAGGGTGCGCATGGCGGCATACCCGTGCTCCGGCAGCCACTCCGCGCAGAAGCACTCGGCGAGCAGGCCGACGCCGGCTGCGGCGAGGGCGGCGCGGACCCCGCGCAGGCGGGCCGGCGCGGCGATGGAGACCTCCGCGTCGCCCTCCTTGAGGCGGTTGCGGCCGATCAACGCGATGCGGTCGCGGTGGCCGTGCGCGAGCAGGGCCTCGGTGACGGCGACGGCCGCCTGCTCGTCGTCGGGCAGCACGCAGGGCAGCTCGTCGGGGCTGACGGCGTTGAGCAGCACCACCGGGCCGCCGAGGAGGGCGGGGGGCACCGTGAGCCGGCGGGTGGCCATCGCCGCGTAGACGACGCCGTCGACCTGGCGGTCGAGCATCGCCTCGATGGCGTACCGCTCGAACGCCGCGTCCCCCTGGGTCTCGGTGATCAGCAGCACGTGGTCGTGTTCCCGGGCGGCGTCCAGCGCGCCCCGGATCAGGTCACCGGCGAACCGGGTGGTGGCGACGATGTCGGAGACGAACGCGATGGTCGCGGTCTTGCGGGTGCGCAGGCTGCGCGCGGCCATGTTGGGCCGGTACCCGAGCTTCTCGGCCGCGGCGAAGACCCGTTGGTGGGCCTCCGCGGACAGCCGGGTCCCCTCCCGTCCGTTGAGCACCATCGAGGCGGCGGTCTTGGACAGCCCGGCCAGCCGTGCGACATCGGCCAGGGTTGCTCTGTTGCGGCCCATGACTCCTCCGAATCACCGCGACGCGTCCCGCGCCGCCACGTCACATCATCATGCGGGAGTCACGAGGACCACCCCCGGCGGGTGGGTGACGGGCCGCGGGGCGTGTGAACCGGCCGTTTCCGAGTCGTTGCGAACTCGTCCTTGACAGGCTCGGAGCACCGCGCGCATGCTCTGCTAAATCATTTTAGCTACGTCGTTTGGTCGTACGGAAGGGCGCCTCCGCCCACCCGCCGTGATCATGTCGACCGGCTCGCTCGCGACCCCCCGGGGCCGGGCCGCGCGGTCCCGACACGACACGGTCGGTGCCGGTGCGCGCCGGCCCGCCGGGCGGCGTGACGCGGCATGAATCAAGGAGTGGTTGACGTGCCGGATATCTCGACCAGGTTCTCGCGGCGCGGCCTGGCACTGCTGGTGCCGGCCCTGGCCGCCGGCCTGGTGATGAGCGCATGTAGCGCGCCAGGGTCGGACCAGCCGTCGTCGACCGGGTCCGACGCACCCGTCAGCACCGAGCTCGGCACCGGGCCGATCACCCTGGAGCTGTACGCGGAGACCGGATTCCCGCTGGTCAAGGCGCTGGCCGACGAGTTCACCAAGCAGCACCCGAACGTGAAGTTCAACATCCGCGAGGACCAGTTCACGGTGATCACGGAGAACGCGCCCCGGGTGCTCGCCTCGGACAACGCGCCCGACATCATCCGCCTGCCCACCATGGTCGACCTGGTCAAGGACGACCTGCTGAAGAACCTCGACCCCTACGTCGCGGCCTACGGCTGGGACAAGTTCCCCGCCTCGCAGCTCGTCCAGCTCCGGCTGGCCGACGGGGGCAAGGTGCGCGGCTCCGGCTCGCTGTACGGGCTGGGCCTCGGCTACAGCGTGACCGGGGTGTTCTACAACAAGAAGCTGGCCCAGCAGGTCGGCATGACCGAGCCCCCGGCCACCGTCGCCGAGTTCGAGGAGCTGCTGGCCAAGGCCAAGGCCGCCGGCGTGCAGCCGATCGTGCAGTTCAACAAGAACACCGCGGGCATCAACTTCCCGCACCAGGCGTTGCAGAACCAGTTCGGCGACCCCGCCCAGATCGCGGACTGGATCTTCCAGAAGCCCGGGGCCACCTTCGACACCCCCGCCGCGCTGAAGGCGACCGAGACCATCCAGCGGTGGGCCAAGGCGGGCTACTTCACCAAGGACGCCAACGCCCTGGACTACGCCACCATGGTCGGCGACTTCACCAAGGGCGGCGGCCTGTTCATGTTCAACGGCGACTGGGAGTCGGGCAACCTCGACAAGAACATGGCCGGCAACGCGGGCTTCTTCCTGTTCCCGACCGAGGCCGCCGGCGGCAAGCACGTGGCGATGTCCGCGCCGAACACCTTCGGCGTCGGCGCCCGGGCCAAGAACCCGGACGCCGCCGCGTACTTCCTCAACTGGGCGCACACCGACGCCAAGGCCCGGGAGATCTCCGTCAAGGTCGGCGGCTCCAGCCCCGGCGGCCCCGCCGAGCTGCCCCTGCCGCCCGTCGCCGAGGGCACCGTGCTGGCCGAGACGCTCAAGGCGTCGCAGCAGCTCGGCGCGGAGAACGGCGCGGTCGACTTCACCGCGAACGCCACCGGCGGCATCTTCGCCGCGGCGATCACCCCGGAGATGCAGAAGCTGATCGCCGGGCAGCAGACCCCCGAGGGGTACGTGAAGGCGGTCCAGGCCGAGTACGAGAAGGAACTGTCCCGATGACCGCTGCCGTCGGCGGCACTGACGCCGGTGTCCCGGCCGGCGGCGCGGACCGGCGGTCACCAATGCGGCCCCACCGGAGGCGGTGGGGCCGCACGGCCGGGTGGCTCGGCTGGCTGTGGGTCCTGCCGGCCCTGCTCATGTACGCGTTCTTCGTGCTGCGCCCGCTGCTGCTCACGATGCAGTACTCGCTGTACCGCTGGAACGGCATCGGCCAGGCCGAGTGGGTCGGGCTGACCAACTACCTGACCGTGTTCACCGACAGCGACCTGCTGAAGATCATCGGGAACGCGTTCGTCCTGATCATCTTCTTCAGCTTCGTCCCGGTCGCCCTCGGGCTGCTGGTCGCCAGCCTCGTACGCCGGATGAGCGGCGGCGCGTTCGGCACCGTCGTGCGTACCGTGCTGTTCCTGCCGCAGGTGATCCCCCTGGTCGCGGCCGGCATCGCGTGGAGCTGGCTGCTGTCCACCGACGGCCTGGTCAACCAGGCGCTGCGGGCGGTCGGCCTGGGCGGGATCACCCGGGCCTGGCTCGGCGAGTTCGACACCGCGCTGCCGTCGGTGGGCGTGATCGGCACCTGGGTCATGCTCGGCCTGTGCACGATCCTGCTCGTCACCGGCATGAGCAAGATCGACCCGGCGCTGTACGAGGCGGCCCGCATCGACGGGGCCGGGCCGGTGCGGGAGTTCTTCGCCGTCACCCTGCCGAGCCTGCGGCAGGAGATCGGCGTCTGCCTGACCGTGACCATCATCGCCGCCCTGGCCAGCTTCGACATCGTCTACATCTCCACCAGCGGCGGCCCCGGCATCCAGACCACCGTGCCCGGGCTGGAGATCTACCGGCTCGCCTTCTCGCAGCGGCAGGTCGGGCTCGCCTCGGCGCTGGCGGTGGTGCTCATGGTGCTGGTGCTGGCCTGCGTGCTGCCGATCCAGCGGCTGACCCGGGAGGACAAGGCATGAACCTCACCAGCCGCAGCGAGCGACTGACCGGCCGGATCTTCCTGATCGCGCTGGTCGTCGTCACGCTGCTGCCGTTCCTGAGCATGCTGTCGGCGGCGTTGCAGCCGCGCGGCACCGTCCCCACCGGGCTGGCCTGGCCGGCGGACCCGCAGTGGGGCAACTTCGCCGACGCGTTCACCGCCGCCAACATGGGGGCGCTGCTGCGCTCCAGCCTGCTGATCGTGGTGGGGGTCGTGCCGATCGGCGTGGTCATCGCCACCATGGCCGGATTCGGGCTGGGCCACCTGCGGGTGCCCGGCGGCCGGATCGCCTTCGGCCTGCTGCTGCTCGGCCTGACCCTGCCGTTCGAGGCCGTGGTCACCCCGCTGTACTACCAGATGCGCGACCTGGGCCTGCTCAACACCAGGTGGGCGATCATCCTGCCGCTGATCGGCCTGTACATGCCGTTCTCGGTGTTCTGGATGCGGGCGCACTTCGCCACCGTGCCCAAGGAGCTCTCCGAGGCGGCGCGGGTCGACGGCAGCAACACCTGGCAGCTGTTCTGGCGCGTCCAGGTGCCGCTGGCCCGGCCGGCCATCGCGTCGCTGACCATCCTGCTGTTCCTGTGGACCTGGAACCAGTTCCTGCTCGCCATCGTGCTCGTCGACGACGCCACGAAGCGCACCATGGCCGGCGCGCTCGGGGCGTTCCAGGGGCAGTGGGGGACGGACCTGGTGCTGCTGTGCGCCGGCTCCCTGCTCATCCTCACCCCCACCCTCATCGTGTTCCTGATCTTCCAACGCCAGTTCATCAAGGCCCTCATCCAGGGATCGCTGAAGGGATAGCGCGTGACGACGCCTGCACCGGTCCACGGCGACGCCGACGAGGGCTTCGGCCCGGTCGTCGACGTCTTCCGGGACAACTTCACCGCCCGCGGCGACGTCGGCGCCGCGGTCGCCCTCTACGTGCGGGGCCGCAAGGTCGTCGACCTGTACGGCGGGCTCGCCGACCCGCGCTCCGGCCGCCGGTGGGCCGCCGACACCCCGGCGGTCGTCTTCTCCTGCACCAAGGGGATCCTGGCGGTCTGCGCCTACCTGCTGGTCCAGCAGGGCCGCCTCGACCTGGACGCCCCCGTCACCCGCTACTGGCCCGAGTTCGGCCAGCACGGCAAGGACGGGATACCGGTGCGCTGGCTGCTCACCCACCAGGCCGGCCTGCCGGCCCTGGACCGGCCGCTGACCCGCGCGGACGTGGTCGCCTGGACGCCGGTGATCGAGGCGATCGAGGCGCAGCCGCCGCTCTGGCCGCCGGGCACCGCGCACAGCTACCACGCGATGACCTACGGCTGGCTGGTCGGCGAGGTGATCCGCCGGGTCACCGGGCACCTGCCCGGGGCGTTCTTCCGCGCGGCGCTCGCCGACCCGCTCGGCCTGCGTACCTGGATCGGCCTTCCCGAGGCCGAGCGCGCGGCGGTGGCCTGGATGCTGGCGCCGCCGGCCGGCGCGCTGCCCGCCCTGGACCCGGTCGCCGAGCGGGGGCTGACCATGAACGGGGCCTACGCCTTCCCGGCCGACGACGACGGCCTGGTCAGCTTCAACGACCCGGTCATCCAGGCCGCCGGGATACCCGGCGCCGGCGCGGTCAGCACCGCCGAGGGCCTGGCCCGGCTCTACGCCGCCGCCGTGTCCGACGTCGACGGCTCCGGGCGGCTGCTCACCGCCGCGTCGGTCGACGACGCGACCACGCCCCGGGCCTGGGGCCGGCAGCGCTACGGGCCGCCCGACGAGGGGCAGCGCTGGGGGACCGGCTTCCTGCTGGACTCCCCGCCGGCCCGTCCGCTGCTGGGCGCGCGCAGCTTCGGCCACGACGGCGCGGGCGGCCACGTGGCCTTCGGCGACGACGCCCACCAGGTGGGCTTCGCGTACGTGGTCAACCAGATGGGCGGGGTGGACGACGAGCGGGGTGACCGGCTGGTCGCCGCCGTGCGCCGGTGCCTGGAGGGCTGACCCGCGCCGGACGGCCGCGATTGTTTCCACCGGATTTCCACTGTGTCTTGACAGCGGTGCGGCGGGGCGCGTTAGCTCCAGCTAAATCATTTTAGCGTCGATGGATGGCGGCGGGCGGGCCGCGCCCGCCGCCACCGGAGACCGCGGGAGGGACGAAACCGCATGACCCCTCGCCTGAGGACCGTCGCGCTGCTGACCGCCGCCATCGTGTCGACATCGGCCGGCGCGGCGTACGGCGCGGACCGCACCGGCCACGGCGGCGATGCCGCCACGGGCATCCGGAGCATCACCCCCATCACCCAGGTCCACACGTACGGCCAGCAGGTCTCGGCCGTCGCCGTCGAGTACGGCGCCACGGTCGACCCCCGGAGCCTCGACACGCGCACGTTCTCCGTCTCCGACACCGTCTACAACTTCCGGTTCAATCCCATCGAGGACCTGCCGAAGCTGGCGGACCGGAGCATCACCCACGTCTACACCAACAGCCGCCCCACCACCCGGAGCGACCACCGGGCCGTCACCGGCCGGTACGTGATCGTCGAACTCGACCCGGCCGACGGCAAGGGCTCGACGGTGATCGTCTCGAAGTGCCCCACGTTCCTGTGCACCGTCAAGGTGAACCCGGACCTGCCCACGCGGGTGGTGCAGCGCGCAGACGTGCGCGGCCTGCCGGGCCGGGGCAACGGCAAGGGCAGGGGCCCGGTGCTGGCCGAGGGGGCGCCGCACCGGTCGCACCCGATGACCGAGGAACCCGTCGACCTGCTCGTCGACGACTTCACCTACGGCTCGTACCTCAGCGGCGGGATGGTCCTGCCCTACCACTACCACCTGCCGAAGAACTACCAGCCGGGCCGCCGGTACCCGCTGATGGTCGTGCTGCCCGGCCACGGCATGGGCTGGGACGGCGACAACACCGGCGTGCAACTCGCGGCGGACATCCCCGCCACGGCGTGGCTCCAGCGCGACTGGACGGGCTCCGACGAGGACGTCATCGTGCTCGCGCCGCAGCACCAGCGCGTGGGGGCCGCGGCCGAGGCCGACCTGCTCGTCAAGCTGGTCGACCAGTTCGTCGCCGACCACCCCGTCGACGCCGACCGCGTCTACGCGACCACCGTCTCCTACGGCTCGCAACTGGCGTGGCAGGCGTTCGCCAAGCGCCCGGACCTCTTCGCCGCCGGCCTGATCACCGGTGGCTTCCAGGTCGGCGTCGACCAGGCGAAGGCCATCGCCGCCGCCGAGATCCCCGTCTGGATCACCCACGGCGTCAACGACCACCTGCTCAACGTCTCCCTCGCCCGCAACTCCCGCGCCGCCCTCCAGGCGGCCTACGCGGCCGACGGCAAGACACCCCAGCAGATCGACGCCCTGCTCCGCTACACCGAGTACGGCAACGACGCCTTCACCCAGCCGGACTACCACGCCGCCTTCGGGCCGACCTACGCCGACCAGGGCATCCTGCGCTGGCTGCTCGACCAGCGCCGGTAGCCGACCCGTACCGCCCGGTCCGTCCCCACCGCACCGGGGACGGACCGGGCCACGGCCCGCCGGGCGGCCGTGCGGCGGGGCGGCCCGGGCGGGACGGCCGTGGGGTCCACAATGGCGTGATGAGCGCGCTGGACTACTACCTGGTCCGTCCGGACCCGGCCGGCGGCGCGCGGCGCGCCCGGCCGGAGGGCCTCATCGTCGAGGAGTTCGTGTTCGCGGCGGACCACTCGGCGGTGCGCCTGCACAGCGCCGCGTGGACCCCGCAGGACGGCGGCTGGTGGAGCTCGGCGGCGTTCAGCCGGACGATGCGCCTCGACGCCGCGCTGCGCGCCCGGGTGGCGGCCGTCGACCGGCGGGACGCCGCAGCCGCCTACCGCGAGCTCGGCGGTGGCGAGCTGCCCGACGAGGGTACGCTGCGTGGCCACTTCGACGACTCGACGCCGCTGGCCACCGCGCCGCTGCCGCTGACGCCCGGCCACCCGACGGCCGGGTTCGGCGAGACCCGGGTCTACCGGGTCCTGTTCGCCGACGTGCTGGGTCCCGACGGCCTGGCGCACCTGCGGACCACGTGGCGGATGACCGTCACGGGCGATGCGGCCGACCCCGGGGCCCGGGTGCTCGGCGTCGCCCGGCGGCGCGTCGGCGACGACGCGTTCACCTGGCACCTGCGGCGCATCGGCGCGGGCGGCCCGTGGTGCCTGGACCTGACCGTCGACCTGGCCGGCGGCCGGGACGACACCGTCCGGCCGATGCTGCGGGAGCTGACCACGACGCTGCGGATGGCCGGGCTTCTACCCGTTACGGTCGAACGCTTCTCCTGACCGCCGCTTGCCGGCCGTGAGCAGCGGACCCGGGGTGAGCGGCACACGCCCGGCGCCTCCCCGGGACGGGGCGCCGACGACCGCGGGCCCGGCCCCGCCCACGGGCGACCGTGGGAGGGGAGCGGGCCCGCGAGCCTGGCGTCGGTCGATCAGGCGACGGTGCCGGTGACGCTGCTGCCCGAGCGGGTCACCTTGTACGTGACCTTCTCGCCGCTCCAGAAGTGGAAGGTGAGCGTCACCGGGGCGTTGTCGCTGACCGCGGCGAAGAAGTCCGAGGTCAGGGCGATGGAGTTGCCGGTGTAGTTGGGCTGGAACGTGACGTCGAACTCCTTGAACGGCGTCCAGTCGTGCGGTCCGGCGTTGCTGCCGTCGGCGTACTTCGCCTCCATGGTGGCGAGCTGGTCGCCCCGGAACTGGGTGGGGATCGTGAACGCGCTGGTCGTTCCGGTGGCGTTGGCCAGGATCGGCCGGTCGTAGGTGATGATGTTGATCCGCCACGGCACGCCCGCCGAGAACCGCGCGTGCAGGGTCGCGTTGACCCCGTACGCCCGGCTGCCGGTCAGCCGGGTCAGCGCGGACGCGGTGAGGGTGAGCTGGCTGCCGCTGACGGTGTAGTCGGTGCCCTGGACCAGGTCGGTGTTGCCCTGCCGCAGGCCCTGGAACGTGGTGCCGTTGAGGTTCAGGGTGAGCGTCCTGGCGCTGATGGCGCTGGCCTTGGCGGTGAACACCAGGTCCGACGAGGCGGTGCCGGAGCGGGTGGTCCAGCTCGACTTGAGCTGGGCGGTCAGCTCCGGGTCGCTCCACTGGAACGAGGTCCGGCCGAGGTGCTGCCCGTTGTCCCACAGCATGGTGGTGAGCTTCCTGGCCCGCGCGTAGTAGCCGAAGTACTCGAAGAACTTCAGCTTCTCGCCCTGCTCGATAGTGCCGGTGTGCCGGTCGAAGCCGAGCAGCCCGTACTCGCCGACGATGACGGGGATGCCCTTGGCGACGAACGCGTTGTAGACCCGGTCGAAGGAGTCGGTGAGGTCCTTCTGGGCGGTGGCGTCGAAGTGGGTGCCCCCGGCGACGTTCACGCTGAAGGGCCAGTAGCCGTAGTAGTGGACGGTCGCGATCAGGTTGCGGTCGTTCAGCGCGTTGAACGTGGCCACCAGCTCGTCGACGCGGGCCTGCTCCGACGAGGTGTGCAGGGTGGGCAGCACCAGCAGGCGGGTGGCGTTGTTGCCGCCGGAGGCCCGCACGATGCGGTGGAACGACGTGTTGAGCTCGTGGAGCAGGGTGGCGTTCTGGGCGTCGCCGGAGCTGCCGGTGAACTGCGGCTCGTTGACGCTCTCGAACACCAGCTTCGGCGACGAGCTGCGGAACGTGCTCGACAGCTGGGTCCAGATCGCGTTGTACTTGGCCAGCACGTTGGTCCGGTCGGTGGGCATGGTGTTGATCCACTGCCACGAGTCGTGGTGGATGTTGATCATCACGTAGAGGTCGTCGGCGAGCGCCCAGTCGACGACCTCCTTCACCCGGTTCAGGTACGCCGCCTCGATCAGGTAGCTGGGCGCGCCGCCCAGGTGCGCGCTCCAGGTGACCGGGATGCGGATGCTCTTGAAGCCCTGCGCCTTCACGTTGTCCAGCAGCGCCTCGGTGATGCGCGGGTTGCCCCAGGCGGTCTCGTCGGCGCCGACGGCGTCCAGCGAGTTGCCAAGGTTCCAGCCGGGCTGCATCGCGGCCACGGCCGCCATGGCGTCGCCGGCCGGCGGGGGAGTGGTGGGCGGCGGGGTGGTGGGCGGCGGCGTCGTCGTGGGTGGGGCGCTGGTCGGCGGGGCCGTGGTCGGGCCGACGCCACCGGTGCAGGCGACGCCGTTGAGCGCGAAGGAGGCGGGGTTGGTGTTCGCGCCGGACCACTGGCCGTTGAAGCCGAAGGAGACCGTCGCGTTCGTGGCGATGGCGGCGTTGTAGCCGACGTTGGCGGCGGTGACGTCGTCGCCGGAGGAGGTGACCGTCGCGTTCCACGCCTGCGTCACCCGCTGCCCGGCGGGGAAGGTCCAGGTCAGACGCCAGCCGTTGATCGCGTCGCCGAGGTTGGTCACGCTCACGTTCGCGCCGAACCCGCCCTGCCACTGGCTGCTCACCTGGTATGTCACCGCGCAGCCGGCCGCCGCCTGCGCGGTGCCCGCCACCAGGACGCCGACGGCGGCCAGCAGCATCGTGACCGCGCTGGTGAACGCGCCGACCCGCCATCGGGTCCGTCGGGTGGTGCCTCGTGAGCCGATCATGACACTCCTTGCCGGGAAGACGCCGCCGCGTGACGGGGTGGGCGGGGCGTCAGGAAAGCGCCACGTGACGCCCGTCGGACCGGCAGATTAAGTTTGCAACACAAACTTTGTCAATCGGTGTGCGGCGATGCGTCGGCGGCCGTGCGCCCACGCCCTGCCCCACCGATAGGAGCATTCGCCCCACCGTGCCGCGCCCGCCGTAGAACCATGTGGGTGCGGGCAGGCGCCTCCCGACGCCGTACGGCCGCGCACCGGCCGTACGACGCGGAGGGGTCGACGTGGAGGGCCTTGTGCTGATCGTGGTGCTGGCGGCCACCGTGCTCGTCGGCACCACCATCGGTGGGCGCTACCGGGTCGCCCCGCCGG
Source organism: Micromonospora sp. NPDC002575 (assembly GCF_042889525.1). Classification (NCBI taxonomy): domain Bacteria; kingdom Bacillati; phylum Actinomycetota; class Actinomycetes; order Micromonosporales; family Micromonosporaceae; genus Micromonospora; species Micromonospora sp. NPDC002575. The sequence continues at coordinate 1,982 of NZ_JBIARA010000039.1, read as the reverse complement.
TCCTGCTCATCGGCATGGGCGCGCTGCTGGCGCTCGCCCCGCCGCTGTCGGACGTGATGCTCGAGCCGGACGTGGTGCTGCTGCTGTTCCTGCCCGCGATCCTGTACCGGGAGAGCCTCACCGTCAGCCTGCGGGAGATCCGCGCCAACCTGCCGGTCATCGCCCTGCTCGCCGTCGGGTTGGTCGCGGCCACCATGGCGACGGTGGCCCTGGCCGCCCAGGCGGCCGGCGTCGCGGGGCCGGCGGCCTGGGTGCTCGGGGCGGTGCTGGCCCCGACCGACGCCGCCGCGGTCGCCGGCCTGGCCAAGCGGATGCCCCGCCGGTTCCTCACCATCCTGCGCGCGGAGAGCCTCATCAACGACGGCACCGCGCTCGTCCTCTTCGCCGTCGCGCTGGGCCTGATCACCGGCGGCGCCCCGCCGGGCCCGCTCCCGCTCGTCGAGCGCATCGGCGGGTCGTTCCTCGGCGGCGTCGCGGCCGGGCTGGTGATCGGGGTGGTGGTCGTGCTGATTCGCCGCCGCCTCGACGACCCGCTGCGCGAGGGCGCGCTCAGCGTGCTCACCCCGTTCGTGGCGTTCCTGGTGGCCGAGGAGCTGCACGCCAGCGGGGTGCTCGCGGTGGTGGTTGCCGGCCTGGTGCTCTCCTTCGCCGGCCCCCGGGTGATCCGGGCGCCCTCCCGGGTGATGGCCTACGCCTTCTGGGACCTCACCACGTTCCTGATCAACGGGGGCCTGTTCGTCCTGCTCGGCATGCAGATCCCCCGGGCGGTGCGCGGGGTCACCAGCACGTCGCTGGGGCGGGCGCTGCTCATCGCGGTGCTGGTCGCCGGCGTCGTGCTGGCGACCCGGATGGCCTGGCTGCACCTGTCGGCGTACCTGCTGCGGCTTGTCGACCGCCGCAGGTCGCAACGGGCCCTGCGGGTCGGCTGGCGGATCCGCACGGCCGCCGGCTGGGCCGGCTTCCGCGGCGCGGTGTCCCTGGCCGCGGCCCTGGCGGTGCCGCTGTCCACCCCGGCCGGCGAGCCCGTCCACGAACGGGACCTGATCATCTTCTGCACGGCCCTGGTGATCGTCATGATCATGCTGGTGCAGGGCACCACCCTCCCGCTCGTGGTCCGCTGGGCGGGCCTCGTCGGCGACCAGCAGCGCGCCGACGAGGTGCGGATGGCCCGGGTGCGGGCCACCGAGGCCGGGCTGGCGGCGCTGCCGGAGGTCGCCGACGGGCTGGGCGTGAACCGGGACGTCGCCGACCGGATCCGCAGCGACTACCAGGACCACCTCGACGACATCCGGGCCGCCGAGCAGGGCGAGGCCGCCGAGCGGGCCCGCGACCTGGAGCGCCGGCTGCGGCTGGCGGTCCTGGACCGCAAGCGGCGCGAGATCACCCGGCTGCGCAACGCGAACGAGATCGACGACACGGTGCTGCGGGAGCTGCAGGCCGCGCTCGACATCGAGGAGATCCGCCTGCTGGGCCCGCCCACGCCCGAGTGACCGCCGCCCGGCCGGGCCCGCACGCGGCCTCAGGCCCGGGCGGCGTCGCCCGGCGTCGGGCCGAGCACGGGTTAGGACCCAGCAGCTCGTCATGCCGGGGACGCCCGAGACCGTGGCCGAGGTGCACCAGGAGGACGGGCGGGCCCAGCGTCCGCGCGGTCGCCGAGGCCCCCGGCCCACGAGCTGGGCGTCCACCGCGGGGTCCGGTACGTCGCGTCTGACCCGGGGTGATCCGGGCAGGTCAGCCCCCTCCCTGCCGGAGGGAGGGGGGTCGATTTGGTGGGCCCGAGGGGACGGGGTAATGTTCTGCGCCGGCAGGGAAACGGGCGTCAGGTGGAGACCACGACGGACGGCCTGCCGGACCCCAGGAAGCCACCGGCAGTCGCCGGGTGTGGAATGGTGCCCGTAATTCGGGTGGAAGCGGGTCGGATCGGGATTCTCCGGTTTGACAGTGCGGAAACCGGAGGGTAACGTAGTAAAAGTGCCCGGCGC
>NZ_JBIARA010000038.1:0-23332 GCF_042889525.1 Micromonospora sp. NPDC002575 | reverse complement strand
CATCACGATCGAATCCTTACCACCCGAGAAGAGCAGCACCGGCCGCTCCATCTCCGCAACCACCTCACGCATCACGAAGATGCTCTCCGCCTCCAACTCGTCGAGCTGGGAGACCTGGTACGCAGCCGATCCGCTGCTCATCGCGTGTCCTTTCCGGTCGAGGGGACGCCTCCGGTCGAGGGGACGCCTCCGGTCGAGGGGACGCCTCCGGTCGAGGGGACGCCGGAGCCGCCGGGGGCCGCCGCGCCGGAGAGCTGCCGCGTGAGGGCGGCGAGCAGCGGCGCGGCGAGTTCCTGACGGCACACCAGCAGGTCGGGCAGGCGCGGGTCGGCCTGGTTGTAGGCCAGCGGGGAGCCGTCGACGCGCGAGGCGTGGAAGCCGGCGGCGGTGGCCACGGCCACCGGGGCGGCCGAGTCCCACTCGTACTGGCCGCCCGCGTGGACGTACGCGTCGACCTCACCGGTCAGCACAGCGGCGATCTTCGCCCCCGCCGAGCCCATCGGCACCAGCTCGGCGCCGATCTCGGCGGCCAGGTCCGCCAGGAAGGCCGGGGGACGGCTGCGGCTGGCCGCCAGCCGCAGCGGCGCGCCGGTGCCCGCGGAGGGGGCCGGCGGCGTCGGCGGGTCGTCGGTGGTCAGCACCCGTCCCTGCGCGGGCAGGCCCACGGCCCCCGCCACCAGGCGGTGCGGCGTCGACGCGCCGCGCGCCCACAGCGCCACGTGCACCGCCCAGTCCGAGCGGCCCTCCTCGGAGAACTCCCGGGTCCCGTCCAGCGGGTCGATGATCCACACCCGGTCGGCGGCGAGCCGGCCGCCGGCGTCGGCGCGCCCGACCGCGCGGGAGTCCTTGTCCTCCTCGGACAGGACCGCGTCGTCCGGTCGGTGGGCCGCCAGCTCGGCGCGCAGAAGGTCGTGGGAGGCCCGGTCACCGGCGGCCTTCAGCGCGGCCGGGTCGCCGTGGCCGTGCGCGGAGCGTACCCGCAGCAGCAGCTCGCCGGCGTGGGCCGCGAGCCGACGGGCGAGGCCCGCGTCGGATTCCGGAGGGGTAAGGGTCGGCATGGCAGCTCCTCGCAGGGGCCGGTGGGAAACGCCCGGGCGGTTCACTGGACCGCCCGGCGACTGAAGCAGCGGACGCTGAGCCAGGTCAGCGCCACGGCCACCCCGGTGAGCACGCTCAGGCACACCCACGCCGGGATGTGCGGCACCTCGGGCAGCAGCGCGCCGCGCACCCCCTCCGCGACGTACGTCATCGGGTTGAGCGCGGTGACCACCTGGTACCAGGGCAGCGACAGCCTCGGCCAGGGGTAGTGGATGCACCCGGTCCAGATGATCGGGGTGAGGATCACCGAGAAGGTGACGTTGATCCGCTGCACCGGCAGGGTGGTGGCCAGGCTCATCCCGATGGCCCCGCCGATCCACGCGCCGAGCAGCGCCACCACGAACGCCAGGGGCAGGCCCGCCGGACGCCACGGCGCGGAGCCGACCACCAGCGCGCCGAGCGGATAGATCAGCAGGGCGGCGAGCAGCCCCCGGACGGTGGCGATGACCAGCTTGCCGATCGCGACGAGGCTGGTGGGCAGCGGGGCCATCAGCCGGTCCTCGATCTCCATGGTGAAGCCGAACTCCTTCACCAGCGGCAGGGCCACGCTCTGCAACGCGGTGGTGAGGGCGGCCAGCGCGATGATGCCGGGCAGGAAGAGGTCGGCGAAGTTGCGCCCGACGATGCCCTGCCCGCCGAGGATCGTGTCGAACACGAAGAGCATGAACAGCGGCGTCAGCCCGACCTGCACCAGGATGACCCACAGCTCCCGGCCGGTGACCATGAGGTCGCGGCGCAGCACGGCGGCGAACACCCGGCCGGCGCCGGGCCGGGCGCGCGGGGTGACCGCCGGTCGCAGCGGGGTCGGCGTGTCTACAGCGGTCACCGTGGTTCCCTTCCGGTCAGTTCGATGAACACGTCCTCCAGGCTCGGTTCGCCGATGTCGATGGCGTTGAGCGCCGCCGAGCGCGCGGTGAGCACGGTGACCGCCGCGCCGAGCAGCGCGGCGGGGTCGGTGGCCAGGTGCAGGCGAACGCGCAGCCGGCCGCGGCCGGCCAGGCCCCCGCCGTTGCGGCCCGCCGCGCCGCCGCGACCGAGCAGGCCCGCGCCGGCCAGGGCGGCCAGGCCGCCGCCACCGCCCCGTGCCCCGCCGCCGGCCCGGGCGGCCAGCGCGGCCAGCGCCGCGCCGCCGCCGGCTCCGCCGGGCAGCCCCGCGCCGCCCCGCAGACCGGCCGGCACGGTGGGCGACGCGAGCCGCTCCGCCTTGCGTACGCCGTCCAGCTCGCCCAGCGCGGCGCACAGCGCCTCCGGGTCGTCGGCGGGGGCCGGGGTGAGCGTGAGGTCGAGCAGCGCGTCGCCGGCCAGGCCCCGGACCAGGTTGTCCGGGGTGTCGAGGGTGAGCAGCCGGCCGTGGTCGACGATGCCGACCCGGTCGACGATCCGGGCCGCCTCGTTCATCGCGTGGGTGGTGAGCACGATCGCGACGCCGCGCTCGCGTAGCTGGCGGATCTGGCCCCAGATCAGCAGCCGGGTCTGCGGGTCGAGGGCATTGGTCGGCTCGTCGAGGAAGAGCACCATCGGGTCGTGGGTGAGCGCCCGGGCGATCATCAGCCGCTGGGCCATCCCACCGGAGTACGCCTCGATGCGCCGGTCGGCCCGCTCGGTGAGGCCGAAGCGTTCCAGCAGCTCCTCGGCCCGCGTCTCGGCCTCCCGCCGGGGCAGCCCGTGGTAGGTCGCGTGGTAGACCAGGTTCTGCCGGGGGGTCAGGGCGCGGTCCAGGTTGTTGTGCTGGGGCACCACGGCCAGTTGGGCGCGGGCGGACGCGGGGTCGCGCCCGACGTCGACGCCGCCGACCGTCACCCGGCCGCCGGTGGCCCGCAGCCGGGTGGTGAGGATGCCGACGGTGGTGGACTTGCCGGCGCCGTTGGGCCCGAACAGTCCGAAGATCTCGCCCGGCGCGACGGTGAACGACAGCCCGTCCACGGCGTTGGTGTCGCTGCGGGGGTAGCGCTTGACGAGGTCGGCGACCTCGACCACGGCCGGCCCGTCTCTGCTGGGCATCTGCTCTCCTGTCTGGGGGTGCGGGGGTGCCGCCGTCCGCCGCCGGCGGGTGGGGTTGCCGGCGGCGGACGGCGTCAGGCGGCGGTCAGCCGCCGGCGGGCTTGGGGTGGGCGCTGAAGAACTGCCAGATCGTCTCGGTGGCGTTCAGCGCGGTGGAGGGCGGGTCGAGGTTGAGCAGCCGCTGCGCGCGGGGCGGGTTGGGCTTGCCGCCGGGCCACTGGTGGCCGGCGTCGGTGATGGTGATCAGCTCGACGCCGCGCCCCTCGGGGCAGGTCGCGGCGGTGCGCACGACCGGGCCGTCGGTGGTTTCCTTCGGCTCGCCGCAGTCGTCGACGGCGCGCCACCGGGCGGCCAGCTCGGGGGCGGGCGGTCCGTCGATCTTGACCGGGTTGCGGCCGGTGCCGCCGTTGTCGCGCCGGCCGGGGCCGCCGCCGTAGGGCATGGTCTTGTCGAGCTTGCCCTGGATGTGCAGCACCGACACCGGCTTCGGGTCGGCGCACTGCCCGGTGAGCGTGGTCGCCACCGCGCCGACGGCGGCGAAGATCGTGGTGTCGCAGACCAGCCGGAACGCCAGCAGGCCGCCGTTGGAGATCCCGGAGACGTACGTGCGGGCGGGGTCGACCGGGACCGTCTCGCCGACGGCGCGGACCAGCTCCGTGATGAACTTGACGTCGTCGACGCCCTCGCGGGCCGGCGCGCCGCAGCACTCGCGCCCGACCGCCCAGGCGCGGTTGATGCCGTCGGGGAAGACGGCCACGAAGCCGTTGCGGTCGGCCTCCTCCGTCCAGCCGTACGCCTCCTCGGCCTGTTCGCCGGTGCCGGCCGCGCCGTGCAGCATGACCACGAGCGGGACCGGGTCGGTCAGCTTCGCCGAGGCGGGCCGGTAGAGCCGGTAGGTGCGGTCGCGCCCGTCGACGGTCAGGGTGCGCTCGGAGGAGCCGACGGGCACGTCCGCCGCCGACGCCCCGTCGGAGGCCCGGCCGGTCCCCGGCCCGTCGTCGCCGGCCCCGCCGCCGCCCCGGGTGCAGCCGGCGAGCAGGGTCAGTCCGACGAGGAGCGCGAGCGCCCCGGCGAGCCGGGTGGCGACGGGGGAGGGCGACGGCCGGCGTGACCGACCGCCGGGCGTCCCCGCGCTAGGGCGAAAATCGGAAAAAGTCATCATATGAACACTTTCGCCCGCGAATGTTCGAGGAATGTCAGGAACGGGCCAGGGTTCGGCAAGGGCTGCCGGCCGCCGGCCCGGCGCAGGAGGGGACGCCGGGCCGGCGGCACGGACATCAGCGGCCGGCCTTGAGCTTGATCAGCTCCCAACCGCCCTCGGGTACGTCGTCGTTCGGGTCGGTACGCAGGTTCATCGGGTTCGCCATGCCCAGGTAGAGGTTCGGGCCGTCGACGACCATGTTGCGCACCCCGTAGTTGAGGTAGTTGCCCACCCCGGTGTCGCTGATCGTCGTCGCCGCCTTGCGGGTCGAGGAGAACGCGTACAGGTCGCCGCCGTACACCGCCTCGGGGATCTCGGCGGTGGCCCGCGCGCCGGCCGGCGCCGCCGCCACGGCCGGTGCCTTGGCCAGCACGTCTCCCATCTGCGGCGACAGGCCGAGCTGGACGGCCGTCTGCTGGCCGAGCTCCTTGGCCAGGTAGCTCCAGTCCATGGTGCCGACGTAGAGCTTCCCGCCGGTCACCGCCATCTTCCAGGTGTAGTTGTTGTACGGGTTGCCGAAGCCGGCGGAGCCGTACTTCGGGGTGTAGTTGGTCGACTTCGTCGTCCACGCCCCGACCCCGCCGTTGGCCTCCGGGTCGAACGCGGGCAGCTCGGTCGCGCCGTAGAGCAGGTCCACCTTCTGCTTCGAGGAGCCGAAGCCCTTGCCCCGGTAGACGCTGATCGCCCGCTGGGTGTTCTGGGCCGTCGCGGTGACCCCGGCCTCGTCCACCGGCGGGTAGATGCTCAGGTGCAGGCTGGTGGCCTTCATCGGCACGTGCATCGTGCCCCAGTACAGGTAGCCGCCGTAGGAGGCCAGGCCGCCCAGGCCGTAGCTGTAGGCGACCACGGGGTCCGGCTCGTAGCTGGACACGTTCCACACCTGCTGCCAGGCGGCGTCGTCGGCCGGGGTGAGCCCCGGGTCGCCGTCGGAGAGCTTCGGGCTCATCCACACCGAGGCGATGCTCGCCGGCGGCGGCGTCGGCTCCGCCGCCTCCTCGCCGAACTCCTCGGTCGCCCCCGGCCAGGTGGTGACGAAGATCCGGCCCTCGTGGACGGTCAGGTCGGCGGCCTGCGCCGGCAGGGTCGCCACCTGGACGAAGTTGAACGGGTCGGTCTTGCTGCCCATCCAGCGCAGCACGTGGCCGCGGTTGCCGCCGTTGTTGCCCACGCCCACGCCGGCGTAGAGCGCGCCGTCGGCGACGGTGAAGTGCCGGATGTTGCCGTACGCGGTGAAGTTGTGCGAGCCCAGGAAGGCCCCGGTGTCGGTGTCGAAGGCGAACAGGTTGATGCTCTCGCCCAGCGCCGGGCCGCCCAGCAGGGCCACGCCGCCGTAGTTGCCGGCGGCCCGGATGCCGACGGTGTTCTGCAGCCGGGTCGCGTCGTCGGGCGAGGCGGCCTTCACCACGTCGGTCTTCTCGGTGAGCTGGTTCGACCTGGTGTCGTAGGTGTACAGCCGCGGGATGCGGTGGTCGCCCAGCTTGATCGGCAACTGGGGGTTGCGCTTGGCGACCTGGCTCTCGCCGTACTCGCAGACCCAGTCGGCGTTCTGCGTGGGCACGGTGTTCTCCAGCGTCCGGCCGCTGGTCAGGCAGTTGACGTTCGCTCCGGTGCCGAAGAACAGCGTCCGGCCGGCGCGGGTCATCCCCCACAGGTACGCCTGGTTGACCTTCGCCTGCCCCGTCTCGCAGGGCGGGCCCGCCGGGTACGGCTGCCCGATCCCGGCGAAGCACTCGTCCGGCGGGGCCTTCGCGAGGAGCTGCGTGGTCGGCGGTTGGCCGCCGGCCGCCCCGGCGGCGTCGAGCGGCGCGCCGAGCGCCGCCGCGGGGACCGCCAGCGCGGGCCCGAGCCCGAGCACGGCAACGGCGGCTAACAGCCGCCGAGCGGAGATCCGGAGTGGATTCACCAACTGCCTCTCTTTCCAGCAAAAAGGGTGGGACACCGGCGGCCGGGCCCGGTGGTCCGGGCCGCGGCGCGCAGGAGAACGGGGTGCGGTGTGGGGGAAGGGCGGTTCAGGCGGCGGCGGGCTCGGGCTTGCGGGCCGGGGCGACGACCCGTCCGGCGACCTGCTCCGCCCACTGCGCGGCCTCGGGGAACTCCAGGTACTCGCCGAGCTGCGTCAGCTCGCCGACCGGGTCGGCGACCAGGTCCTCGTAGCGCATCCGCAGCAGGTGCTCCGGCGGCACGTCGGCCAGCGCCTGGTCGGCCTGGCTGGTCATGAACGCGCACAGCCCGAGGTAGCGGCGCATGTCCTCGCCGCGCTCGCGCAGCGCCTCGGCGGTCAGCCGGTGCGGCAGGAACGGCTGGAGGTCCGCCGGCACGTCGTCGGCGTCGGTGATCCGGAACGGGTCCAGGCCGCAGCGGCCCAGGAACTCCACCCGGAGCTGGATGAGCTGGAACGACGAGTGCCGGCTCATCGACTTCGCCGTGTCCTCGCGGTTGCGGGTCAGGTAGACGATCTTGCAGTCCGGGAACCCCTTGAGCAGGTGCGGGGCCAGGTGGCTGGAGCCGCCGGAGCGTTCCACCCAGCGCTGCTTGCCGGTGAGGGTGGCCAGCAGGTCCAGGAAGTCGCTGTGGTGGCGGGCCACCGACTGGGCGCCGAAGCTCGGGACCCGCTCGGCGAGCTGGTCGAACAGCGTGTCCGGGTCGTCGGTGAGCTTCGACAGGGTGATCGCCAGGATCCGGGGCAGCTCCGTCATCCGGCCGGCCCAGCGGCCCGTGGCCGGGTACCGGACCTCCTTGGGCGGCAACCCGATCCGGAACAGCGTGGTCAGCTCCGGCTTGGGGCTGGCCAGCACCGACCAGTACTCCGCGCCGGTGATCACCTCGGCGCTGCGCGCCCATGGCGTCACCGACATGAAGAACTCCTGGGCCGACAGCGTGCCGGGCTCCTCGTGGATCAGGTCGGACAGCAGCGTCGAGCCGCAGCGTCCGTTGCTGATGATGATCGACCGACCCGTGATCGGGGTGTCCATCGGGATTCCTCCTGGAAGTCGCGCTGTCATGTGGTGACGGGTGGGGCCACGTCGAGCCCGCACTCCTCGCCCAGCCAGGCGAGGACGTGCCGGCGCACCGAGTCGGGCCGGTCGATCAGGACGGAGTGCTTCTGGTCGGGCAGGACGACGACCCGGGTCTGCGGCAGCAGCCCGCATACGGCCGGGGCCAGCTCGCCCACCGCCGAGTCGCCGCCGTAGAGGCACAGCACCGGGCAGGCGATCGCGGCGAGCGCGTCGCGCGCCGGCAGCCGGCTGGCCGGCAGCTCCGCCGCCATGGTGGTCTCGGCGAGCATCCGGCCGGTGTCGGCGGCCCGGCGGGCGGCGATGCGCCCCCGGGCCGCGCCGATCTCGGCCAGCGCCCCCTCGCGGGGCAGCCGGGCGGCGACCCGCTCCAGCCGCATCCGCACCCGGCCCATCCACTCCGGCGTCGGCGGGGACGACTCCACGGCCACGATGCCGGCCACCCGGTCCGGGTGGCGCGCGGCGTAGCCGAAGGCGATCGTCCCGCCGAACGAGTTGCCCAACAGCAGCAGCGGGCCCGTGACGTCCAGCTCGACCAGCAGCGCCGCCAGGTCGTCGACGAAGTCGTCGAGGGCGTACCCGGTGGCCGGGCGGTCGCTGCGGCCGTGGCCGCGCAGGTCGTACAGGACGGTCGGGAAGCCGGCCCGGGTCAGTGGCTCGGCCATGGTGAAGTACCAGCTCGCCATGGTGTCCGAGGCCATGCCGTGGATCAGCACCGCCGTCGGCGTCGGCCCGGTCCGGCCCGCCGGGGCCGGACCGGCGGGATCGAGCCGCTGCACGTGCAGCTCGATCCCGTTCGCCCGTACCATCGTCACCGGCTGCCCGCCGTGACCCCGTCGCCCTCCAGGGAGGTGGCGATGTGCTCGACGAGCTGGCCGACCCGCAGCTCGCCCACCGTCTCCAGGTCCAGCTTCGCCACGAAGTGGGCGAAGTTGACGGTGTCGCCGTAGCGGGCCTGGAGCCGGCCGGCGAGCGAGACGACGTCGATGCTCTCCATGCCCAGGTCGTCGCGGAACGTGGTGTCCATGGTGATGACCTGGTCGGTCGCGAAGTCGCCCAGTACGGCGTTGATCATCTCGGTGAGGTCGGCGAGGATGCTGTCCTGGGCCGCGGCCATGATGCGTGCTCCTTCTGCTGTTCCGGTGGGGTGACCTGCTGTCGGGGTGGGCCGGCCGGTCGGCCGGCCCAATCTGTCGTTCACGGTCGGGACACCCCGGGCGGGGTGGCGGGGGCCGGCTCCGGGCCCCAGGTCCAGGCGACGACGTAGCGCCGGGGCGGCAGGTCCTCGGGGTTGTCGACCTCCCGGTAGCCGACCCGGTAGGCGCGCCCGGCGACCTCGACGGTCAGCACGGCGTCGGCGGCCTCCCGCACCTGGAACAGGCGCGGCTTGCCGTCCAGCCCCGTGCCCTCCGCCTTGCCGACGGCCTCCTTCGCCGCCCAGAACCGGGTGAACCACAGCCGGCGCGCGGCGGCGTCCCCGCCGGCCAGCGACGCCAGCAGCGCCGCCTCGCCGTTGGTGAGGGCGAAGCCGAACGTGCTGTCCGGGTGGTCGGTGACCTCGGCGACGTCGATGCCGACGCCCGGCGTCGCGGCCGGCGACCCGGCGGGACGCAACCGGGCCATCGCCACCCCGATGTCGCCGCAGTGCGCGAGCGAGACGTCGCAGTCGTCGAGGCCGCGGCCGGGCCGACCGCGCACCCACGGCCGCCCGTCGGGGTCGTTGCCGACGGTCAGCTCGATCGGGTAGATGTCGGTGTGGCCCTGCTCCCACAGCCGGGAGCGCACCGCGTCCTTGGCCGCGATCCGGCCGAGCAGCCACTGCTTGCGGGTCTTGGCCGGCTGCCGCTCGTATTCGGCGTTGGCCGCGCCGCCGAGGATGCCCCGGGCCGCCATGCCCAGGGTGACCAGGTCGGTCCAGCAGTCGAAGGCCATCGTCCAGCCCTCCGGCTGGAAGTGCGACATCGGGTACCGCTCGGGGAAGCGCTCCGCGACGCGGGCCTGCGGGTGGCTGTCGAACCGCCGGTCGACCGCCCCCTCGATCTGCGCCCACACCCGCCCCTGGTAGCTGAGCTGGGTGTCGGCGACGAGCTTGCCGTCGTCGATGGTCTGCACCCGGGCGACGCAGACGAACGCCCGGCCGGCCGGCGGGGGCGGCCCGAAGAACCGCACCCGGCCCAGCCCCACCGGCAGGGCCACCGTCCGGAACGGCTGCGTGGTGATCAGCCAGTTGCCGATGAGCTGCAACGCGTTGTCCAGCAGGGCGCCGGGCGGCACCGGGGCGGTGACGATGCCCCGCACGTGCATGTCGCCGAGCGCGTGCACCTCGGTCACGCCCTGGAACTGCGGGCCGTGGAACATCAGGCGCTCCGCGTACATCTCGGCGGCGCCGAGGGTGGGCGGGCGCTCGGTGGCCGGGTCGTGCGTCCAGACCTCCGGCGGGGCCGGATACGCGGCGCCGACCTCGATCGTGGCCCGGGCGTAGCCGGCGAAGACGACCGAGTAGAGGTTCGGCCCGGCGGTCTTCACCACGATCTCGACGTCCGTGGCCGGCTCGGCGATCAGCCACTTGTTGAACTTGGCGTCGTGCACCTGGACCACCCGGGTGCCGGGCACCAGCTGCTCCACCGCGTCCATCATGTGCGCGACCAGCGCCGTCGCCGGCACCACCGGCCACCGGTCCTCCGGGTTCGGCCAGTCGTCCGGCTGCACGAAGAAGCAGTGGTCCAGCAGGTACGGCATGGTCTCCAGGGAGACCCGCAGGGTGATCCGGCCGATCTCGCCGGGATTGACGCCGGGGCGCACGACCGTGGCCGGGGCCGTGGCGGCGGGCGTGCGGGACACCGCCGGCGCGACGGCGGGTCGCGGCGGCTGGGACCGGACCGGGCCGGCGGGCGTCGCCGGGCGGGCCGGGGCCAGGGTGCCGCCGGTGGCGTCCAGCACGCTGGCCGCGCTCTGCGCGGTGTCCTGGAGCAGGGCCGCGAACTCGGCCGCCGCGCTGGACTGCCCGGCGAGCCGGTTCACCGCGGTCATCGCGGCGCTGGCCTCCCTGGACAGCGCCGCGCCGGCCTGCTGCGCGACGGTGCCCTGGGGCACGGCCGGCGGCGTCGCCGGTGCGGCGGCGCGGGCCGGCGTGGCCACCGGCGCGCCGTGGCCCGTGGCCGGGCGGGCGACGGGGGCCGCTGGCGCGGCCGGCGTGCCGTTGCCGGCGGCCCGGGCCGGCACGGCGGCCGGGGTGGCCGGGGTGCCGTTGCCGGCGGCCGGGCGGGGGCCGGCCGGGGTGCCGTTGCCCACCACCGGCCGGGCGGCGGACGCCCCGTTGCCGGCGGACCGCACCGGCGTCGGCGCGGCGGTGGCGGCCGGCATGGCGTCCAGCCCGAGCAGGCCGGCCGCGTCCGCGCCGAGGCGGACCAGGGGACCGCCGAGGTCGAGCTTCATCCGGGGCCCACGCCGACCGGTGCTGCTGGTGGGATTCGCCGGCGCGGTGCGCGCCGCGACGGCCGGCGCGGTACGCGCCGGGGTCGTCAGGGCCCGCAGGTCCGGGGCGGCCCCCTCCACCCACAGCGCGGTGGCGACCCGGCGGAGCTGGTTCAGCCCCGTGCGGTGCGCCGTGTTCACCGGCATGGCGAGGTGGTCGCGCCCGCGCAGGTTGTCGCCGACCAGCGAGGCGAGCTGCCCCGCGCCGACCTGGAGGAAGACGCGGAACCCGTCGGCGTACATGGCCTCGATGGTCTGCCGGAACCAGACCGGCTCCATCATGTGCCGGACGAAGATGTGGTTGACCTGGTCCTCGTCGGCGGGGAACGGCGCGTGCAGGGTCGCCGACCACACCGGCATCCGGGTCGGGTGCACCTCCCACCGGCCCAGCGCCGCGCCGATCGAGGTGAGCCCCTCGGCGAACGCGGGGGTGTGGAACGCGGAGCGGAACGGCAGCTTCTGGCACAGGATGTTGCGCCCCCGCAGCGCCTCCACCAGGCGGTCCACCTGGGTCTCCGGCCCGTTCACCACCGACTGGGCCGGTGCGTTGTCGTGCGAGAGCACCACCCCGGGGAAGTCACCGAGCAGCGGGGTGACCCGGTCGGCGCCCGCGCCGACGGCGGCGAAGACGTATCCGGAGACCTCCACCGAGTCGGCGTTGAACAGCTCCAGGAACTCGTCCATCGCGGCGGTGCTGATCTGGCCGCTGACGGCGGCGGCGGTCCACTCGCCGATGCTGTGCCCGGAAACGGCGTCCGGACGCACGTTGATGCGTTCCAGCGCCTCGTTGAACAGCTTGCCGACCTCGATCAGGCCGGCGCCGTGCCGGCCCAGGTCGGCGGCGGACCACTCCCGGTCGGGCAGCCCGAAGTGGGCGGCCAGGTCGGTGGTGCGCGGCGAGAACTCCGCCTCCAGGCCGGGGAAGACGAACGCGAGCTTGCCCGCCCCGTCGGCCAGCAGCGGCTGCGGGCTGAACCAGATGTCCCGCCCGCCCCGCCACGCCTGCCCCCGGGCCACCGTCTTGCGGGCCACGGCGAGCAGCTTGTCGGTGGGGTTGACGATGCCGAGGCGGGCCCGCCCCGGCGCGTCGCCGCCCGAGCGCGCGGCCAGGTCCGCGCCGAGGCGGCGTACCGTCTCGTCGTCGCGGTCCAGCAGCTCGGCGAGCCCGGCCGGGCTCGACGCGGCCAGCCACAACACCTGGTCGGCCTCGTCGACGGTGACCGTCCCGGCACCGGCGGCCGGCGCGGCGATCCCGACCAGCGGCTCGCCGGCCGACGCGGGCGCCTGCTCGATGACCAGGTGGGCGTTGATCCCGCCGAAGCCGAACGCGTTGATCCCGGCCCGGCGCGGCCCGTCGCTCTCCCACGGCTGCGCGGTGGAGATCGGGGCGAACCGGGTCGCCGCCATCTCCGCCCGCGGGGACTCGCAGTGCAGGGTGGGCGGCAGCACGCCCCGGTACACCGCCATCGCGGCCTTGATCAGGCCGGCGACGCCGGCGGCCGGCATGGTGTGCCCGATCATCGACTTGACCGACCCGATCACCGGGCGGGGGCCGCCGGTGTACGGGCCGAAGACCTGGGCCACGGTGGTCAGCTCGGCGGCGTCCCCGGTCGGGGTGCCGGTGCCGTGCGCCTCCAGCAGCCCCAGCGCGTCCGGGGCGGTCGGGTCGAGCCCGGCGGCCTCCCAGGCCCGCTTGATGGCCAGCACCTGCCCAGACACCGCCGGGTTGAACATGCTGGCGGACTTGCCGTCGCTGGAGACCCCGCTGCCCCGGATCACCGCATAGATGCGGTCGCCGTCGCGGACCGCGTCGGCGTACCGCTTGAGCACCACCACGCCGGTGCCCTCGCCGATCAGCAGCCCGTCGGCGGCGGCGTCGAACGGCCGGATCTCGCCCTGCCGCGACAACGCCCGGAGCTGGTTGAACACCGACCAGAAGCTGATGTCGTGCACGTGGTGCACGCCGCCGGCGAGCACCGCGTCGAGCCGGCCGTTCTGCAGCTCCGTGATGCCCTGGTCCACGGCGATCAGCGAGGAGGCGCAGGCCGCGTCGATGGTGTACGCGGGGCCGCGCAGGTTGAGCCGGTTGGCCACCCGGGAGGCGGCCAGGTTCGGCACCAGGCCGATGGTCCCCTCCGGCTGGTACGGGCCGAGCCGCTCGTCGAACTTCTTGCGCAGCAGCTCCAGCCGGGCCGGGTCGACGTCCGGGATCAGCTCCCGCAGGATCCCGATGACCTGGCTCGACATCCGCACCCGCTGGGCGTAGCGGGCCTGGGCGGGGCTGAGGATGCCGCCCCGGCCGAGGATGACGCCGACGCGCTCGCCGTCGGGCAGCTTGTCGGCGCCGCCCGCGTCGTCGATCGCGGCGGCGGCCACCTCCAGCGTGATCAGCTGGTCCGGCTCGATGTCGCCGATGGAGGCGGGCATCACCCCGAACCGCAGCGGCTCGAACGTGGCGAACTCGTCGACGAAGCCGCCGCGCTTGCAGTACATCCGGTCCGGCCGGTGCGCCTGCTCCGGGTCGTAGAACTCCTCGTCCCACCGGTGCGGCGGCACGTCGGTGATCGCGTCGACGCCGTTGATCAGGTTGCGCCAGTAGCTCTCCAGGTCACCGGCGGAGGGCATCAGGGCGGCCATCCCGACGATCGCGATCTGGCCGGGCGCGGGTGCGCCGTTGCTCATCGGTTCCTCCGTCGTGCGGTGTGGGCGGGGGCGTTGCGGGACATCGGCGCGCTCACCAGCCCGAGGCGGTGTAGACGACCGAGGTGACCGCCGCGTCGGCCCAGGCCAGCTCGCGCAGCAGGGCCAGCGCGCCCTCCTCGGGGTCGATCAGGCCGATGCCGCGCCGGGCGTACTCCCGGCTCAGCTCGGCGGTGACCATGCCGCCGTGGCCGACGCCGGGCGCCCACGGGCCCCAGTGGACGGTCACGGTGCGCACCCCGGTCCGGGCCGCGTAGCGGGTGCCGATCGTGTCCAGGGCGTCGTTGGCCGCCGCGTAGTCGGACTGCCCCCGGTTGCCGTAGGCGGCGGCGATGCTGCCGAAGAAGACCACGAAGCGCGGCTTGGCGGGCAGCTCGTCCAGCGCGGTCAGCAGCCCACGCGCCCCGTCGACCTTGGTGTCGAAGACCCGGGTGAACGACGCCGGGTCCTTCTCGGCGATCAGCTTGTCCTCGATGATCCCGGCGGCGTACACCAGGCCGTCGAGGCGGCCGTGCTCGGCGTGGATGCGGGCCAGCAGATGCCGGGTCGCGGCCGTGTCGCGGACGTCCAGGGTGTGGTAGCGGACCTCGCCGCCGAGCTCGGTCAGCTCGGCGATGGTCGCGTTGACCTCCCGGGCGGCCAGGATGCGCTGGGCGGTGCGGTCGATCTCGGCGGGGTTGCGCAGCCCCTGCCGGGCCAGCGCCGCGACCAGGGCCTGCTTGTCGCCGGCCGCGGCCAGCGCCGGGTCCTCCGGGCCCTCCGGCAGCGGGGTACGGCCGACCAGCTCGATGCGGCACCGGCTGGCCGAGGCGAGCGTCCGGGCGAACCACGGGGTGATGCCCCGCGCCCCGCCGATCAGGACGACCACCGAGTCCGGCTCCAGGCCGATCGCGGCGGCCTCGGCCACCCCGTCGCCGGCCGGGCCGGCGCCGCCGGCGGCCAGCGCGCCCAGCTCCACCGGCACCAGGTCGGCGACGTAGCGGTCGTCGCCCCGGCGGTACACCACCGGCGCGTCGCTGCTGGTGAGCACCTCGTCGAGGAGCTGCCGGGCGAGCACGTCCGCCGCCGCCGCCGGGTCCACCTCGACGAAGCGGGCGGTGAGCTGCGGGTACTCGCGGGCGATGGTGCGGAACAGGCCGGGCATGCCGTCGGCGGCCCCGGCGGCGTCGCGGGCCCCGGCGGCCAGCAGCCAGCGCGGGCCGGTCGCGAGCGCCCGCTGCAGCAGCGGGAACACGTCGGGCAGCAGCGGCTCGTCGAGGTTGGTGAGCCCGTCGAGGACGAGCACCCCGTCGAAGCCCTCGCCGGCCTGCTGGCTGTCGAGCACGCCGAGCTGGCCGCTCGCGCCGTACTCGCCGAGCAGCTCCGCCAGGTACGCCGCGATCGCGCCGCCCCCGGTGATCAGGAACCGGGTGCCGGCGAGCACGGTGGCCGGGTCGCCGACGGGCTCGGTGCGGACGCTCTCCTGCGCCACCAGCCGCTTCGGGGCGATCCCGACGCCGACCCCGGCGTCGGCCGGCTCCGGCGCGGCCGGGGCCACGGCGGGGGCGGCCTGGACGGGGGCGGGGGCAGCCGGAGCGGCGATGCTCGCCGTGGCGGTGAGGGTCGCGGTCGCGGTCACCGCGCCGTTGAGCTTCTCGTCGAGCCAGGTGACCATGGCGCGGACGGTGCGGGCCTTGACGAGGTCCTCCAGCTCGCTCTCGTCGCCTTCGACGGCGAGTTCGAGGCGTTGGGCGACTTCGCCGGCGACCTCGGCGCGCTTGATGGAGTCGATGGAGAGGTCGGCTTCGAGGTCGAGGTCGAGTTCGATGAGGTCGACGGGGTAGCCGGTGCGCTCGCTGATCACCGCGAGGATGGCGTTCTGGAACTCGGCGAGCGAGGCTCCGGGGGCGGCGGCAGCGGCGGGGGCGGGAGCGGTCGGGACGGCGACCGGGCCGGTGGTGGACACCGACAGGTGGACGCTGCCGCCCATCTTCTCGTCGAGCCAGGTGACCATGGCGCGGACGGTGCGGGCCTTGACGAGGTCCTCCAGCTCGGACTCGTCGCCTTCGACGGCGAGTTCGAGGCGTTGGGCGACTTCGCCGGCGACCTCGGCGCGCTTGATGGAGTCGATGGAGAGGTCGGCTTCGAGGTCGAGGTCGAGTTCGATGAGGTCGACGGGGTAGCCGGTGCGCTCGCTGATGACGCTGAGGATCGCCTGCTGGAAGTCGGCCGTGGTGACGCCGACCGGCGTGCCGGCGGGCGGGACGACGACCGGCGCGGCGGCGGGCGCCGAGCCCATCTTCTCGTCGAGCCAGGTGACCATGGCGCGGACGGTGCGGGCCTTGACGAGGTCCTCCAGCTCGGACTCGTCGCCTTCGACGGCGAGTTCGAGGCGTTGGGCGACTTCGCCGGCGACCTCGGCGCGCTTGATGGAGTCGATGGAGAGGTCGGCTTCGAGGTCGAGGTCGAGTTCGATGAGGTCGACCGGGTAGCCGGTGCGCTCGCTGATCACCGCGAGGATGGCGTTCTGGAACTCGGTGACGCTCGGCCCGGTGGCCACCGGTGCCGCGGCCGGCGCCGGGGCGGGCGCGGGGATGATGGGCCCGACGGCGGGCGAGACCGGGACGACGGCCGGGGCCACCGGCCGCGCCGGCGCGATGGTCGTGGCCAGGGCCGACCCGCCGTTGGCCGCCAGCGCCACGGCCGGCACGGGGGCCGCGGCGGGCGCGGGGGCCGCGGGCCGCGGGGCGGCGGGCGCGGGGGCCGCGGCCGGCGGGGCGACGGCGGGCGCCGCCGCTGCCTGCGGCAGCGCGGCCGGCGTGTGGCCCTCGAC
This sequence comes from Micromonospora sp. NPDC002575, assembly GCF_042889525.1. Lineage (NCBI taxonomy): Bacteria > Bacillati > Actinomycetota > Actinomycetes > Micromonosporales > Micromonosporaceae > Micromonospora > Micromonospora sp. NPDC002575. The sequence goes on along the minus strand of NZ_JBIARA010000038.1, from coordinate 7,032 downwards.
CCGGTACGTCTCGGCGGGCTGCCAGACGAGCCGGCCGCCGCCGCCCGGGCCGCCGTTGCCGGGGTCACCGAGGAAGGCGAGCATCACGTCGCGCTGGGAGGCGATCATGTCCCGCGTGGCGCGCAGGTACTCGTTGAGCAGCTCGCCACGGATGTCCTGGCCGCCGGCGTCGGGGCCGGTGCCGGTGGGGGTACCGGTGACGGCACCGTTCGCTGGGGTCATCGACAACTCCTTGATCCGTCGGGGAGGGGTCATGCCACCGGGAAGACAGTTGCCGTGCTGGTCCCGGACGAGCAGCCCGTCGACCGTCCAGATCGGACGACGGGTCGGTGCGGTGGCGGGCGCGTCGGCGGCGACGCGGCCGTGGAAGAGCCAGTCGGGGCGCACCGGCGCGCCGGCGCAGGCGAGCTCGGCGACCGAGATGAGGAAGCCGCGCAGCCCCTCCTCGGGCCCGCGCTCGCAGGCGACCGCGCGGTGCTGCCGGTCGCCGAGCACGGCCTTGACCAGGCGGGTGAGCACCTGGCCGGGGCCGACCTCGACGAACAGGCGGGCGCCGGCGGCGTACATCGCCTCGACCTGCTCGACGAAGCGGACCGGGGCCCCGATCTGCTCGGCGAGGTGGTGGCGCACCTGGTCGGCGTCGCCGGAGTAGCGCGCGGCGGTCAGGTTGGACCAGACCGGGATGCGCGGCTCGGCGATCCGGTGGGCGGCGAGCACCTCGGCGAAGGTCTCCACCGCGCCGGCCACCACGGGGCTGTGGAAGGCGCAGGCGACCGAGAGGGCCTTGGCCGACAGCCCGGCCTCCTTGAGCGCGACCACCGCCGACTGCACCTTCGCGGTCGGCCCGGAGACCACCACCTGCGTCGGGGAGTTGCGGTTGGCCAACACGACCTCGCTGGTCAGCCCGGCGCTGGCGAGGACAGCGGCGACGTCGTCGGCGGAGGCGTTGACGGCCGCCATGGTGCCCGGGTCCTCGCCGGCGGCGCCCAGGATGGACGCCGCCCGCTCCCGGCTCAGCGCCATCAGCGTGGGCGCGTCGAACGCGCCGGCCACGCAGAGCCCGACCAGCTCGCCGTAGCTGTGGCCGGCGGTCATGTCCGGGCGTACGCCGAGGCGGCGCAGCAGGTGGTCGACGGCCAGCCCGCCGATGCCGAGCACGGGCTGGGCGACGCGGGTGTCGCGGACCCGCTCCTCCTGCTCGCGCCGCGACGACTGGTCGAAGGCGGCGGCGGGGAAGAGCAGCTCGGCCGCGTCACGGTCGAGTTCGAGGTAGTGCCGCAGCTCCGGGAAGGCGACGAAGATCTCCGCGAGGGCGCCGGGACGCTGGCTGCCCTGCCCGGGGAAGAGGAACGCGACCTGGCCGGGCCCGACCGGCTCGACCTCGTCCGGCTGCACCAAGCCGCGGGCGGGGTCGTGCTCGCCGGCCAGCGCCCGGTGCAGCAGCGTCTCCAGCTCGGTCAGGTCCCGGGCGACGATCGCCACCCGGGTGGGGCCGGACCGGCCGGCGGACTTCGCGGCCACCGAGGCGGCCAGCTCGGCGAGGCGCGCCGGGCGGTCCCGCCCGGCGTCGCCGGCGAGGCCGTCCAGCAGCTGCCGGACCGACTGGTGGGCCGCGGCCCGGTCGAGGCCCCGGAAGCAGAACAGCTCCGCCGGCCAGATCCGCCGGGCGTGCCGGGGCTCGGGGGCGCCGGCGTGCGCGCTGAGCACGACGTGGAAGTTGGTGCCGCCGAAGCCGAACGCGCTCACCCCGGCGATCCGCTCCTCGGCGGGGGCCGGCCAGGGGCGGGCCTCGGTGTAGAAGGCGAACGGGCTCTGCTGCGGGTGCCAGGCCGGGTTGGGGCGCTTCAGGTGGATCGTCGGTGGCCGGACCCCGTGGTACAGCGACAGGGCCGCCTTGATCACGCCGGCCAGCCCGGCGGCGCACTTGGTGTGCCCGATCTGCGACTTCACCGACCCGAGCGCGCAGCCGCCCGGCTCCGCGCCGGCCTCGACGAACATCCGGGTCAGGGTCTCCAGCTCGGTGCGGTCGCCGACGACGGTGCCGGTGCCGTGCGCCTCCACGAGACCGACGTCGCGCGGGGAGACGCCGCTGCGGCGGTACGCCCGGTCCAGCGCCCGGCGCTGCCCGTCGGGGCGGGGGGCGGTCAGGCCGAGGGCGCGGCCGTCGCTGGCCCCGCCGAGTCCCTTGATCACGCCGTAGATCCGGTCGCCGTCGCGCTCGGCGTCGGCCAGCCGCTTGAGGACGACGCAGGCCACGCCCTCGCCGAGGGCGATGCCGTCGCCGGTGCTGTCGAAGGGCCGCGACCGGCCGGTGGGGGACAGCGCGTGCGCCGAGGTGAACATCAGGTAGTCGTTGACGCCGTTGTGCAGGTCGGCGCCGCCGCAGATCATCATGTCGCTGTCGCCGCTGACCAGTTCCTTGCAGGCGGCGTCCATGGCGGCCAGCGAGGAGGCGCAGGCGGCGTCGATGGTGTAGTTCGGCCCGCCCAGGTCGAGCCGGTTGGCGACCCGGCCGGCGATGACGTTGGCCAGCACGCCGGGGAAGCTGTCCTCGGTGACCGTGGGCAGCAGGTCCTGCATCTCGTCGGGCACCTCGCCGAAGTACGCCGGCAGCATGGTGCGCAGGGTCTGCGCGTGGCCCATGTCGCTGCCGGCCTCCGCGCCGAAGACGACGCCGGTGCGGGAGTGGTCGACCCCGGTGGCGTCGTGCGGGTAACCGGCGTCGATCAGCGCCCGGTGCGAGACCTCCAGGGCGAGCAGCTGGGTCGGGTCGATGCTGCCCAGCGCCGTCGGCGGGATGCCGTAGCCGATGGCGTCGAAGGGCACCGGCTGGATGAAGCCGCCCCACTTGGAGACGCTGATCCGGCCGGTCTGGCCCGGCCCGACCTCGGGGGCGTAGTAGAGGTCGGTGTCCCAGCGCTCGGCGGGGACCTCGGTCACCGCGTCGGCGCCGGTGAGCACGGTGCGCCAGAAGCTGTCCAGGTCGGGTGAGCCGGGCAGCATGCAGGCCATCCCGACGATGGCGATGTCCAGCGGCGCGGGGCGCTCCTCGATCTCGGCGGGCGGGGCGAACCGGTCGCGCAGCGCGTCGAGCCTGGCGGCGTGCAGGTCGCGGGCCTCGGTGCTGACGGCGTCGTGCAGGCCCGCCACGGTGGTGGCGGCGTCGCGCAGCACGGCGACCTGCCCGGCCATGAACAGCCCCTCGGCGGCCTGGACGCCCTCGTCCACCGCCTCGATGGCCTCGCCGTTGCGCTTGAGGCCCTTGCTGGCGATCCGCAGCCGGCCGACGTTGAGCAGTTCGAGCTGCTCCCACACCTCGCGGTTCTCCGCGCCGGCCTGTTCGAGCTGGGCGCGCAGCGCGTGGAAGTCGTCGACGAACGGGGTGTGCAGGCAGCGCGTGACGTGGCCCGGCGCGGTCTCCAGCAGGGCGGTCCGCTCGGCGGTGAGCGCCTCACGCTGGAAGAGCGGCTGGACCGCGCCGTGCTCCACCGCCTCCGCGGTGAACAGGTACGCGGTGCCCATGAGCACGCCGATGCGGCCCCCCCGGCGCGCCAGCGGCGCGGCCATCGCGGCGACCATCGCCGCCGAGCGGGCGTCGTGGACGCCGCCGGCGAAGAACACCTGGAGCTGCGCGGCGGCGGCCGGTTCGGCGTCGAGGTACTCCTCCAGCACCAGCAGCTGCGCCTCCCACAGGGGGAAGCTGAACCGGGGGCCGATGTGCCCGCCGCACTCGGCGCCCTCGAAGATGAACTTCCGCGCCCCGGAGCGCAGGAACTGCCGCAGCAGGCCGGGGGAGGGCACGTGCAGGAAGGTGCTGATCCCCTGCTCCTCCAGCGCCTTGGCCTGCGGCGGCCGGCCGCCCGCGATGATCGCGAAGCCGGGGCGGATCTCCTCGATGACCGCCAGCTGCGCGGCGCGCAGCTCCTCGGGGGCGAAGCCGAGCACGCCGACGCCCCAGGGCCGGTCGCCGAGCCGCGCGGCGGTCTCGGTGAGCATCCGGCGGCACTGGTCCGCCGAGTTCAGGGCGAGCGCGATGAAGGGCAGCGCGCCGCCGTCGGCGACCGCGGCGGCGAAGCCCGCCTCGTCGCTGACCCGGGTCATCGGGCCCTGGGCGACGGGCACCCGCACGCCGAGCGCCTCGGCCAGCGGCGCGCCGGGCAGCAGCAGCGCGCCGGCCTCGGGGTCGTCGGCGGCGTCGAGCATGATGGCCCGCATGGCCCGCACGGCGCTGGCGGTGTCGGCCCAGCGGTCGGCGAAGACGGCGGCGAGCCAGCCGTCCTGACCGATCGGCAGCAGCTCCGACCGCACGTCGTGCTGGCCGCCGCGGCGCATCCCCCGGGCCCCGTCGGCCAGCACCGTCTCCGAGCCGTCCATGCGCCGGATCGCGGCCTTGACGTCGGCCGGCAGCTCGGACTCGGGCATCAGGGCGAGCTGGGTGTCCAGCACGATTCCGGCGGCCCCGCCGACGAGGCAGGCCCTGGCGGTGCGCGGGCCGATCCCGCCGGCCACCCAGACCGGCAGGTCGACGGTGTCGTCGGCGACGAGCTGCTGGAGCAGGACGAAGGAGCTGAGGTCGCTGACCCGGCCCCCGCCCTCCAGCCCTCGGGCGATCAGCCCGTGCGCCCCGCCCGCCGCGGCTGCGCGGGCCTCCTCCCGGCTCGTGACCTCCACGATCACCCGGTACCTCGGGGTGATCTCGGCCAGCGACCAGGGGCTGTCGGTGGCGACCACCACCAGGTCGACCCGCCCGCGCGCGGCGTGGTCGACCTCGTCGGGGGTGGCCAGGCAGCCGGCCGGCACCCGGACCCCGATCGGCCCGGGGGACCAGGAGGCGGCCTGGGTCAGCGCGCGCAGCGACCAGTCGTCGCCGCCGGCCAGGTCGAGCACGCCCAGTCCGCCACCGGCGCAGGCGGCGGCGGTGATCCGTGGGCCGGGCTCCAGTGCGCCGGCAGGGTTGACAACCATGATCAGGTCGCGCGTGTGCGGTGCAGTACTCATCAGGCTCCCACTTCGGTCGCGAGAAGATCGCGGGGCGACGGGCTGGACCGGCCGGCCGAACCACCGGCGCTCGGGCCCTAATTTGCGGCAGTCAATGTCGCGCTGGGTCATAACGTAGCGTCGCCCAGTTACGGCCCGGTTAAATCTGACCAACCTGATCGGGGAGGTGAAGATTTCCTACTAAGGTGACGGGATTTGCCGCCGAGGTGGCCAGGCAAAATGACCGCGAGCGCGGGCGGGGGCGGGCGCGAACGGTGCCGTCCGCCGCAGTGCGGCGATTGTCGAGTTCATTACGAAATTGTTTTACGCGCCCCGGACATTCCCTGGCTATGGGTGATTTTTCCCCTTCCGTCTCACGATGTGGAACGGGTCTTGCCAGGGGTTGCGGACTACCTCAACGATCCCTGTCAATGTCGTCATCGCTATTACCCATCGATTAACTTCGACATTCACCGAAAGTGAGGTGAGCTTCGCCGGGCGATCAGCGAACGCCCTGGTGGGCGGGTTGTTGTGACTCGCGTCACCATTACTGCGGTAACCAAAGCGGATCGCGCCGAGCGCGGTCGGCCTCGGGAGGCGAGTTCAGCGGCGGCCTTGCCGGCGGTCGGGCTGGACGGGCCGATACCGCGACCGGGCGGCGGCACCGCATCTCCGCTTAACGAGCGTTTTACCCAATCTGTCGGAATGATTAGCACGGCGTTGCCCGTCAATGGGGCGGCTGCCGTCGCGTACGACAATCCCCGTACCAGCGCAGACCCCGGCCGGCCGGGATGGTGCGGTCCGCCTCGACCGCCCTCCCCGCCCGGCGCTGCCAGACCCCCTTTTTCTTTTGGATCGGCGGTAATTGTGCGTAAACTCCTTCTCCTCGCCCTTGTCGGACTCGGTGCGCAACTGGTAGACGGCAGCCTCGGCATGGCCTACGGCGTGACGTCGACAACACTGCTGCTCGCCATCAACACCAGCGCCGCGAGTGCTTCCGCAACTGTTCACCTCGCCGAGATCGGCACCACCCTCGTCTCCGGCGCCGCCCACTGGCGCTTCGGCAACGTCGACTGGACGGTGGTCCGCAGGGTCGGCGTCCCGGGCGCACTCGGCGCATTCGCCGGCGCCACGTTCCTGTCCAGCCTCTCCACCGCGACCGCGGCCCCGATCATGTCGCTGATCCTGCTCACCCTCGGGGTGTACGTGCTGGTCCGGTTCACCGTCTCCGGGCTGCCCCGCGACCGGGTCGGGCTGCCCCTGCGCAAGCGGTTCCTCGGCCCGCTGGGCCTCGTCGCCGGTTTCGTCGACGCCACCGGCGGCGGCGGTTGGGGCCCGGTGGGCACCCCCGCCATCCTGGCCAGCGGGCGGATGGAGCCGCGTCGGGTGATCGGCTCCATCGACACCTCCGAGTTCCTGGTGGCGATCGCCGCCAGCGCCGGCTTCCTGGTCGGGATCGGCTCGGAGAACATCAACTTCGGCTGGGTGGGCGCGCTGCTGCTCGGTGGCATGATCGCCGCGCCGATCGCCGCCTGGCTGGTGCGGATGGTGCCGCCGCGGGTGCTCGGCTCCGCCGTCGGCGGCGTCATCATCCTCACCAACGTGCGGACCCTGCTGCTCAGCGACTGGATCGACGCCTCGACCGGCGTCCGGTACGCCAGCTACCTGGTCATCGTGGCCGCCTGGGCGGCGGCGGTGGCCTGGTCGGTACGCCAGCATCTGGCGGACCGGACCGTCGAGCCGGTCGCCGCCGGGGACGGTCCCGGGGAGCCCGCCACCGCGACGAGCTGACCGCCTGCCCGGCCTGCCGCAGCCGGCGCGCGGGCCGGCGTGGGCCGCCGGCACGGGGAGTCCCTTCCGGGTCCCCGTGCCGGCGACCGGCGTTTCGGGAACGTGACGAGGGCGCGCGCCGCTCGCGGCGCGCGCCCTCGCGGACGGGGGGGGGGGGGGGCGCCCCCCCCCCGGGGGGAAACAAGAGTCCGCGCACGCCGCCCCCGGGGGTGTGTACGACCCCGGCGTGGGGGTGGGGCCGGTGGGGGTTGGCGGGGATGCCCT
>NZ_JBIARA010000037.1:0-28658 GCF_042889525.1 Micromonospora sp. NPDC002575 | reverse complement strand
CGGGTGCGGGAGTTGACGATTGCCGCGCCGTTGACGCTGCCGGTTTCTGAGGCTGTGCGGGTGCAGGTGCGGGTCGGGTCGGCCGACGACTCCGGTGCCCGGGACGTGGCGGTGCACGCGCAGCCCGACGGGGAGGCGGACGGGGAGTGGGTCCGGCATGCGGACGGTGTGCTGGAGCCTGTTGCCGCCGAGGAGCCGACGGTGGGGCAGTGGCCGCCGGCTGGGGTGTCCGAGGTGGACCTGTCGGGCTGGTATGAGGCGCTGGTGGGGCACGGGCTGGCGTACGGGCCGGTGTTCCGGGGGCTGCGCCGGGTGTGGGCCGGTGACGGCGACGTGTACGCCGAGGTGGCCCTGCCCGACGACGTGGCCGAGAGCGCCGGCCGGTTCGGGCTGCACCCGGCGTTGCTGGACGCCGCCCTGCACCCGATCGGGCTGCTCGACGCCAACACCGGCGCTGGGCCCCGGGTGCCGTTCGCGTTCGCCGGCGTGCAGGTGCACGCGGCGGGCGCGTCGGTGCTGCGGGTGCGGCTGGCCCGTGCTGGCTCCGGGGTGCGTCTCGTCGCGGTCGACGAGTCCGGTGCGCCGGTCGTCTCCGTCGACTCCCTCGTCCTGCGGGAACTGACCGGGCTGGCCGCGCCGAGCGCCGCCGACCGCTCGGTGTTCGAACTCACCTGGCACGCCGAGGGCGTGACCCCGGCCGCCGACGCGTCGGGCGCGGTGGCCCTCGGCGACGTCGCCCTGCCCGAGGTGCCGGCCTACCCGGACGTGGCGGCCCTGGTCGCCGCCGTCGAGGCGGGGCGGCCCGCGCCGGGCCTCGTCCTGCTGCCGGTCGGCCCGGACGGCGCGCCCGGCGACGCCGGCCCCAGCCCGGACCAGGCCCCCGGGAACACCCTGGACCGGGCCCCCGGCGACGACCTGCCCGGCCTGGTCCGGTCCGCGACGTCGGGCGTCCTCGGGACAGTCCAGGCGTGGCTGGCCGCCGACACCCTCGCCGACACGAAGCTCGCCGTGACGACCCGCGACGCCGTGGCGGCGCTGCCCGGCGACCGGGTGACCGACCTGGCGGGCGCGGCGGTGTGGGGTCTGCTGCGTTCGGCGCAGTCGGAGCACCCGGACCGCATCGTCCTGGCGGACCTCGACGGCCCGCTGGACGCCGACGCGGTGGCGCTGCTGGCGGCGGTGGCCGCCGACCCCGCCCCCACCGGCGGCCAGCTCGCCGTCCGGGGCGGCACCGTCCTCGCGCCCCGGGTCACCCGGCCCGCCGCTGACGCCCTCACCCCGCAGGGCGACCTGTGGCACGTGGCCGCCGTCGACCCGGGCACGATCGACGGCGTCGACCTGCTGCCCGACACCGCCCAGCCCCTCGCCCCGGGCCAGGTCCGCATCGCCGTTCGCGCCGCCGGGGTGAACTTCCGGGATGTGTTGATCGCGTTGGGGATGTATCCGGATTCGTCGGCGGTGATGGGTAGTGAGGGTGCGGGTGTGGTGTTGGAGGTCGGGCCGGGTGTCGATGATCTGAGCCCGGGTGATCGGGTGTTTGGGTTGTTTGAGCCGGGTTTTGGGCCGGTGGTGGTGGCGCAGCGGGTTCGGGTGGCGCGGGTGCCGTCGGGGTGGTCGTTTGTTGAGGCGGCGTCGGTGCCGGTGGTGTTCCTGACGGCGTATTACGCGTTGCGTGATCTGGCGGGGTTGCGGTCGGGTGAGTCGGTGTTGGTCCACTCGGGTGCGGGTGGGGTGGGTATGGCGGCGATTCAGCTCGCCCACCATTTCGGCGCGACCGTGTATGCGACCGCCAGTCCCGGCAAGTGGGGGACGTTGCGGGGTCTGGGGGTGGCTCCGGAGCGGATCGGGTCGTCGCGGTCGACGGAGTTCGAGGCGGTGTTCTCCTCGGCGTCGGGTGGTGCGGGGGTGGATGTGGTGCTGGATGCGCTTGCGGGTGAGTTCGTGGATGCGTCGTTGCGGTTGTTGCCGCGCGGCGGCCGGTTCGTCGAAATGGGCAAGACCGACGTACGCGACCCGGAACTGGTCGCCCGCCAACACCCCGGCGTGACGTACCAGGCGTTCGAGCTGAACGCCGCCGGTGGCGATCGCATCGGGCAGATGCTGGCCGAGTTGTTGGCGTTGTTCGAGAGCGGCGCGCTGCGGCCGTTGCCGGTGCGGGTGTGGGACGTGCGGCAGGCCCGGCAGGCGTTGCGGCACCTGAGCCAGGCGAAGCACGTCGGCAAGGTGGTGTTGACGGTTCCGGCTGCGGTGGATCCGGACGGCACGACCCTGGTGACCGGGGCGTCGGGCACCCTGGCCGGGGTGGTGGCGCGGCATCTGGTCGCCACGGGCCGGGCTCGTCGGTTGGTGTTGGCGTCGCGTCGGTTGCCGGTGGAGGGTTCCGACTACGCGGCGCTGGTGGCGGAGCTGACCGAAGCCGGTGCGCAGGTCAGCGCCGTGTCGGTGGACGTGGCCGATGCGGTGCAGGTGGCGGGCCTGGTGGCCGGGATCGACCCGGCGCATCCGTTGACGGCCGTGGTGCACACGGCCGGGGTGATCGCGGACGCGACCGTCGGCTCCCTGTCCGCCGACGGTGTGGCCACGGTGCTGCGGCCGAAGGTGGACGGCGCGTGGGCGTTGCACGAGGCGACCGCGCACCTTGATCTGTCGGCGTTCGTGGTGTTCTCGTCGATCGCGGCGACCCTGGGCTCGCCCGGTCAGGGCAACTACGCGGCGGCGAACGCCTTCCTCGACGCCCTCGCGCAGCACCGCCGCACGCAGGGGCTGCCCGCGACCAGCCTCGCCTGGGGCCTCTGGGCCACCACCAGCGCCATGACCGCCCACCTCGACGCCACCGAACACCGGCGTGCCATCCGCGCGGGCAGCGCCCCGCTCACCGACGCCGAAGGGCTCGCGCTCCTGGACGCCGCGCAGCGGCACGGTGGCGCGCACCTCGTACTCATGAAGGTGCCGGCGGCCACGGACGGACCGGTCCCCGCGCTGCTGCGCGACCTCGTGCGCCAACCCCGCACCCGGCGTCGGGCGGCGACCCGGGCCGCCGCCGACCTGTCGCTGGGCGAGCGGCTCGCCGCCCTCAGCCCCGCCGAACGGCGCGGGCAGCTCCTCGACCTCGTCGCCGGTGCCGTGGCGGCCGTGCTTGGCCACCGCTCCGCCGACACCGTCGACCCGCAGCGGCCGTTCAAGGAACTCGGCTTCGACTCGCTGACCTCCGTCGAGCTGCGCAACCGGCTCGCCACCGCCACCGGGCTGCGGCTGCCCGCCACCGTCGCCTTCGACTATCCGACGCCCGCCGTGCTCACCGACTTCCTCGACCGGGAGATCGGCGGCCGGGCCGCCCCCGCGCCGGCCCCCGCCGCTGCCGCCGCCACCGGCGTCGACGAGCCCATCGCGATCGTCGGCATGGCCTGCCGCTTCCCCGGCGACGTGCGGACCCCCGAACAACTGTGGGACCTCGTCACCGCCGGCGCGGACGTCATCGCGCCCTTCCCCACCGACCGCGGCTGGGACCTCGCCGACCTGCGCGGCGACGCCGGTGACGACACGGCCACCCCGCAGCGCGGCGGCTTCCTCTACGACGCCGCCGACTTCGACGCCGCCTTCTTCGGCATCTCGCCGCGCGAGGCGCTCGCCATGGACCCGCAGCAGCGGCTGCTGCTGGAAACCTCGTGGGAGGCGTTCGAGCGGGCCGGCATCGACCCGCTGACCGCGCGGGGCAGCAGCACCGGCGTCTACGTCGGGCTGATCTACCACGACTACGCCGGCAAGGCCCTCGGCACGTCCGACGAACTCGACGGGTACGTCGGCAACGGCAGCGCCGGCAGCGTCGCCTCCGGCCGCATCTCCTACCTGTTCGGCCTCGAAGGCCCCGCCGTCACCGTCGACACCGCCTGCTCGTCGTCGCTGGTCGCCCTGCACCTGGCCGCCCAGGCGCTGCGGCAGAACGAGTGCCAGCTCGCCCTGGCCGGCGGCGTCAGCGTCATGTCCACCCCCGGCATGCTCGCCGAGTTCTCCCGGCAACGCGGCCTGTCCCCCGATGGGCGGTGCCGGGCGTTCGGCGCGGGCGCGAACGGCACCGGTTTCGCCGAGGGCGTCGGCATGCTGCTGTTGGAGCGGCTCTCCGACGCCCAACGCAACGGCCACCGCGTCCTCGCCGTCGTGCGGGGCAGCGCGATCAACCAGGACGGGGCCAGCAGCGGCCTCACCGCCCCCAACGGGCCCTCCCAGCAGAGGGTGATCCGGCAGGCCCTGGCCAACGCCCGCCTGACCCCGGCCGACGTGGACGCCGTCGAGGCGCACGGCACCGGCACGGCGCTCGGCGACCCGATCGAGGCGCAGGCGCTCCTCGCGACGTACGGGCAGGACCGGCCCGCCGACCGTCCGCTGCTGCTCGGCTCGATCAAGTCGAACATCGGCCACGCCCAGGCCGCCGCGGGCGTCGCCGGGGTGATCAAGATGGTCATGGCGATGCGGCACGGCGTGGTGCCCCGCACCCTGCACGTCGACGAGCCGTCCCCGCACATCGACTGGTCGGCCGGGGCGGTGTCGCTGCTCACCGAGCCCCGCCCCTGGCCCGAGGCGGACCGGCCCCGCCGCGCCGCCGTGTCCTCGTTCGGCATCTCCGGCACCAACGTCCACACCATCCTGGAGCAGGCCCCCGAGGCGACGCCCGCGCCGACCGTGACAGTCCCGGCCGCCGTCACCACCGGCGACCTCACCACGCCCTGCGTGCTCTCCGCCCGCACCGGCGACGCCCTGCGCGAGCAGGCCCGACGGCTGCGCGACTGGCTGGGGGAGAACCCGGACGTCGCGCTGCCCGACCTCGGCCACGCCCTCGCCACCGGCCGGTCCGCGTTCGAACACCGCGCGGTGCTGCTGCCCCGAGACCGGCAGAGCCTCCTCGCCGGCCTGGCCGCCGTCGCCGCCGACGAGCCGTCGTCCGTCGTCGTCCGGGGCGCCGTCCGGCCCGGCCGGCTCGCCGTCCTCTTCTCCGGCCAGGGCGCGCAACGCCCCGGCATGGGCCGGGAGGCGTACGGGGCGTTCCCCGTGTTCGCCGCCGCGCTCGACGAGGCGTGCGCCCACCTCGACCCGCTGCTGCCCCGCCCGCTGCGCGACGTGCTGTTCGCCACCGAAGGCTCCCCCGACGCGGACCTGCTCGACCAGACGGTGTTCACCCAGGCCGGCCTCTTCGCCGTCGAGGTGGCCCTGTACCGCCTCGTCGAGTCGTTCGGGGTCGTCCCCGATTTCGTCGGCGGCCACTCCGTCGGCGAGATCACCGCCGCGCACGTCGCCGGGGTGCTGTCCCTCGCCGACGCCTGCGCGCTGGTCGCCGCCCGGGGCCGGCTCATGCAGGCGCTGCCCGCCGGGGGCGGCATGCTCGCCGTCGCCGCCGGTGAGGCCGACGTCCGCGCCTCGATCGTGGGCCTGACCGACCGGCTCGGGATCGCCGCCGTCAACGGGCCGTCGGCCGTCGTCGTCTCCGGCGCCGTCGACGCCCTCGACGCCGTGGAGGCCGGCTGGCGGGACCGGGGCGTACGCACCCGCCGCCTGCGCGTCAGCCACGCCTTCCACAGCCCGCTCATGGAACCGATGCTGGCCGGTTTCCGGGCCGTCCTCGACGGGCTCACGTTCCAGCCGCCGACGCTGCCCGTCGTGTCCAACCTGACCGGCGTCGCCGCCGACCCGGACGAGCTGGGCGACCCCGGGTACTGGGTGCGGCACGTCCGTGAGGCCGTCCGGTTCGCCGACGGGGTCGCCTACCTGCGGCAGCGCCACGTCGGCACGTACCTGGAGGTCGGGACCGACGGGGTGCTCGCCGGCATGATCTCCGACTGCCTCGCCGACGACGCGGACCCCACCGCCCGGCCGGTGGTCGTGCCGACCCTGCGCCGGGGACGCACCGAGGCGTCCGCGCTGCTCGCGGCCCTCGCCGAGGCGTACGCCGGCGGCGTCCCCGTCGACTGGGCCACCCTCACTGGCGGCGGTACGGCCGTGCGCCCGCTGGACCTGCCGACGTACGCGTTCCAGCGGCAGCGGTACTGGCCCGACGCGGCGGCCTGGCGGGCCGGCGACGTGTCGGGGGCGGGGCTCGCCGCGCCGGGGCATCCGTTGTTGGGTGCGGCGGTGCGGCTTGCGGGTGACGACGAGGTGGTGTTGACGGGTCGGTTGTCGGTGTCGTCGCATCCGTGGTTGGCCGATCATGTGGTGTCTGGTGCGGTGGTGGTGCCGGGTGCGGCGTTGGTGGAGTTGGTGGTGCGGGCCGGTGACGAGGTGGGTGCGTCGCGGGTGCGGGAGTTGACGATTGCCGCGCCGTTGACGCTGCCGGTTTCTGAGGCTGTGCGGGTGCAGGTGCGGGTCGGGTCGGCCGACGACTCCGGCGGCCGGGACGTGGCGGTGTATGCGCAGCCCGGCGGGGAGGCGGACGGGGAGTGGGTCCGGCACGCGGAGGGTGTGCTGGAGGCTGCTGCCGCCGAGGAGCCGGTGGTGGGGCAGTGGCCGCCGGCTGGGGTGTCCGAGGTGGACCTGTCGGGCTGGTACGACGCGCTCGTCGGGCACGGGCTGGCGTACGGGCCGGTGTTCCGGGGGCTGCGCCGGGTGTGGACGGGCGACGGCGAGCTGTACGCCGAGGTGGCGCTGCCGCAGCCGGCGGCGGACGCTTCCGCGTTCGGGGTGCACCCGGCGCTGCTGGACGCCGCCCTGCACCCGATCGGGCTGCTGCTGGCGGAGGAGGCGTCCGGGCCCCGGGTGCCGTTCGCGTTCGCCGGGGTGCAGGTGCACGCCGTCGGTGCCCGCGCGCTGCGGGTGCGGCTGAGCCGGGCCGGCTCCGGGGTGCGGCTCGTCGCGGTCGACGAGTCCGGTGCGCCCGTCGTCTCCGTCGACTCGCTCGTGCTGCGGGAACTGACCGGCGTCGCCGCGCCCAACGCCGCCGACCGTTCCCTGTACGAGGTGACCTGGCAGCCGCAGGACGTCGCTCCCGCCGCCGACGGCTCCGGCTGGGTGGCGCTCGGCGACGCCGGGCTGCCCGACGACGTGCCCGCGTACCCGGACGTGCCGGCGCTGGTGGCGGCCGTGGCGGCGGGCACGGCCGCGCCGGGTCTCGTGCTGCTGCCGGTTACCCCTGTCGGGGCCTCGGTTCCGGCTGGGGTGCGGGCCACGGTGACGGCCGTGCTGGGTGTGGTGCAGGCGTGGCTTGCCGCCGATGGGTTGGCGGATTCGCGGTTGGTGGTGGTGACCCGGGGTGCCGTGGCGGCGCGGGACGAGGACCGGGTGACCGATCTGGCGGGCGCGGCGGTGTGGGGTCTGCTGCGTTCGGCGCAGTCGGAGCACCCGGACCGCATCGTCCTCGCCGACACCGACGAGGCCATCGGCCCGCAGGCACTCGCCGTGCTGGCGACCGTCGCGGCCGACCCGTCCACCGTCGGCGGCCAGCTCGCGCTCCGGGGTGACGCGGTGTGCGTACCCCGGCTCGTGCGCCAGCCCGGCGCGGAGCTGACCCCGCCGGCGGACCGTGCGTGGCACGTCGCCGCCGCACGCCCCGGCACGCTCGACGGCGTCGAGATCGTCGCCGCCGCGCCGGCCGCCCTCGCGCCCGGCGAGGTCCGCATCGCGGTACGCGCCGCCGGGGTGAACTTCCGGGATGTGTTGATCGCGTTGGGGATGTATCCGGATTCGTCGGCGGTGATGGGTAGTGAGGGTGCGGGTGTGGTGTTGGAGGTCGGGCCGGGTGTCGATGATCTGAGCCCGGGTGATCGGGTGTTTGGGTTGTTTGAGCCGGGTTTTGGGCCGGTGGTGGTGGCGCAGCGGGTTCGGGTGGCGCGGGTGCCGTCGGGGTGGTCGTTTGTGGAGGCGGCGTCGGTGCCGGTGGTGTTCCTGACGGCGTATTACGCGTTGCGTGATCTGGCGGGGTTGCGGTCGGGTGAGTCGGTGTTGGTCCACTCGGGTGCGGGTGGGGTGGGTATGGCGGCGATTCAGCTCGCGCACCATTTCGGCGCGACCGTGTATGCGACGGCCAGCCCCGGCAAGTGGGGGACGCTGCGGGGCCTCGGGGTGGCTCCGGAGCGGATCGCGTCGTCGCGGTCGACGGAGTTCGAGCAGGTGTTCGCGTCCGCATCCGGTGGCGCGGGTGTGGACGTGGTGCTGGACGCGCTTGCGGGTGAGTTCGTGGATGCGTCGTTGCGGTTGTTGCCGCGCGGCGGCCGGTTCGTCGAGATGGGCAAGACGGATGTGCGTGATGCCGCCGTGGTGGCGGCGGAGCATCCGGGGGTTGCCTATCGGGCGTTCGACCTGAACGAGGCGGGCGGCGAGCGGATCGGGCAGATGCTGGCCGAGTTGTTGGCGTTGTTCGAGCAGGGTGCGCTGTCGCCGTTGCCGGTGCGGGTGTGGGACGTGCGGCAGGCGCGGCAGGCGTTGCGGCACCTGAGCCAGGCCAGGCACGTCGGGAAGGTCGTGCTGACCGTGCCGGCGCCCGCCGACGCCGAGGGCACGACGCTGGTCACGGGCGCGTCGGGCACCCTGGCCGGGGTGGTGGCGCGGCACCTGGTCGCCTCCGGCCGGAGCCGTCGGTTGGTGTTGGCGTCGCGTCGGTTGCCGGTGGAGGGTTCCGACTATGCGGCGCTGGTGGCGGAGCTGACCGGGGCGGGTGCGCAGGTCAGCGCCGTGTCGGTGGACGTTGCCGATGCGGTGCAGGTGGCGGGCCTGGTGGCCGGGATCGATCCGGCGCATCCGCTGACGGCCGTGGTGCACACGGCCGGGGTGATCGCGGACGCGACTATCGGCTCCCTGTCCGCGGACGGTGTGGCCACGGTGCTGCGGCCGAAGGTGGACGGCGCGTGGGTGTTGCACGAGGCGACCGCGGGGCTGGATCTGTCGGCGTTCGTGGTGTTCTCGTCGATCGCGGCGACCCTGGGCTCGCCCGGTCAGGGCAACTACGCGGCGGCGAACGCCTTCCTCGACGCCCTGGCGCAGCACCGCCGCGCGCAGGGACTGCCCGCGACCAGCATCGGCTGGGGCATGTGGGCCACGGGCGGGATGACCGCCCAGCTCAGCGCCGACGACCGGCAACGCCTGGGCCGGCTCGGCATGACCGGCCTCACCGCCGACGAGGGCGCCGCCCTCCTCGACGCCGCGACCGCCGGGCCCCGGGCGGCGGTGGTCGCCGCCCGGCTGCGGATCACCGGCGACGCCGGGCAGGTCCCGCCGATCGTCCGGCTGCTGGCCCGTACCGGGTCGCGCCGCCAGGCGCGCACCGGGCAGGCCGGCGCCGGCACGGGCTGGTCCGAGCGGCTGGTCGGGCTCTCGCAGGACGAGGCGCGGCGGTTGTTGGTGGACCTGGTGTGTGGTCAGGCGGCGGCGGTGTTGGGGCACGCGTCGGCGCAGGCTGTTGCGGGTGGGCGGGCGTTCAAGGAGCTCGGTTTCGACTCGTTGACGTCGGTGGAGCTGCGTAACCGGCTGGCCTCGGCTACCGGGCTGCGGTTGACGGCGACGCTCGTGTTCGACTATCCGACGCCGGAACGCCTCGCCGAGCACCTGCACGAGCAACTCGGCCACTCCGCCGCCCCGACCGCCACCACCCGGGCCGTCGCCCGGGACGACGACGATCCGATCGCGATCATCGGCATGTCGTGCCGGTTCCCGGGTGGGGTGTCCAGCCCGGAGCAGTTGTGGGACCTGGTGGCCTCCGGCGGGGATGCGATCGGTGGGTTCCCGGCGGACCGGGGTTGGGACCTCGACGCGCTGTACGACCCGGATGCGGATCGGGCGGGGACGTCGACGACGCGGCAGGGTGGTTTCCTGTACGACGCGGCGGAGTTCGACCCCGGGTTCTTCGGGATCAGTCCTCGTGAGGCCCTGGCGATGGACCCGCAGCAGCGGCTGCTGTTGGAGACGTCGTGGGAGGCGTTCGAGTCCGCCGGCCTCGACCCGCGCCACACGAAGGCCACCACCGGCGTCTTCGCCGGCCTGATCCATCACGACTACGCGGGCCGCCTGGAAGCCTCGGAGGAACTGGAGGGGTACCTCGTCAACGGCACCGCCGGCAGCGTCGCCTCCGGCCGCGTCGCGTACGTCTTCGGCCTGGAGGGGCCGGCGGTCACCGTCGACACCGCGTGCTCGTCGTCCCTGGTCGCGCTGCACCTCGCGGCGCAGGCGTTGCGCTCCGGCGAGTGCGACCTGGCCCTGGCCGGCGGCGTCACCGTCATGGCCACGCCGAGCGCGTTCGTCGGCTTCTCCCGGCAGCGCGGACTGTCCCCCGACGGGCGGTGCAAGTCGTTCGCGGCGTCGGCGGATGGAACGGGTTGGTCGGAGGGTGTGGGCATGCTGCTGGTGCAGCGGCTGTCCGACGCGCGGCGGGAGGGGCGGCGGGTTCTCGCCGTGGTGCGGGGGACGGCGGTGAACCAGGACGGGGCGTCGAACGGGTTGACCGCGCCGAACGGGCCGTCGCAGCAGCGGGTGATCCGGCAGGCCCTGGCCAACGCCCGCCTGACCCCGGCGGACGTGGACGCGGTCGAGGCGCACGGCACCGGCACCACCCTGGGTGACCCGATCGAGGCGCAGGCGCTCCTCGCGACGTACGGGCAGGACCGGCCCGCCGACCGTCCGCTGTTGCTCGGCTCCATCAAGTCCAACATGGGCCACACGCAGGCGGCGGCCGGCGTCGCCGGGATCATCAAGATGGTCCTGGCGATGCGGCACGGGGTGGTGCCGCCCACCCTGCACGTGGACGAGCCGTCGCCGCACGTCGACTGGTCGGCGGGGGCGGTCGCCCTGGCTACCGAGGCGACGCCGTGGCCGGTCGTGGATCGGCCGCGTCGGGCGGCGGTGTCGTCGTTCGGGATCTCCGGGACGAACGCGCACGTGATCGTGGAGCAGCCTCCGGTGGAGGTTGTCGAGGGTGTGGTGGTGGAGCGGGTGACGCCGCCGGTGGTGCCGGTGCTGCTGTCGGCCCGTACCGAGGGTGCTCTTGCGGGGCAGGCGGGTCGGTGGGCCCGCTGGTTGACGGGTGGCGACTCGCTTGCCGCCGTCGACGTGGCGTGGTCGTCGGTGACGACCCGTCCGGCGTTGGAACAGCGGGCGGTGGTGACGGCCGCCGGGCGCGACGATCTGCTGGCCGCGTTGCGGGCCCTGGCGGCGGGTGAGCCGTCCGGTGCCGTGGTGGTCGGTGCCCCGGAGCAGCGCGGTCAGCTCGCGGTCCTCTTCTCCGGTCAGGGCGCGCAGCGTGCCGGCATGGGTCGGGAGTTGGCGGAGGCGTTCCCGGTGTTCGCCGCCGCGTTGGACGAGGTGTGCGCCGGGCTGGATCCGCTGCTGCCGCAGCCGCTCAAGCCGGTGCTGTTCGCGGATGCGGGCACGCCCGAGGCGGCGTTGCTGGACCAGACCGTGTTCACGCAGGCGGGCCTGTTCGCGGTCGAGGTGGCGTTGTTCCGCCTCGTCGAGTCGTTCGGTGTGGTGCCGGACTTCGTCGGTGGGCACTCGGTCGGGGAGATCACCGCCGCGTACGTGGCGGGGGTGCTGTCCCTGGCCGATGCGTGCGCGTTGGTTGCCGCCCGGGGCCGGTTGATGCAGGCGTTGCCGGCCGGCGGGGGAATGCTCGCCGTGGCCGCAGCCGAGGAGGCGGTGGCGGAGTCGATCGCCGGTCGCGCCGGCGTCGGGATCGCGGCCGTCAACGGGCCGTCGGCCGTGGTCGTCTCCGGTGCCGTCGAGGCCCTGGACGAACTTGAGCAGGTCTGGCGCGACCGGAGCGTCCGCACGCGCCGGTTGGCGGTGAGTCACGCGTTCCACAGTCCGTTGATGGAGCCGATGCTGGCCGAGTTCCGGGCCGTGCTCGACGGGCTGTCGTTTGCCGCGCCGCTGTTGCCGGTGGTGTCGAACCTGACCGGGGCGCTCGCCGATGCCGACGAGATCCGTACCCCGGATTACTGGGTGCGGCATGTGCGGGAGGCGGTGCGGTTCGCCGGCGGGGTCGCCGTGCTGCGTAAGGCGGGGGTGGGCGTGTTCCTGGAGGTGGGGCCGCGGAGCGTGTTGACGGCCCTGGCCGCCGAGGTGTTGGCCGGTGACGAGGGGGTGTTGACCGTCGCCGCGCAGCGTCGGGACCGGCCCGAGGTGACCGGGCTGCTTGCCGCCCTGGCGGAGTTGCACGTGGCCGGGGTGCCGGTGTCGTGGCGGCAGTGGTTCGCCGGGGCGAACCCGCGGCGGGTGGACCTGCCGACGTATGCGTTCCAGCACCAGCGGTTCTGGCCCGAAGCTCTGCCGCGCCACCGGAGGGACACCGACGGCGGGGATGCCGAGTTCTGGGCCGCCGTCGAACGCGGCGACCTGACCGCCCTGGCCGCCCAACTCGGCGACGACACCGCCGTGGACGCCCTTACCCCGGCCCTGCCCGCCCTCACCACCTGGCGACGGGCCCGCACCCGCGACGCGGCGGTGAACGGCTGGTCGTACCAGGTCGGGTGGCGGCGGATCGACCCCGGCGACCCGCCGGTGGCACCCGGCGGCTGGCTGCTCGTCGGGCCCGACGGCGACACCGCCGACGACATCGCCGCCGCGCTCGCCACGGCCGGCGGGGACGTGCGGCGGCTGCCCGCCGACCCGGCCACCGCCACCCGGGGCGGCCTGGCCCGGCGGCTCACCGCCGCGCTCGCCGACGGGCCCGTCACCGGCGTCGTCTCCCTGCTCGGCCTGGCCGACGACCCGCACCCGGAGCACCCGGCCGTGCCCGCCGGCACGGCGGCCACGCTGCTGCTGGCGCAGGCCCTGCACGACGCCGGGGCGAGCACGGCCCTGTGGTGCGTGACGCGGGGCGCCGTCGGCACCGGCGACGGCGATGCCGTCCGCAGCGCCGCCCAGGGCGGCCTGTGGGGCCTCGGCCGCGTCGCCGGCCTGGAGTTGCCGCAGCTCCGGGTCGGCCTGCTCGACCTGCCCGCCGCCGAAGCCGACCCTGCCGCTGGCGTCGACCGCGCCGGCAGCGCCACCCGCGTCGACCCGGCCCGGCTCGCGGCGGCCCTCACCGCCGCCGGCGACGAGGACCAGCTCGCCGTGCGGCACACCGGCGTGTACGCGCGCCGGCTGACCCGGGCCACCCCCGCCGACGCGGCGGCGGCCGACCGGTGGCGACCCTCCGGCACCGTGCTTGTCACCGGCGGCACCGGCGCGCTCGGCGCGCACGTGGCCCGCTGGGCCGCCGGTAACGGTGCCGAACACCTGGTGCTGACCAGCCGGCGCGGGGACGCCGCGCCGGGCGCGGCGGAGCTGCGCGACGAGCTGACGGCGCTCGGCGTACGGGTCACCGTCGCCGCCTGTGACGTGGCCGACCGGGACGCGGTCGCCGCGCTGCTCGCCCGCGTCGACGCCGACCCGGCCCCGCTGACCGCCGTGGTGCACGCCGCCGGCCTCAACGACGTGGCCCCGCTCGTCGACACCGACCTCGGCCGGCTCGCCGGGGTGCTGACCGGCAAGGCCGCCGGGGCGGTGCACCTCGACGAGTTGCTCGGCGACCGGCCGCTCGACGCGTTCGTGCTGTTCGCGTCCATCGCCGGGATCTGGGGCAGCGGCGGGCAGGCCGGCTACGCGGCCGGCAACGCCCACCTCGACGCCCTCGCCGAGCGCCGGCGCGCCCGGGGACTCGCCGCCACCTCCGTGGCGTGGGGGCCATGGGCCGACGGCGGGATGGCCACCGACGACGCCCAGCGGGAACTGGCCCGGCGTGGGCTGCGGGCGATGTCCCCGGCCGACGCCGTGCACGCCCTGCGGGTCGCCGTCGGGCGCGGGCGGGCCTGCCTCACCGTCGCCGACGTCGACTGGGCGACGTTCGCCCCGGCGTACGCGTCGGCGCGGCCCCGGCCGCTGCTGGCCGACCTGCCCGAGGCGCGGCCCGCCTCCGGTGCGGCCGACGACGACGCCGCGCCTGCCGACGGCGGGCGGGCCCTGCGGGACCGGCTGCTCGCCCTGCCCCGCGACGAGCAGGACCGGCACCTCACCGACCTGGTCCGCGCCGAGGCCGCGGCCGTCCTCGGCCACCCCGGCCCGGAGCGGGTCAAGCCCCGGCGGGCGTTCAAGGACCTCGGCTTCGACTCGTTGACCGCCGTGGAGCTGCGCAACCGGCTCACCCGGGCCACCGGCCTGCCCCTGCCCACCACGCTCGTCTTCGACCACCCCGACCCGGCCGCCGTTGCCGACCACCTGCTCACCGCGCTGCTCCCCGAGGCGCACCGCGAGGAGGCGGGCGACCCGGCCGAGACGGCGGTGCGCCAGGCCCTGGCCACCATCCCGCTGGCCCGCATCCGCGAGGCCGGGCTCCTCGACCTGCTGCTCAAGCTCACCGACGGCGACGACACCGAGCCCGCCCCCGGCGGCGGGGACGTCGACATCGACGAGATGGACGCCGACACCCTCATCAGGCTGGCGCTCGACGGCTCCGAGTCCTGACCTTGCCCCACGTACGGAGTAACTGATGTCCACGTCTGCAGATAAGGTCGTCGAGGCGCTTCGGGCTTCGCTCAAGGAGACCAGCCGGCTCAAGCAGCTCAACCAGCAGCTTGCGGCGGCGGCCCGGGAGCCGATCGCCATCGTGGCGATGTCCTGCCGCTACCCGGGCGGAGTGTCGTCCCCCGACGAGCTGTGGGACCTGGTGGCCGCAGGCGGCGACGCCATCGGCGGCTTCCCCGCCGACCGGGGCTGGGACCTGGACAACCTCTACGACCCGGAGGCCGGCCGGGTCGGCCGCTCCACCACCCAGCAGGGCGGGTTCCTCTACGAGGCGGCCGAGTTCGACGCCGACTTCTTCGGCATCAGCCCCCGCGAGGCGCTGGCCATGGACCCGCAGCAGCGGCTGCTGCTGGAGACGTCGTGGGAGGCGTTCGAGTCCGCCGGCATCGCCCCGTCGTCGGTGCGCGGGCAGAAGGTCGGCGTGTTCGTCGGCACCGCCGCCAACGGCTACGGCGTCGGCCAGGACGGCGGCGCGGACGGCGCCGACGAGGGCTACCTGCTCACCGGCACCGCCACCAGCGTCGTCTCCGGCCGCATCGCGTACGCGCTGGGCCTGGAGGGGCCGGCCGTCACCGTGGACACCGCCTGCTCGTCGTCGCTGGTCGCCCTGCACCTGGCCTGCCAGGCGCTGCGCTCCGGCGAGTTCGACCTGGCCCTCGCGGGCGGCGTGACCGTCATGGCCACCCCCAGCGCGTTCGTCGGGTTCTCCCGGCAGCGCGGCCTCGCCTCCGACGGGCGGTGCAAGTCGTTCGCCGCCGCCGCCGACGGCACCGGCTGGGCCGAGGGCGTCGGCCTGCTCCTCGTCGAACGCCTCTCCGACGCCCAACGCAACGGCCACCGCGTCCTCGCCGTGGTGCGCGGCTCCGCGATCAACCAGGACGGCGCGTCCAACGGGCTCACCGCCCCGAACGGGCCGGCGCAGCAGCGGGTCATCCGGCAGGCGCTGAGCAACGCCCGGCTCACCCCCGCCGACGTGGACGCCGTCGAGGCGCACGGCACCGGCACCACCCTCGGCGACCCGATCGAGGCGCAGGCGCTCCTGGCCACCTACGGGCAGGACCGCGACGGGCGCGACCCGCTGTGGCTCGGCTCGATCAAGTCGAACATCGGGCACAGCCAGTCCGCCGCCGGCATCGCCGGGATCATCAAGATGGTCATGGCGATGCGGCACGGCCTGCTGCCGGCCACCCTGCACGTCGACACCCCGTCGCCGCACATCGACTGGTCGGCCGGGGCCGTGTCGCTGCTCACCGAGCCCCGCCCCTGGCCCGAGGTGGACCGCCCCCGTCGGGCCGCCGTGTCGTCGTTCGGCATCTCCGGCACCAACGCCCACGTCATCCTCGAACAGGCCGACGCCGCGCCCGCCCCCGGCGTGCCCCAGGACCGGCCCGGCCTGCTCGCCGCGCCCGCCGCCACCGTGTGGGCGCTGTCCGCCCGGTCCACGGCGGCCCTGCGCGCCCAGGCCGCCCGCCTCGCCCGCTACGCCCGCGCCAGCGCCGGCCTCGACCCGGCCCGGCTCGCCTGGTCCCTCGCCGCCACCCGCTCCGAGTTCGAGCATCGGGCCGCCGTCGTCGCCGCCGACCCGGCGCAGCTCCTCGCCGGCCTCGACGCCCTCGCCGCCGGCACCCCCGCCGGGACCGTCGTCACCGGCGTGGCCGGCGAGCCCGGCGAGGGACCGGTCTGGGTCTTCCCCGGGCAGGGCGCCCAGCACGTCTCGATGGCCGCCGGCCTCGTCGGCGTCTGCCCCGTCTTCGACGAGGCCGTCGCCGAGTGCCAGGCCGAGTTCGACCGCTGGCTCGACGTCGACCTGGTCGCCGTCCTCACCGGCGACGACGACTCGTGGCTGGCCCGCACCGAGGTCGTCCAGCCGGCCCTGTTCGCCGTCGCCGTCGGCCTCGCCCGGGTGTGGCGGCACGCCGGCCTGACCCCCCGCGCCGTCGTCGGCCACTCCCAGGGCGAGATCGTCGCCGCCCACGTCGCCGGGGCGCTGACCCTCGCCGACGCCGTGAAGATCCTCGCCCTGCGGGCCCGCGCCCTCGCCGGCATCGCCGGCACCGGCGGCATGGTCGCCGTCGACCTGCCCGCCGCCGAGGTCGCCGGCCGGCTCCCCGACGGGCTGAGCGTCTCCGTCGTCAACGGGCCCCACGCCACCGTCGTCTCCGGCCCGCCGCAGGCCGTCGCCGACCTCGCCGCCGCGTACGCCGCGCAGGGGGTGCGCGCCCGGCTCATCGACATCGACTACGCCTCCCACTCGCCGGCCGTGCAGCCCGTCGCCGACCGGATGCGCGCCGACCTGGCCGACGTCGTGCCCCGCGACGCCGACGTGCGGATCCTCTCCACCGTCACCGGCACCTGGATCGACGGCGCGGCCCTCGACGCCGACTACTGGGCGCAGAACCTGCGCCGGCCGGTGCTGTTCGACACCGCCGTGCGCACCGCCGTCGACGCCGGGCACACCGACTTCGTCGAGGTCTCCCCGCACCCGGTGCTGAGCATGCCGCTCACCGCGATCCTCGACGACACCGGCACCACCGGCCGGGCCCTGGCCACCCTGCGCCGCGGCGAGGACGCCGCCGTCCGGCTGCTCACCAGCCTCGCCGCCGCCCACGCCCACGGCCTCGCCGTCGACCTGCGCCGCGTCCTCGCCCCCGCCGACGTCCTGGTCGACCTGCCCACGTACGCCTTCCAGCGGCAGCGCTACTGGCCGCAGCGGATGGCCGCCGCCACCGCCGCCGGACCGGTCAGCCCCGACGTCGTCGACGTCGAGTTCTGGTCCGCCGTCGAACGCTCCGACGTGGCCGCCCTCGCCGCCCAGCTCGACGGCGCGCCCGCCGACCTGGAGGTGCTCGCCCCGGCGCTGCCCGTGCTGTCGTCCTGGCGCAGGGCCCGGTTGCAGCGCGCCGTGCTGGACGGCTGGTCGTACCGGATCGTCTGGAAGCCGGCCGGGCCGCCCGCCGGCCCCGCCGTGACCGGCGACCTGCTCGTGGTCGTGCCCGCCGGCGACGCCA
Source organism: Micromonospora sp. NPDC002575 (assembly GCF_042889525.1). Lineage (NCBI taxonomy): Bacteria > Bacillati > Actinomycetota > Actinomycetes > Micromonosporales > Micromonosporaceae > Micromonospora > Micromonospora sp. NPDC002575. The sequence goes on along the minus strand of NZ_JBIARA010000037.1, from coordinate 11,178 downwards.
CCGTGGCCGGCTGGGTGAACGCCCTCGAAGCCGCAGCCGACGGCCGGCGGGTGCGGCGCGTCGCCGTCGACCCCGCCGGGGCCACCCGCGAGGAGCTGGCCGCCGCGCTCGCCGACCACCGGGACGCGCCCCTGGCCGGCGTGGTGTCGCTGCTCGGCCTCGCCGACGACCAGTACCCGGGCCACCCCGGCGTCCCCACCGGCCTGGTCGCCACCACCCGCCTCGTGCAGGCGCTGCGGGACGCCGACGTGCCCGCCCCGCTGTGGTGCCTCACCGTCGGTGGCGTCGGCACCGACCCGGCCGAGCCGGTGGCCAGCGCCGCCCAGCACGCCCTGTGGGGCCTCGCCCGGGTCGTCGGCCTGGAACACCCCGGCCAGTGGGGCGGCCTCGTCGACCTGCCCGCCGCGCCCGACGCCGCCTGCTGGGCCGAGGTCGCCCGCATCCTGGCCGGCGGCGGCGACGAGGACCAGTTCGCGATCCGCCCCTACGGCACGTTCGTGCGCCGCCTCGCCCGCGCCGCCGCCCGCACCGCCGGGCGGGTCACGTCGTGGCAGCCGCGCGGCACCGTCCTCGTCACCGGCGGCACCGGCGCGATCGGCGCGCAGGCCGCCCGCTGGCTCGCCGCCAACGGCGCCGAACACCTGGTGCTCACCAGCCGCCGGGGACTCGCCGCCGCCGGCGCGGCCGAGCTGGCCGACGAGCTGACCGCCACCGGCGTACGGGTCACCGTCGCCGCCTGCGACATGGCCGACCGCGAACAGGTCGCCGCCCTCGTCGCCGGCCTCGACGACGTCGCCCCGCTCACCGCCGTGCTGCACGCCGCCGGCATCACCCAGCTCACCGCCCTCGTCGACACCGACCTCGACGTCCTCGACCACGTCATGGCCGGCAAGGTCGCCGGGGCGGTGCACCTCGACGAGCTGCTCGGCGACCGGCCGCTCGACGCGTTCGTCACGTTCGCCTCCATCTCCGGCGTGTGGGGCAGCGGCGGCCAGGGCGCGTACGCGGCCGCGAACGCGTACCTCGACGCGCTCGCCGAGCAGCGCCGCGCCCGGGGACTCGCCGCCACCTCCGTCTCCTGGGGCGCCTGGGCCGAGGGCGGCATGGCCACCACCGAGGAGGCGCAGCGGCTGCTCAGCCGGCGCGGCCTCAACCCGATGCAGCCGGCCGCCGCGCTGCTCGCCCTGCGCCGCGCCGTCGAGCACGGCGAGACCTGCCTCGTCGTCGCCGACGTCGCCTGGGAACACTTCGCCCCCGCGTACGCCTCCGCCCGGCCCCGCCCGCTGCTCGACGACATCGCCGAGGCCCGCGACGCCCTCGCCGCCCGGCCCGCCGACGGCATCACCGACCACGCCGCCGCCCTGCGCCGCGACCTGGCCGCCGTGACCCGCGCCGAACGCGACCGGCAGCTCACCGACCTGGTACGCGGCCACGCCGCCGCCGTCCTCGGCCACCCCGGCACCGACGCGGTCAAGCCGAAGCGGGCGTTCAAGGAGCTCGGCTTCGACTCGCTGACCGCCGTGGAGCTGCGCAACCAGCTCACCGCCGCGACCGGGCTGGCCCTGCCCACCACCCTCATCTTCGACTACCCCAACCCGGCCGCCCTCGCCGGGCACCTGGCCGCCCTGCTGCGGCTCGACGACGCCGCGCCCGCCGACGCCCCCGCCGGCGGCACCGGCCCGGCCGCCGCCGACGAGCCCATCGCCATCGTCGGCATGAGCTGCCGCTACCCGGGCGGCGTCAGCGACCCCGACGGGCTGTGGGACCTCGTCGCCGCCGGCCGCGACGGCATCACCGAGTTCGCCCCCGACCGGCACTGGGACCTCGACCGGCTGTTCGCCGCCGACCCCGACGCGCCCGGCCGCTCGTACACCCGGCACGGCGGGTTCATCGACGGGGCCACCGACTTCGACCCCGTCTTCTTCGGCATCTCCCCCCGCGAGGCCCTGGCCATGGACCCGCAGCAGCGGCTGCTGCTGGAGGCCACCTGGGAGGCGTTCGAACAGGCCGGCGTCACCCCCGACAGCCTGCACGGCACCCCCACCGGCGTCTTCGTCGGCGCGTCCCCGTCCGGCTACGGCACCGGCGACGAGACCCCCGACCTGGACGGCTACCGGCTCACCGGCGGCGCGCACAGCGTCATCTCCGGCCGCATCTCCTACACGTTCGGCCTCGAAGGGCCGGCCGTCACCGTCGACACGGCCTGCTCGTCGTCGCTGGTGGCCCTGCACCTGGCCGTGCAGTCGCTGCGGCAGGGCGAGTGCGACCTCGCCGTGGCCGGCGGCGTGACCGTCATGGTCACCCCCGGCGCGTTCGTCGAGTTCACCCGCCAGGGCGGGCTCGCCGCCGACGGGCGGTGCCGCTCCTTCGCCGCCGCCGCCGACGGCACCGGCTGGGGCGAGGGCGTCGGCGTGCTCCTCGTCGAACGCCTCAGCGACGCCCAGCGGCGCGGCCACCGGATCCTCGCCGTCGTGCGGGGCTCCGCCGTCAACCAGGACGGCGCGTCCAACGGGCTGACCGCCCCGAACGGCCCGTCGCAGCAGCGGGTCATCCGGGCCGCCCTCGCCAACGCCGGCCTCACCACCGCCGACGTGGACGCCGTCGAGGCCCACGGCACCGCCACCACCCTCGGCGACCCCATCGAGGCGCAGGCGCTGCTGGCCACGTACGGGCAGGACCGGCCCGCCGACCGTCCCCTGTGGCTGGGGTCGATCAAGTCGAACATCGGGCACACCCAGGCCGCCGCCGGCGTCGCCGGGGTCATCAAGATGGTGCAGGCGCTGCGGCACGGCACCCTGCCGGCCACCCTGCACGTCGACGAGCCCACCCCGCACGTCGACTGGACGGCCGGCGCGGTCGAACTGCTCACCGAGGCCCGGCCGTGGCCGCAGGTGGACCGGCCGCGTCGCGCCGCCGTGTCGTCGTTCGGGGTCAGCGGCACCAACGCCCACGTGATCATCGAGCAGCCGCCCGCGCCGCCGGCCGACGACGGCCCCGCCGGGCCGCCGCACGACGAGACCGGGCAGCGGCGGGACGGCGAGGCCGTCGACCGGCCGCACGGCGAGACCACCGAACAGCCGCACCTCGCGACCGCCGGGCGGCCCGCCCCGCCGCTGGTGCCGGTGCTGCTCTCCGCCCGGGGCGAGGGTGGCCTGGCCCGCCAGGCCACCCGCTGGGCCCGCCGCTGGGCCGACCGGCCCACCGGCAGCGAGCTGCCCCGGCTGGTCGACGTCGGCTGGACGTCGCTGGCCGCCCGCACCGCCCTAGAGCACCGCGCGGTGCTCCTCGCCGCCGACCACGCCGAGCTGACCGCCGCCCTGACCGCCCTCGCCGCCGGCGAGCCCACCGACGCCGTCGTCACCGGCCGCGCCGCCGACCGGGGGGCCGTCGCCCTGCTCTTCTCCGGTCAGGGCGCGCAGCGCGCCGGGATGGGCCGGGAGTTGTACGCGGCGTTCCCGGTGTTCGCCGCCGCCCTGGACGAGGTGTGTGGCCACCTGGATCCGCTGCTGCCGCAGCCGCTCAGGCCGGTGCTGTTCGCGGAGGCGGGTTCCGCCGACGCCGGCCTGCTGGACCAGACCGTGTTCACGCAGGCCGGGTTGTTCGCGGTCGAGGTGGCGTTGTTCCGGCTCGTCGAGTCGTTCGGTGTGGTGCCGGACTTCGCCGGTGGGCACTCCGTTGGTGAGATCACCGCGGCGTACGTGGCGGGGGTGTTGTCGCTGGCGGATGCGTGCGCACTGGTTGCCGCGCGGGGTCGCCTGATGCAGGCGTTGCCGGCCGGCGGCGGGATGCTCGCGGTCAACGCGCCCGAGGCCGAGGTGGCCGGGTCGATCGCCGGTCGGGCCGACGTCGGGATCGCCGCCGTGAACGGGCCATCATCGGTGGTCGTCTCCGGTGCGGTCGAGGCACTGGACGAGGTCGAGCGGACCTGGCAGGGCCGGGGGGTGCGGACCCGTCGGCTGACGGTGAGTCACGCGTTCCACAGCCCGCTGATGGAGCCGATGCTCGCCGAGTTCCGGTCGGTGCTGGAGACGCTGGCCTTCGCCGCGCCGCTGGTGCCGGTGGTGTCGAACGTGACCGGGGCGCTCGCCGACGCCGACGAGATCCGCAACCCGGACTACTGGGTGCGGCACGTCCGCGAGGCCGTCCGCTTCGCCGACGGGGTCGCCGCGCTGCGCGCCGCCGGGGCGGACACGTTCGTCGAGATCGGCCCCGGCGCGGTGCTCACCGCCCTGGTCCGCGACACCCTGACCGGCGACGACGACCTGCTCGCCGTGCCGGCCCAGCGCCGCGACCGCGCCGAGCCCCGCGCCCTGCTCGCCGCCCTCGCCGAGCTGTACGCCGCCGGGGCAGGCGTCGACTGGACCCCGCTGCTCGCCGACGCCGCCCCGACCCGGGTCGACCTGCCGACGTACGCGTTCGCCCGGGAACGCTTCTGGCTGCGGCCCGCCGGCCGCGCCTCCGACGTCTCCGGGGCGGGCCTCGGCGCGGCCGGGCACCCGCTGCTCGCCGCCGCCGTCCGGCTGGCCGGCGAGGACGCGGCCGTGCTCACCGGCCGGCTCTCCGTCGCCGCCCAGCCGTGGCTGGCCGACCACGTGGTCGCCGGCGCGGTCGTCGTCCCCGGCACCGCGCTCGTCGAGCTGGCGCTGCGCGCCGGCGACGAGTTCGGCCCCTGCCGGGTGGCGGAGCTGACCATCGCCGCCCCGCTCGTGCTCCCCGCCCAGGGCGCGGTGCGCGTCCAGGTCCGCGTCGGCCCCCGCGACGGCGTCGGCGGGCGGGCCGTCACCGTGCACAGCCAGCCCGACCACGACCCCGACGGCGACTGGGTGCGGCACGCCGAGGGCCTGCTCACCGCCGTCGAACCCACCGCCGACGCCGGCCTCGGCGCGTGGCCGCCCGCCGCCGCCGTCGAGGCCGACCTCGCCGGCTGGTACGACGCCCTCGCCGGCCACGGCATGACCTACGGGCCGGTGTTCCAGGGCCTGCGCCGCGCCTGGACGGCCGGCGACGACACCGTCTACGCCGAGGTGACCCTGCCCGAAGCCGCCGCCGACGGCAGCGCCGGCTTCGGCGTGCACCCCGCCCTGCTCGACGCCGCCCTGCACCCCACCGCCCTGCTGCCCGGCGACGGCACCACCGGCCCCAAGGCCCCGTTCGCGTTCGCGGGCGTGCAGGTGCACGCCGTCGGCGCGGACACCCTCCGCGTCCGGCTCACCCGCGCCGGCAACGCCGTGCGGCTGCTCGCCGTCGACGACACCGACCGGCCCGTGGTCACCGTCGACTCCCTCGTCCTGCGCGAGATGACCGGCGGCGACCCGTCGACGGCCACCCTCGCCGCCCGGTCGCTGTTCCGCGTCGACTGGCGGGCCGAGCCGCTCACCCCCGCCGACGCGCCCCGCGCCGCCCTGCTCGGCCCCGCCACGCCCGCGCTGCCCGGCGTCCCCGCGTACCCGGGCGTCGCCGAGCTGGCCGCCGCCGGTGACGTACCCCCGCTGGTCGTGCTGCCGATGCCCGCCACGCCCGCCGGCCTGCCCGCCGCCGAGCTGCCCGCCGCCGTGCAGGCCGGCACCGCCGCCGTGCTCGCCGCCGTCCAGGCGTGGCTGGCCGCCGACGCCCTCGCCGACACCCGCCTCGCGGTGGTCACCCGGGGCGCGGTCCGGGCCACCGACGCCGACCCCGCCGACGAGCTGACCGGCGCGGCCGGGTGGGGCCTGCTGCGCGCCGCCCAGTCCGAGCACCCCGGCCGCATCGTCCTGGCCGACCTCGACCGCGACCTCGACGCGCCCGCCGTCGCGCTGCTCGCCGCCGCCGCCGACTACCCGTCCGCGGCGCAGCTCGCCGTCCGCGGCGACACGATCCTGACCCCCCGTCTGGTACGCGCCGACACCCCACCCGCGCCCGCCCGGCGTCCCCTCGGCGGCACCGTCCTGGTCACCGGCGGCACCGGCGCCCTCGGCGCGCTCCTCGCCCGGCACCTCGTCACCGAGTGGGGCGTGGACTCCCTCGCCCTGGCCAGCCGGCGCGGCCCCGCGGCCGACGGGGCGGCCGACCTCGCCGCCGAGCTGACCGCCCTCGGCGCGCGGGTCGACGTGCTCGCCTGCGACGTCACCGACCCCGACGCCGTGCGCGCCCTCGTCGGCCGGCTCACCGCCGACGGCGGACGGCTCGCCGGGGTGGTGCACACCGCCGGCGTGCTCGACGACGCGGTCGTCACCGGCATCGACGCCGACCGGCTGGCCCGGGTCCTCGCGCCGAAGGTCGACGCCGCGTGGCACCTGCACGAGGCCACCGCCGGCCTCGACCTGGACCTGTTTGTGCTGTTCTCCTCCATCGCCGGGGTGCTCGGCTCCCCGGGCCAGGGCGCGTACGCCGCCGCCAACCACTTCCTCGACGCGCTCGCCGCCCACCGCCGCGCCCGGGGCCTGACCGCGCACTCCCTGGCGTGGGGCATGTGGGACACCGACGGCATGGCCGCCACCCTCAGCGCCGCCGACCGGTCCCGGGTCGCCCGCTCCGGCCTCGGCCTGATCGACGGGCCCGTCGGCGTCGCCCTGTTCGACGCCGCCGTCGCCACCGACGCCGCCGCGCTCGTCCCCGCCGTCGTCGACGTGCCCGCGCTGCGTGCGGCGGCCACCACCACCGGCGTACCGCCGATGCTGCGCGCCCTCGTCGGCAGCGCGACCGCCCGGCGGCAGGCCGGCGGCGGCGCGGCCGGCGGCTGGGCGCAGCGCCTCGCCGCGCTCGCCCCCGACGAGGCCCGCGCCCAGGTCGACGTGCTGGTGCGGGGTCTGGTGGCGCAGGTCCTCGGGCACGGCGGCGCGGACGCGGTGCCGGCGGACCGGGCGTTCCGGGAGTTGGGTTTCGACTCGTTGACGGCGGTGGACCTGCGCAACCGGGTCAACGCGGCGACGGGACTGCGGCTGGCCTCGACGCTGGTGTTCGACTACCCGACCCCGGCCGCCCTCGCCGCCCACGTGCACGAGCAGCTCACCGGCGCCACCGCCGACCGGCCCGAGGCGGTCGCCGCCACCGGCGGCGGCGACGAGCCGATCGCGATCGTCGGGATGGCCTGCCGCTACCCGGGCGGGGTGGCCAACCCCGACGACCTGTGGGCCCTGCTCGTGGCCGGTGGCGACGGGATCTCGGAGTTCCCCGCCGACCGGGGTTGGGACCTGGAGTCGCTTTTCCACCCCGACCCCGACCACCCCGGCACCTCCTACGCCCGGCACGGCGGCTTCCTCGCCGGGGCCGCCGACTTCGACCCCGCCTTCTTCGGCATCTCGCCCCGCGAGGCCGTCGCCATGGACCCGCAGCAGCGGCTGCTGCTGGAGGCGTCGTGGGAGACGTTCGAGTCCGCCGGCCTCGACCCCGCGCGGGTGCGCGGCAGCCGCACCGGCGTCTTCGCCGGCCTGATGTACCACGACTACGCCTCGCAGGTGCAGGAGCTGCCCGAGGGCCTGGAGGGCTACATCGGCACCGGCAACTCCGGCAGCGTCGTCTCCGGCCGCGTCGCCTACACGTTCGGCCTGGAGGGGCCGGCGGTCACCGTGGACACCGCGTGCTCGTCGTCGCTCGTCGCGCTGCACCTGGCCGCCCAGGCGTTGCGGTCGGGGGAGTGTGACCTCGCCCTGGCCGGTGGCGTGACCGTGATGGCCACCCCGGGGACGTTCGTGGAGTTCTCCCGGCAGCGGGGGTTGTCGGCCGACGGGCGGTGCAAGTCTTTCGCCGCCGCCGCCGACGGGACGGGCTGGTCGGAGGGTGTGGGCATGCTGCTGGTGCAGCGGCTGTCCGACGCGCGGCGGGAGGGACGGCGGATCCTCGCCGTCGTGCGGGGGACGGCCGTCAACCAGGACGGGGCGTCGAACGGGTTGACCGCGCCGAACGGGCCGTCGCAGCAGCGGGTGATCCGGCAGGCCCTGGCCAACGCGCGGCTCACCCCGGCCGACGTGGACGCGGTCGAGGCGCACGGCACGGGCACGACGCTGGGCGACCCGATCGAGGCGCAGGCGCTCCTCGCGACGTACGGGCAGGACCGGCCCGCCGACCGTCCGCTGCTGCTCGGCTCCATCAAGTCCAACATCGGCCACACCCAGGCCGCAGCCGGGGCCGCCGGCATCATCAAGATGATCATGGCGATGCGGCACGGCGTGGTCCCCCGCACCCTGCACGTCGACGAGCCGTCCCCGCACATCGACTGGACGGCCGGCGCCGTCGAACTGGCCACCGAGGCCCAGCCCTGGCCCGAGACGGGCCGCCCCCGCCGCGCCGCCATCTCCTCGTTCGGCGTCAGCGGCACCAACGCCCACGTCGTCATCGAGCAGCCGCCCGCCGATCCCCGGCCCGCCCGACCCGGCGACGAGTCCGCCGGTTCCGGCGACGCGCACTCGTCGGCGGTGCCGGCGGCCGTCCTGCTGTCGGCCCGGTCCGAGGCGGCCCTCGCCGCCCAGGCCGACCGCTGGGCCCGCTGGCTCGCCGCCGACCCGACGTCCCGCCCCGCCGACGTGGGCTGGTCGTCCGTCGTCACCCGGGCCACCCTGGAACGCCGCGCCGTGCTCGCGGCAGCCGACCGCGACGAACTCCTCGCCGGACTGCGCGCCCTCGCCGCCGGCGAACCGTCCGGCGCCGTCGTCACCGCCGCCGGCACCCCCACGGGCCAGCTCGCCGTCCTGTTCTCCGGTCAGGGCGCGCAGCGTGCCGGCATGGGTCGGGAGTTGTACGCCTCGTTCCCGGTGTTCGCGTCGGCGTTGGACGAGGTGTGCGGTCACCTGGATCCGCTGCTGCCGCAGCCGTTGCGGTCGGTGTTGTTCGCAGCGGAGGGTTCCGCCGAGGCAGGGCTGCTGGACCAGACCGTGTTCACCCAGGCCGGGCTGTTCGCCGTCGAGGTGGCGCTGTTCCGCCTCGTCGAGTCGTTCGGGATCGTCCCGGACTTCGTCGGCGGGCACTCGGTCGGTGAGATCACTGCCGCGCACGTGGCGGGGGTGTTGTCGCTGGCGGACGCATGTCAGCTCGTGGCGGCGCGGGGTCGCCTGATGCAGGCGTTGCCGGCCGGGGGCGGGATGCTGGCGGTCGCGGCGGCCGAGGAGGCGGTGGCGGAGTCGGTCGCCGGTCGGGTCGACGTGGGGATCGCGGCCGTCAACGGGCCGTCGGCCGTGGTCGTCTCCGGCGCGGTCGAAGCCCTGGACGAGATCGAGCAGGTCTGGCGCGACCGGGGCGTGCGTACCCGCCGGCTGGCGGTGAGTCACGCGTTCCACAGCCCGTTGATGGAGCCGATGCTCGCCGGGTTCCGGGCCGTCCTCGACGGGCTGGCGTTCCGTACGCCGCTGGTGCCGGTCGTGTCGAACCTGACCGGGGCGCTCGCCGACCCGCAGGAGCTGACCCGGGCCGAATACTGGGTGCGGCACGTCCGCGAAGCCGTCCGCTTCGCCGACGGGATCGTCGCGCTGCGGGCCGCCGGGGTGGGGACGTTCCTGGAGGTGGGGCCGCAGAGCGTGCTGACCGCCCTGACCGGCGACATCCTGCCCGGCGACGACGGCGTGCTGACCGTCGCCGCCCAGCGCCTCGACCGGCCCGCCGCGCGGGCGCTGCTCGCCGCGCTGGGCGAGCTGCACGTCCACGGCGTGCCCGTCACCTGGACCCAGTGGTACGCCGGCACCGACCCGCAGCGCGTCGACCTGCCCACGTACGCCTTCCAGCACGAGCGGTACTGGCTCGGCATCGGCCGCGCCCGCACGGGCGACGTCACCGGCGCCGGCCTCGGCGCGGCCGGGCACCCCCTGCTCGGCGCAGCCGTCACCGTCGCCGGCGAGGACATGGTCGTGCTCACCGGCCGCCTCTCCGTCGCCACCCACCCGTGGCTCGCCGAGCACACCGTCTCCGACACGGTCGTCGTCCCCGGCACCGCTCTCGTGGAGCTGGCCGTCCGGGCCGGCGACGAGGCGGGCGTCTCCCGCCTCCGGGAACTCACCATCGCCGCGCCGCTCGTGCTGCCCGCCACCGGCGGCGTACGCATCCAGGTGCGCGTCGGAGCGCCCGACCCGACCGGCGCCCGACCCGTCGCGGTGCACGCCGAGACCGACGGTGACGCCGGGTGGGTTCGGCACGCCGAGGGTGTGTTGGAGCCGGTATCTGCCGAGGAGCCGGTGGTGGGGGTGTGGCCGCCGGTGGGTGTGTCGGAGGTGGATGTTTCGGGGTGGTATGCGGGTTTGGCGGGGCTTGGTCTGGTGTATGGGCCGGTGTTCCGTGGGTTGCGTGGGGTGTGGGCCGGTGGTGGTGAGGTGTTCGCCGAGGTGGCTCTGCCTGATGGGGCGGGGGGTGCGGCGGGGTTCGGGGTGCATCCGGCGTTGTTGGATGCGGCGTTGCATCCGATCGGGTTGTTGTTGGCCGACGAGGGGTCGTCGGGGGCGCGGGTGCCGTTCGTGTTCTCGGGTGTGCAGGTGCATGCGTCGGGTGCGCGGGTGTTGCGGGTGCGGTTGACCCGGGCTGGTTCCGGGGTTCGTCTGGTTGCGGTAGACGAGTCGGGTGCGCCGGTGGTGTCGGTGGACTCGATCGTGTTGCGTGAGTTGACCGGGGTGGGCGTCGTGGGCGCGGCGTCCCGGTCGCTGTTCGAGGTGACCTGGCAGGCCGCCGACGTCGCACCGGCCGCCGATTCCGCCGGCTGGGCGCTGCTGGCCGGCGAGGACCCGCCGGCGACGCTGCCCGGCCTGCCGGCGTATCCCGACGTGGCTGCCCTGGCCGAAGCCGTCACCGCCGGCCGCGCCACCGCGCCCCGGCACCTGCTGCTGCCCGCCACCGCCCCCGACGCCGCCGTTCCCGAGGCGGCACGGGCGGTCACCAGCGGCATCCTCGCGGCCACCCAGGCGCTGCTGGCCGCCGACGTGCTCGCCGACACGCGGCTCGTCGTCGTCACCCGGGGCGCAGTGGCCGCCGGGCCGGACGATCCGGTCGTGGACCTCGCCGGCTCGGCCGTGTGGGGCCTGCTGCGCTCGGCGCAGACCGAACACCCGGGCCGCATCGTCCTCGCCGACGTCGACGGCGACCTCGACGCGCACGCCCTGGGTCTGCTCGCCCGGGTCGCCGACGACGCGGGCGTGGGTGGTCAGGTGGCGGTGCGTTCGGGTGGGGTGTGGGTGCCGCGTCTGGTGCGCGCGTCGGCGTCGGACACTCCGGTCGCTCTGGGCGATG
>NZ_JBIARA010000036.1:0-28859 GCF_042889525.1 Micromonospora sp. NPDC002575 | reverse complement strand
GCCGTACTCAACGCCACCCACCGGACCAACCGGGATGCTCATGCAACCCCAGGACCACCGGGCTGATCAAGCACCGGAGTCCTTTACATGAGCCGCGCCGCCTGACCACCCTCCGCCTCACCACAGGAGCCCGTCCCCGCCCCGGCGGGGGCGGGCTCCTGCCGGCACCGGGCCGGCACCGGCCGCTGTCAGGACCTGCGGGCGGACTCCACGACGAACGGGATGCCCTGCTGGCACGTGCTGAGCAGGTCGGGCTTGGCCCGGCCGGTGACCTCGACCTTGGCGCCGGCGGTCAGCACGTCGGCGGGGCCGCCGACGAGCTGGTAGCCGTCCAGCAGGCGGCACCCGGGCTCCACGCCCGCCTCGACGGTGCCGGTGAGCGTGGTGGCCCCGACGCCCGGCGGGACGCTGGGGCGGCCCGGCTTCGGCGGGAGGCTCGGCCGGCCCGGGGGCGTCGAGCCGGACGGGGCGGTCGGGTCGACCGGGTCGGCGCTGCGCGCGTCGGTCACCGTGGCTCCTCCGGAGGGGCTGGGGGCGGCGCTGCCGTCACCGGTGCCCTGGCCGCCGCAGGCGCTCAGGGCCGCGCAGGTGACCAGCGCGGCGACGATGCTCCGAGCAGTCTTCATACCGGTCAGACGCTCCCCGCCGCTGATCCGTTCCCCGCCCGGCCGGCGCGCACCGGTCAGGCGCGGGCCGAGGCGGCGGCCTTCATGTCGCGCTTGAGCTCCTGCGGCAGCGAGAACGTCAGCCGCTCGTTGGCGGTGACCACCTCGTCGACGTCGGTGAAGCCGCGCGCGGCGAGATACGCCAGGACCTCCTGGACCAGCTCGTCGGGGACGCTCGCCCCGGAGGTCAGGCCCACCGTGCGGGCCCCCTCCAGCCAGGCGTCGTCGATCTCGTGGGCGAAGTCGACGAGGTGGCCGGCGCGGGCCCCGGCGTCCAGGGCGACCTCGACCAGCCGGACCGAGTTGGAGGAGTTGCGCGAGCCGACGACGAGGACCACGTCGCAGTCGGGGGCGATCTCCTTGACCACGTGCTGCCGGTTGGAGGTGGCGTAGCAGATGTCGTCGCTGGGCGGCGACTGGAGCAGCGGCAGCCGGGACTTCAGCCGGGCCACCGTCTCCAGCGTCTCGTCGACCGACAGCGTCGTCTGGGAGAGCCACACCACCTTGCTCGGGTCCCGCACGGTGACCTTGTCGGCGTCGTCCGGGCCGTCGACGAGCTGGATGTGCGCGGGGGCCTCCCCGGCGGTGCCGATGACCTCCTCGTGCCCCTCGTGGCCGATCAGCAGGATGTCGTAGTCCTCGGCGGCGAACCGCTTGGCCTCCTGGTGCACCTTCGTCACCAGCGGGCAGGTGGCGTCGATCGCCTTGAGCGAGCGGGCCTTCGCCTGCTCGTAGACCTCCGGGGCGACGCCGTGGGCGGAGAAGATCACGGTCGCCCCCTCGGGCACCTCCTCGTTCTCCTCCACGAAGATCGCGCCCTTGGCCTCCAGGGTCTGCACCACGTGCTTGTTGTGCACGATCTGCTTGCGCACGTAGATCGGGGCGCCGTAGAGCCTGAGCGCCTCCTCGACGGTCTGCACCGCCCGGTCGACGCCCGCGCAGTAGCCGCGGGGCTTGGCCAGGAGCACGCGCTTGCCGGTCCGGGGAGTCGTCTCAGCCTGAGTCACCCGCCCATCGTACTGCCGCCCCGACAGGCGGCACCGGCTGCGCGGGCCGCCCTCCCGGCGTCCGTAGGGTGGTGGCGTGAGTGCGGATGAGAGCGGGCGCAGCAGCTCCGACGAGCCGTGGCCGGTGCGGGTCGTCAGCCAGAAGGTCGGCGCGTGGATCGCCCGGCTCGGCTGGGTGTGGGTCGACGGGCAGGTGGCGCAGATCAGCCGGCGGCCCGGGGCCAGCACGGTCTTCCTCACCCTGCGCGACCCGTCGGCCGACCTCAGCCTCACGGTCACCACCAACCGGGACGTCCTCGACGCGGGGGCCCCCGAGCTGCGCGAGGGCGCGCGGGTGGTGCTGCACGCCAAGCCCGAGTTCTACGCCGCCCGGGGCACGCTGAGCCTGCGCGCCGACGAGATCCGGCAGGTGGGCCTCGGCGAGCTGCTGGCCCGGCTGGAGAAGCTCAAGAAGCTGCTGGCCGCCGAGGGCCTGTTCGACCGGGCCCGCAAGCGCCGGCTGCCGTTCCTGCCGGGCCGGATCGGGCTGATCACCGGCCGCGCCTCCGCCGCCGAGCGGGACGTGCTGACCAACGCCCGGCGGCGCTGGCCGGCGGTGGAGTTCCGCACGGTGAACGTGGCCGTGCAGGGGCCGGGCGCGGTGCCGCAGATCGTCGACGCGCTGAAGGTGCTCGACGCCGACCCGACCGTCGACGTGATCGTCATCGCCCGGGGCGGCGGCGGCATCGAGGACCTGCTGCCGTTCTCCGACGAGGCGCTGTGCCGGGCGGTCTTCGCCTGCCGTACGCCGGTGGTCAGCGCCATCGGCCACGAGACGGACGCGCCGCTGGTCGACTACGTCGCCGACGTGCGGGCCTCTACCCCGACGGACGCGGCGAAGCGGGTCGTGCCCGACCTGGCCGAGGAGCTGCGCCTGATCCGGCAGGCCCGGCAGCGGGTCGAACGCGCGGTCCGCAACCTGGTCGACCGGGAGGCGCACCGCCTCGACGGGCTGCGGTCCCGCCCGGTGCTGGCCCGGCCGCAGGTGATGGTGGAGCAGCGGGCCGCCGACGTGGCAGCGCTGCGCCAGCGGGCGGGGCGCAACCTGCACCACCGGCTCGGCGCGGCCCAGGACGAGCTGCGGCACACCCTGGCCCGGCTGCGCGCCCTGTCCCCCGCCGCGACCCTGGAGCGGGGCTACGCGATCGTCCAGCGCGCCGACGGCCACGTGGTGCGGGCGGCCGGCGAGGTGGGCCGGGGCGACCCGTTGCGCGTCCGCCTCGCCGAGGGCGAGCTGGCCGCCACGGTCGACGGCTGAGCCGCGCGCGACCGCGGGGCGGGATGTGCTGGGATGGGACGGATGACTGACGAGAAGAACGCCGGGCCGGACGAGCGGCTCAGCTACGAGCAGGCCCGCGCCGAGCTGGCCACGGTGGTGGAGCGGCTGGAGACGGGCGGCACCTCGCTGGAGGAGTCGCTGGCGCTGTGGGAGCGCGGCGAGAAGCTGGCCGAGGTCTGCCAGCACTGGCTCGACGGCGCGCGGGCCCGCATCGACGCGGCCCGGCGGCAGCCGGACGCCTGAGCGCGCCTGCTGGGCGGGGCGCAGCCGCGGGGCGGCGCACCGCCGCCCCGACAGGCACGCACCGCCGTCAGTTGAACAGGTTGTACAGCTCGTTCGGGGCCTCGACGACCTGGTCGGCCGGCGGACGCTGGGCGGCGGTCGCCGCGCCGTAGTCGGCGTACGTGATCCGGATGTCCTGGGCCTTGCTCTGCCCGGACGCCGGGATCTGCACGACCAGCTCGCTGAGCCGGCCCTGCGGGTCCAGCCTGGCGGTGAACGGCACCGACTGGGCCTGCTGCCCGAGCGCCTTGATCAGCTCGGCGTTCAGCGAGCCGGCCTCGGCGGCCTTCGTCACGTCGATCGTGCCCGCGTACGCGCCCTCGCCGGTCTGCCGGACCTCGGTGACGCCCTGGGTCAGCACCTCGCTGCCGGCCGGGTCGACCTTCTCGAAGTCGAAACCCAGGTTGCGGTTGCCCTTGATCCGGCTCTGGTCGAGGTGCTGGTATTTCCCGAGGTTGAGGCTCTGCACGCCGGGCAGCTTGGCCGCCTGGCCGCCGAGGTCGAGCTTGACCCAGCTGTCCGGCTTGAGGTGCACCAGGTCGAGCTTCATCGAGACGTCCGAGGACGCGTCGCCGATGCTCAGTTTGATCTCGGCACTCTGGCTGGGCTGGTGCACCTGCCCCTCGGCCGTGGTGCCGACGCCGGTCATGGTGAACCGGAAGTTGCCGTTGCGGATCTCGTTCGTGGAGTTGAGCAGGGCCTGCTTGGCGTCGCCCGTGCCGGGCGACGCGTTACCGGGCGAGGCGCTGCCGGCGGCGGCGCTGCCGGAGACCGTGGGGGACGCGGAGGCCCCCGCCTCGCCGGTTGCGGTGCTGTCGCAGGCGGCCAGACCAGGAGTGAGCAGCGTCGCGGCGAAGACCGCCGCGCTGAACCGTCGAATGGTCACGTGAACCTCTCCAAGTGGGTCGTCCGGCCCGCATGGGCGCCGGAGGGGAACGCCTACTTCTGTTCCCTGTTGCCGGGTTCCGCAATCCCCGCGCGGTCGATCCGACCCACCGTCCGCGGGTGGCAGGGCGGCTGACGCCGCCCTGCCACCGACGTTCGGATCAGTCCTTGAACATCTCGTAGACCTGGTCGGAGGCCTCGACCACCTTGTCCGCCGGCGGCTGCTGCACGGCGGTGGCGGCACCGTAGTCGGCGTACGTGACCTTCAGGTCCTGCGCCTTGGCCGAGCCGGCGGCCGGCACCTTGATCAGGAACTCCGTGAGCCGCCCCTGCGCGTCGAGCTTCGCGGTGAACGGCACCGCGCTGGCCTTGTCCGCCAGGCCCTTGACGATGTCGGCGTCGAGCACGTCCGAGTCGGTGGCCTTGGTCGCGTCGAGGGTGCCCTCGTACGTGCCCTCGCCCGTCTTCTTGACGTCGGTGATCGCCTTGGCCAGCGCCTCGCTGCCGGCCGGGTCGACGTCGGCGAAGTCGAACTGGAGATCCTTGGCGTTCTTGATCTTCGAGCGGTCGAGGTGCTGGTACTTGCCCTTGCGCTCCTTCGCCCCGGGGATCGCGTCGGCCATCGGGCCGGAGATGTCCAGCTTCACCCAGCTCTCGGTGTCGATGAAGACGAGATGCATGTCCATCGAGAAGTCCTCGGTGGCGTCGCCGCCGCTCATCTTCATCTCGGCGCTCTTCGACGGAATGTGCACCGTGCCGCTGCCGTCGAACTCGCCGCCGGTGATGGCGAAGGTGAAGTTGCCCTTGCTGAGCTCCTTGGTGGAGGCGAGCAGCGCCGCCTTGGGGTCGGCGGGCACGGCCGGGGCGGCGGACGCTTCGCCGGCTGCCGGCTCGGCGGCCGGCGAGTTGTTGCAGGCGGTCAGGCCGGGGACGAAAAGGGCGGCGGCGAGGACGCCGGCGCTCCACCGTCGAATGATCACGTCGTTCTCTTTCCGAAAGGCTGCCCGGCCGTATCGCGCGGCCGGGGTCGAGCCGGGGCAGCCTAACGGAAAGATCGGACGCTCGCCGTCCCCCCGCCAGCCCGACGCCCGCCACGACTCGATCACTTTCCGTGACTGCTGCCGCGCCGCAAGGGACGACCGGCCGAGCTGACTCCCCGTGACGCCCCGCCGCCCCCACCGGACACCACCCGCCCCCTTTGCTCTGCACCCACGCCCGCAACACCCAGCGTGGGCTGGCCAAACGCGCGGCGGCCGGGGCGGGAGAGACGGCACCCGGGTTGCGCTGCGTGACCGTTGCGTATCCGGGTGCAGAGCAAAGGGGCGCGCGGGACGGGTGGGTCGCCGAGCGGCAGGGATCACGTTGCGTGACGCGTGCGCGGTGGCGACCGCGGACCAGGTCGAGCCGAGCGGGCCGCTGTCGTGGACCGAAGCGGCACGGCACGGCGGGCCAAGAGGGCTGCGGCCGTGGGCGGGCGGCGTGGCGCGGTGGGTGCCGCAGCGCCCCGCCGCGGTGGCGGGGTGGCGGGGTGGCGCTAGCGGACCGCGTCGGCGAGCCGGCGCAGCTCGTTCTCCCGGGCGTCCCCGACGACGATCACCGTGCGGCCCGGTTCGAGCAGCACCAGGGCCTGCTCGTTGCCCCGGGCGGTGTAGCGCTGCCAGTTGCGCCCGCCCACCTCGGTGGGACCCTGGGGTTGCCCCTCGGCGGTCAGCTCGGCCGGGAGCAGCCGCTCCGGCGGCACGTTGCTCTGCACCAGTTGGGCGCCCCGCCCCTCCGGGGTCAGGTAGCCGATCCGCAGGTTGGACCCGCCCTCGACGGCGCGGTAGCTGGCGCTGACCGTCCGCCAGTCGGAGTCGAGCCCGGCCGGCTGGCTCACCGGGAAGGCGTTGGCCGCCCGGGCCTGCTCCACGGCGGGGGCCGGGTCGACGACGCTCGGCTGGTCGCCGCCGAGGAAGCCCCGGTAGAAGGCGAGCAGCAGGGCGATCGGGACGAGCAGCACCAGCAGGGAGATCGCCATGTCCTTCGGCGACCGCTCGGACCGGGCCTTCTCCCGACCCGGCGGGCCCGGCGGCGACGGCGTCGGCGGCAACGGGGTCGGCGTCGACGGCGTCGGCTCGGCGGGGCTGTGCTCGGCGGGCTGGGCGGCATCCACCCCGCCATTGTTCCAGCCCCGGGTCGCCCCGCCGCGAACCGCCACCGCGCGAGTGACCGGGGTGATACGTCCCACCGCCCGGTTGGCGGGAAGCTGGCCACCAGCGCCCCGGCCCGGCGATAGGTTGACCAACGTGTGAGGATCAGCGACAAAGCCGGCGGCGGCGACGGCCGCATGCCGCCGGTCCACCCCGCAACGTCGCGAGGAGGAGGCCGTCATGACGAGCACGAGGACGCGTACCCCCCAGAATCTCGACCGCAACCTTGCCCTCGACCTGGTCCGGGTCACCGAGGCCGCGGCGATGGCCGCCGGCCGGTGGGTCGGGCGGGGCGACAAGGAGGGCGGCGACGGTGCGGCCGTCGACGCCATGCGCAAGCTGATCAACTCGATCCCGATGCGGGGCGTCGTGGTGATCGGCGAGGGCGAGAAGGACAACGCGCCGATGCTCTTCAACGGCGAGGAGGTCGGCGACGGCACGGGCCCCGAGGTCGACGTCGCGGTCGACCCGATCGACGGCACCACCCTGATGAGCAAGGGGATGCCCAACGCGCTGGCGGTCCTCGCGGTGGCCGAGCGGGGGGCGATGTTCGACCCGAGCGCCGTCTTCTACATGGAGAAGCTGGCCGTCGGCCAGGTCTACGCCGACGTGGTCGACATCAACGCCGGGGTGGCCGAGAACCTGCGCCGCATCGCCAAGGTCAAGGGCACCGACGTGTCCGAGGTCACCGTCTGTGTGCTGGACCGGCCCCGCCACGACGACCTGGTCACCCAGATCCGCCGCACGGGGGCGGGCATCCGGTTCATCTCCGACGGCGACATCGCGGGCGCGATCGCCGCCGCCCGGGGCGAGTCGGGCGTCGACGTGCTCATGGGCATCGGCGGCACCCCGGAGGGGATCACCGCCGCCTGCGCGCTCAAGTGCATGGGCGGCGTCATGCAGGCCAAGCTCTGGCCGCGCGACGCGCAGGAGCGGGAGAAGGCCCTCGCCGCCGGGCACGACCTGGACCGCGTGCTGTTCACCGACGACCTGGTCACCGGCGACAACTGCTTCTTCGTGGCGACCGGGGTCACCTCCGGCGACCTGCTGCGGGGCGTGAGCTACCGGGCCGGCGGGGCGTACACCCAGTCGATCGTCATGCGCTCGAAGAGCGGCACGATCCGGGTGATCGACTCGTACCACCGGCTGGAGAAGCTGGCGCTGTACTCGGCCGTCGACTTCGACGGCCGCCCGCTCGCCGAGCAGGAGTGACGGCCACCGGGACCGCGTCCCCGCCGGTCCTGCCGGTCGCCCGCCGGATCGCGGGCGTCGGGCTGGCCACCGCCGCCGGGGTCACCGTGGCCGTGCAGTCCCGGATCAACGGCGAGCTGGGCGTACGCCTGGCCGACGGGATCGCCGCCGCCGTGGTCTCGTTCGGCCTGGGCCTGCTGGTGCTGCTGGTGCTGGTGCCGGCCATCCCGGCTGGACGGCGGGGCCTGGCCACGCTGCGGGCGGCGCTGGCCGACGGCTCGCTGCGGCCGTGGCAGTGCCTCGGCGGCGCCTGCGGGGCGCTCTTCGTGGCCGCCCAGGGGTTGACCATCGGCGCGCTGGGCGTGGCGGTCTTCACCGTGGCGGCGGTCGCCGGGCAGTCCGGCAGCAGCCTGCTGGTCGACCGGGCCGGGCTCGGCCCCGCCGGCCGGCAGGCGGTCACCCCGAACCGCCTGGTCGGCGCGGCGCTGACCGTGGTGGCCGTGGTGCTGGCCGTCGGCGGCCGGCTCGGCGACCCGGGCACGCTGGGCCTGGCGCTGCTGCCGCTGCTGGCCGGGGTGGGCGTCGCCTGGCAGCAGGCGATGAACGGCCGGGTCCGGGCGGCCACCGGCAGCACGCTGGCCGCGACGCTGGTCAACTTCGCCGTCGGCACCGTGGTGCTGCTCGCCGCGTTCGTGGTGGAGGTGGCCGTCCGGGGTCGCCCGGACGGCGGCCTCCCGACCGAGCCGTGGCTCTACCTGGGCGGCCCGGTCGGCATCGTCTTCATCGCGGTCGCCGCCGCCGTCGTGCGGTTCACCGGGGTGCTGCTGCTCGGCCTGGCCACCATCGCCGGGCAGGTCGTCGGCGCGGCCCTGCTGGACGTGGTGCTGCCGACCACGGCGTCGCACCCGGGGGTGAACACGCTGCTGGGCGCCGTGCTCACCCTGTTCGCCGCGCTGCTCGCCGCCTTCGGGCCTCCGGCCCGCCGGTAAGGAAGGGCCCCCTGTTAACGCCTACGGTAGAGAAGGTCACCCTTCTCACCGCAGCTTCCCGCTCAGCGCAGCGGGCGACGGGGGGCGGGGGTTGCGCGCAGGGCCGCGACGGTCTGTGCGAGCGCGCTGCCCAGCGGGGTCGGCTCGACGCCGAGGGTCTCGGTGGCCGCGGTCGAGTCCATCAGGAAGGGCCGGTCGAACTGGTACGCCGTCTCGCGTAGCTCCCGCGCGAACGGGTTGGCCAGCCCGCCCAGCCACAGCGCCGGGTACGGCAGCCGGGTGAGCCTCGGGGCGGGGGCGCCGGCCAGGGCGGCGGCCCGCACGGCCAGCTCGCGCGCGGAGACGGCGGGCGGGCTGGGCACGTGCCAGGCCCGGCCCCAGGCGCGCTCGTCGGCGGCGGCCCGCACGAGGGTACGGGCGACGTCGTCGACGTACGTCCAGGTGTGCGGGGCGTCGAAGTCGACGGGCAGCACCGCCCGGCGTCCGTCGAGCACCCGGGGCAGCAGCATCATCGGCAGCGACAGCGCGCCGATGCCGAGGTAGTCGGAGCCGCGCACCTCGGTCACCCGGACCCGCCCCGCCCGGTGGGCGGCGACCGCTTCGGCCCACATCCGGTTGCGGACCTGCCCCTTCGTGCCGCCCCCCACCGTCGGGGTGTCCTCGGTCATCGGTCCGTCGACCGGCCCGTACCCGTAGAGGTTGCCGACCGTGGCGAGCACGGCTCCGGCGCGCCCGGCGGCGGTGAGCAGCGCGGCGGCCAGCGGCGGCCAGTCCGTCGGCCAGCGGTGGTAGGCCGGGTTGGCGCAGTTGTAGAGCGCGACCGCGCCGTCGGCGAGGGCGGCGAGCCGGTCCGGGTCGGCGGCGTCGGCGGCGACCCGCTCGACGGCCGGGTGCTCCGGGCCGGTGCCGCGCCGGGTGACCACCCGGACCCGCTCGCCGGCGGCTGCCAGGAGGTGGGCGGTGGCGGTGCCGACGGGTCCGGTGCCGACGATCACATGCAGCGACATCACAGGTCACCCTTCGAATCGGGGGTACGGAACGAGAGCGGCGCTCTCGATCTGGTGCACCCAGCATGACGCCTCGGAGGGGCCGCCGTCAAGAGCGGTGCTCTCTATGTTGATCCGCGCTCTCCAGCGTGGCAGAGTGGGGGCATGCCCGCTCCCTCGATCCGCGCCCGCGTACGCGCCGAGATGCTCGACGAGATCAAGGCCGTCGCCCGCCGCCACCTCGCCACCGACGGCGCCAACCTCAGCCTGCGCGCGGTCGCCCGGGACATGGGGATGGTCTCCTCGGCCCTCTACCGCTACTTCCCGAGCCGCGACGACCTGCTCACCGCGCTGATCGTCGAGGCGTACGACGCGTTGGGAGCGGCCGTGGAGGCGGCCGACGCGGGCGCGGACCGGCTCGACCCGCGCGGGCGCTGGCACGCCGCCTGCCGGGCGGCCCGGGACTGGGCCCTGGCCCACCCCGCCGAGTACGCCCTGCTCTACGGCAGCCCGGTCCCCGGTTACGCCGCCCCGGCCGACACGCTCGGGCCGGCGATGCGCCCGCCGGCCGTGCTGGTCGGCATCCTTCGCGACGGGCTGGCCGCCGGCCGCATCGCCGCCCCCGATCCCGGCGAGCTGCCCGAGCCGCTGCGGGCGGACCTCGCGGAGATCGCCGCCGCCCTCGCCCCGGGGCTGCCCGAGGCGCTGCTCGCCCGCTGC
Source organism: Micromonospora sp. NPDC002575 (assembly GCF_042889525.1). NCBI lineage: Bacteria > Bacillati > Actinomycetota > Actinomycetes > Micromonosporales > Micromonosporaceae > Micromonospora > Micromonospora sp. NPDC002575. Next base: position 18,627 of record NZ_JBIARA010000036.1, on the reverse strand, counting down.
ATGGCCGGCTGGACGCAGCTCTTCGGCCTGATCAGCTTCGAGCTGTTCGGCCGGATCGACCGCACCCTGCCGCACCGCGCCGAGTATTTCGCGCACCAGACCGGACTGATGGCCGACCTCATCGGCCTCCCCCGCTGACCGGGGCGCGGTCAGGGTGCGTCGGAGGAGTGGCCCGGGAAGAGGTGGGCGGACGGGTCGATGGCGACGGCGGCGTTGTTGACCGCCGTCGCGGCCTCCCCGAAGCCCGTGGCGATGAGCCGCACCTTGCCCGGGTATTCGGTGATGTCCCCGGCGGCGAAGACCCGGGGCAGGTTCGTCGCCATCGCGCTGTCCACCAGGATGTGCCGGCGGTCCAGCCGCAGCCCCCACTCGGCGATCGGGCCGAGGTCGGCGGTGAAACCGAGGGCGGCCACCACCGTGTCCACGGGCAACGCCTCGGGCGGCGCGCCCTTCACGGTGATCTCCACGCCGGTCACCGCGCTGTCGCCGTGCAGCCGGGTGACCTCGGCGTTGACGACGATCCGCACGGACGACTGCTGCACCCGGGCGACGGTGGCGGCGTGCGCGCGGAACCGCTCCCGCCGGTGCACCAGGGTCACCGAGCGGGCCAGCGGCTCCAGCGCCAGCGCCCAGTCGAACGCGGAGTCGCCGCCGCCGACGATCAGCACGTCCCGGTCGGCCAGCGCGGCCGGCTCCGGAACGAAGTAGACGATCCCCGTGCCGGTGAAGCTGTCGGCGACCGGCAGCGGACGCGGGGTGAAGCTGCCCAGGCCGCCGGTGATGACCACCGCCCCGCAGGTGAGCTGCTCGCCACCGGCGAGGCCGAGCACCGGCTGCCCGTCGGTGTGCGACAGCTTCTCGGCCCGGGTGCCGAGCAGGTATCTCGGCTGGAACGGCGCGGCCTGGGCGACCAGGTTGGCCACCAGGTCCCGCCCCTTGACGGCCGGGAACCCGGCCACGTCGAGGATCAGCTTCTCCGGGTACATCGCGGTGATCTGGCCGCCGGCCTCGGGCAGCGCGTCGACCACGGCGACGGAGAGCCCCCGGAACCCGGCGTAGTACGCGGCGAAGAGGCCCGTCGGCCCCGCACCGATCACTGCGACATCGACCTCGGGCATAGCGTACCGTCGCTTTCCGCTCACGGATCAACGCGTGCTGATGCCGACGGTAGGCGCGCGCCGGGTCCGGATCAAGCACCGTCCCACGTCGGGCGCGGTCGCGCCCCAGCGCGCCGGGTGAGAAGGGTGCCCTTCTCTACCGCAGGCGTTAACAGGGGGCCCTTCCTTACCCCCGCAGGGGCGGGGAGTCCAGGTCGTACGGGTCGTCCTCGGCCCGGCGACGCCGGAACAGGATCGCGGCGACCACGCCGCCGACCAGCCCGAACAGGTGCCCCTGCCAGGAGATCCGCTCGTCGGTGGGGAGGATGCCGAGCAGTTGCCAGCCGTAGAGCAGGCCGACCAGCAGCACGACCGCGAAGTTCCACCAGCTCCGCTCGACCACGCCCCGGGTGAGCAGGACGCCCAGGTAGCCGAAGATGACGCCGCTGGCCCCGACCACGACCGAGTTGGGTGAGCCGGTGAACCACACGCCCAGCCCGCTGACCAGCACGATGACCAGGGTGGACCACATGAACCGCCGGAAGCCGGCGGCGAGCACGAAGGTGCCGAGCAGGATCAGCGGCACGCTGTTGCTGTAGAGGTGGTTGAAGTCGGCGTGCAGGAACGGCGAGAAGAGCACCCCGTCGAGCCCGTCGATGTGCCGCGGGATGATGCCGCCGGCCAGGTCGAGGTCGATGCCGAGGCCGACGTCGAGGGCCTCGACCAGGAAGAGCACCGGCACGACGGCGCACATGGCGACGAAGGCGCGGCCGATCGAGGCGTAGAAGGCCTCGGTGCCGAAGCGTCGCGGGTCGCCGCCAGGGGGGCCGTCGTGCAGCGTCATGCCCAAACAGCTATCAGCAATCCCGCCCGACCGCCACCCGGGCGGCGGGGCCGCCGGCGGAAACGACGACGGCGGGGCGGACGCCGCAAACGCGTCCGCCCCGCCGTCGCGGTGCTCGATGAGGCAGTGCTCAGCGGATCAGTACCAGCCCTCGCTCTGCGACTGGCTCCACGCCGAACACGGCGAGCTGTAGCGGCCCTTGATGTAGCCGAGGCCCCACTTGATCTGGGTGGCCGGGTTGGTCTCCCAGTCGTCGCCGACCGAGGCCATCTTGCTGCCCGGCACCGCCTGCGGGATGCCGTGCGCGCCGGACGAGGAGTTGTGGGCCTTGGGGTTCCAGCCGCTCTCCTTGGTCCAGAGCTTGTCCAGGCACGGGAACTGGTCGATGCCGAAGCCGGCGTCGATCATCAGCGCGCAGCCGATCTTCCGGTTGCCGCCGTACTCGCTGCACGAGGCGGGGATCGGGCCGTCGTACGGCTTGCCCGCCTTGGCCGCCGCCGCCTTCTCCGCGGCCTTCTTCGCCGCCGCCTCGCGCTCGCGCTTGCGGGACGCCGCCTCGGCCTCGCGGGCCCGGTCGGCGGCCTCCTTGGCCGCCGCGGCGGCCCGCTTCTCGGCCTGGTACTCGGCGGCCCGCTTCTCGGCGGAGACGATCCGGTGCTGGGCCTGCCGCTCGCGCTGGTAGTCGAACTCGGCCTGGTCCACCTGGAGGCCGACCTGCGCGGTCAGGCCCTGTTGCTGGGTTTCCCGGTCTTCGCCCAGATAGAAGCCGCCGGCAACGCCCACGGAGAGCAGTGCGACGGCGGCGGTACGGGCGCCGAACCGGCTCCACAGCCGACTCACGAAGTGGTCCCTTCGTCGGGGGCACGGACACGGCGCGACCCTGGCCCGAGGAGGGACCCGGCCCGCGCCGTGAGCGCCCCGACCCTGCCGGTCGCAGCCGACGCACTCGCCCTTGCCGCTCCTCGCCGTCGGGTGCCCGACGGGAACGGACGATCTTGGCGGTGCGTGGACGCTCGATGGACACCATCGCGCACAGTGAGGCTGATGGGAAACCACCAGCCCCAATTGTGATCTGGGCCACAGGCAGAATCATGCTAAAGGGTGACTAGACAGGCATGATCTCGGTCAGAACGGGATCTCCTCCAACAGATCCGTCACCATCGCCGCGATCGGCGACCGCTCGGACCGGTTCAGCGTGACGTGTGCGAACAGGGGATGCCCCTTCAGGGTCTCGATCACCGCGGTCACGCCGTCGTGCCGGCCTACCCGCAGGTTGTCCCGCTGGGCGACGTCGTGGGTGAGCACCACCCGCGACCCCTGGCCGATCCGGGAGAGCACGGTGAGCAGGACGCCCCGCTCCAGCGACTGGGCCTCGTCGACGATGACGAAGGCGTCGTGCAGGCTGCGGCCCCGGATGTGGGTGAGCGGCAGGACCTCCAGGATCCCCCGCGCCATGACCTCCTCCAGCACGTTCTCGTGCACCACCGCGCCGAGGGTGTCGAAGACGGCCTGCGCCCAGGGCGACATCTTCTCCGTCTCGGAGCCGGGGAGGTAGCCCAGCTCCTGGCCGCCGACGGCGTACAGCGGGCGGAAGACGATCACCTTCTTGTGCCGGCGACGCTCCATCACCGCCTCCAGGCCCGCGCACAGCGCCAGCGCCGACTTGCCGGTGCCGGCCCGCCCGCCCAGCGAGACGATCCCGATCGACTCGTCCAGCAGCAGGTCGAGGGCGACCCGCTGCTCGGCCGAGCGGCCGTGGACGCCGAACGCCTCCCGGTCGCCCCGGACCAGCCGGACCGTCTTGTCGGGCAGCACCCGGCCGAGCGCGGAGCCGCGCCCGGAGTGCAGCACCAGGCCGGTGTGGCAGGGCAGCCCGGCCGCTCCGTCCAGGTCGAGGGTCTCGCCGGCGTAGAGCGCGGAGATCTCGTCGTCGCCCAGCGCCAGCTCGGACATCCCCGTCCAGGTCGGGTCGCTGGCCTGGCCGTGCCGGTACTCGTCGGCGCGCAGCCCGACCGAGGCCGCCTTGACCCGCAGCGGCATGTCCTTGCTCACCAGCGTCACGTCCCGCCCCTCGGCGGCCAGGTTGAGCGCCACCGAGAGGATCCGGGCGTCGTTGGACTCGTTGCGGAAGCCGGGGGGCAGCACGCCGTCGTCGGTGTGGTTCAGCTCCACCCGCAGGGTGCCGCCGGCGTCGTTGGCGGGCACCGGCCGGTCCAGCCGGCCGTGGCGCACGCGCAGCTCGTCCAGCATGCGCAGGGACTGCCGGGCGAACCAGCCCAGCTCGGGGTGGTGCCGCTTGCCCTCCAGCTCGGAGATGACCACGAGGGGCAGGACCACCTCGTGCTCGGCGAACCGGTGGAAGGCCGCCGGGTCCGAGAGCAGGACCGACGTGTCCAGGACGAACGCCTGGCCGGCTGGTCGGGGCTCCTCGGGCTCGACCGGCGTCGCCGCGCGGCGGCTCCGGGTGGCGCGGCGGGTCGTGGCAGTCGCGGCCGGGGTCTGGTCGGCACCGGCGAGGGTACGGCGAGTCGTCACAGGCCTGCTCCGGCGGATGGGCACCCGGCCATCCGCGTTCCGCCTCGTCCGGTGCCCGGGGACACGGGGTCGGATGCGGGCCCCGTGCGCGAGGTCGCAGAATCCGGGCTGGCCGGCTGGCCCGGGGGGAATCCCGCGCCATGACTAGACGCTAGCCGCGCCACGGCGTCCCGGCTAGAGGTTGGCTCGTGGATCTCGGGAGACGCGCCGGTGAACGGGCGCGGCGGGCCGGCCGGGATGCATGCCCCCTGCGCGCATCCCGGCCGGTGGGACCACCGTCACCGGTCTGACGTGGTCCCGGCGGTGCGCGTCCGCCGCGGACGTCGCACCGGGTCCGTCGGCCGGGTCAGTTCTGCCACCGGACCAGGACGGCGGGGTGCCGGCCGCCGACGCCCGCCGGGCCGCCGGCCGCCGCCCGGACGCCGGCGCTGGCCGTGGCGGCGACCGCGACAACGCCGGCCGGGTTCGCCAGCGGGGCGGGGGGCGCGGCGGAGGCGGCGAAGGCGGAGCCGGTGTACGTGGTGCCCTGCCGCGCGGTCGGGCCGCGCCGGACGGCCGGCGGGGGGCCGGCGAGGGCCGAGGCGATGGCGGCCTGGGCCTCCCGGCGGCGGCGGTTCCACGCGCCCCGGTCGCCGTCGTAGTAGCCCTGCCGGTAGCCGAACCGGTAGCCGATGCGGTAGCTGAGCTGGCCGTGCAGCCGTCCGGCGGCGTAGCTGGCCGAGCCGAGGACGAGGACGAGGACGACCGCGACGAAGGGGCTCACCGCTCCTCCGGTTCCGTGCCGGTGGGGTCGGTGCCGGTCGGGTCCGTGCCGGCGGGGTCGACACCGGTGCCGGTCGGGTCGGCGACCAGCAGCCGCTCCAGGTCGTCGGTGCTGACCTCCTCGACCAGCTCGACGCTGATCCGGCACCCGTCGAGCACGAGCTCGGCGACGGAGCAGCGGCGGATCTCGCCGCCGGCGTCGTAGACCCGGACACTGAGCTCCGGGCAGTTGAGGTGGGTCCGCCAGGCGTCCCACTCCGCCCGGTCGCCCACGTTCAGCGACAGGTAGCGGCAGCCGCGGGCGAGGTAGAGCCGCCAGGGGGCGCTCAACCCCGCGGCCACTCCCTCCGCGACCAGGCCGAACGCCTGCTCACGGGTGGCGAGTTCGGTCACCGTGCCCCCCTGCGGACGGGGAAGGGACGCAGGCGAGCACCAGTCGTCTCGTGCACGTGACACACGGTAAACTGTCCCATGAACGTGACAGTATCAGCTTTTCGTCCGATTACCCCGCCACTGACGTGCTCCTATCCTGCGCAGGTGATACGGCTTGGAATCACCCTCACGAAGGGCCGGGCACGACCAGTTACGTGCGTCTCATTCACGTGACATTGGCGCGCCCGGCGTCCCCAGTGGATCCGGCTGGCCGTACCGTCACGGGGTGACCGAGAGCGCTCACGCCCGGAAGATCGCCTTCGCCGCCTTCGTCCGCCGGGCCCTCGACGACGCCCGGGCCATGCGCGCCTGGAGCGGCACCGAGGTCTCCCGCCGCACCGGGGTCTCCCGGCAGACCATCAACCGCTGGGTGCGCGGCGACTGGGCCAGCGACCCCGAGGCCGAGCGGGTGGTCGCCTTCTGCGAGGGGCTCGGCCTCAGCCCGACGGCGGCCTTCGCAGCGCTGGGCTGGGAGCGCGCCACCACCCCCCGGGCGGCCACCGCCCCGCCCCCGATGGACCCGGACGTCGAGGCGCTGTTGCGCCGGCTGGTCGACCCCCACGTCTCCGACGCGGAGAAGTTCCACATCCGAGAAACCATTAGATACCTCGCGTATCGCCCAAGTCTCCCGACAGATGTCCGAAAAAGGGGTAATCGGGCGGGCTAGTTCCTCAGATGGCGAAAGAACGGTGGACCGTACCCAATCGTTTCGCTCCGGGGCCGGAACGGGCACGCTAGCGTCCTATCCGTACTGCTTGGGCTCGTCGTCGGCGGGGGACGGGACAAGGCCGCACCCAGCCCTGCGGGACAGAAGGAGGGGTCTGTCGATGACCCTGAAGTGGTTCGCAGTCGTGGTCGCGGCGGTGGCGCTGACCTCGGCCCTGACCGGCAACGTGGTGATCGGCGTGGTCGGCGAGGGGGAGCTTCCCGTGGTCGCCAACCTCCTCGCCCTCACCACCGCCGGCACCGCGGTCGTCCTGGCCGTCGTCGCCGAGCTGCACGAACGGCTCAACGACCGGATCAGCGCGCTCACCGAGTTCCTGGTGGCCCGGCTCGCCGAGATCGAGACGCGCACCGGCGACCGCAACGCCGGCTTCGTGGAGGGTTACCTGCTCAGCCACGGCCAGGACGCCGAGGTCCTTCCGTTCGGACGCCGGGGCCGGGGGGCCGCCGAACGCTGACCGGGTCCTGGCCGCAGCGCCTCGTCTCGACCACGAATGAGTGGCCCGCGCCGGGGTACGCTGTCGCGCGTGCCGCCGTTGAATCTGGGCAACCAGCAGCCGAAGACCCCGCTGGACGCCGACCAGGCCTGGCAGGCGACCGCCGGCCGGGCGTCCGACACCGTCCTCTTCTTCGACTTCGACGGCACACTCGCGCCCGTCGACGACGACCCGACCGCCGTGCAGCCCGCGCCGAAGGTGCTGGCCGCGATCGAGGCCCTCGCGCCGCTGGTGCGCCGCGTCGCCATCGTCTCCGCCCGCCCGGTGGAGTTCCTCCGCGACCACCTCGGTGGGCTGGCCGGCATCGACCTCTACGGCCTCTACGGCCTGGAGCACAGCCACTCCGGCGGCGAGACCGTCACCGAGCCCGCCGCGCTGCCCTGGGTGCCGACCATGCGGGAGCTGGCCGACCTCGCCCGCGCCGAGCTGCCGCCCGGCGCGCTGGTGGAGTTCAAGCGGCTCTCCGTGGCGCTGCACTGGCGCACCGCCCCCCAGCTCCGCGAGGTCGTGGAGGAGTGGGGCGAGGCCCAGGCCGAGCGGCTCGGGCTGCGCGTGCAGGCCGGCCGGATGGTGCTGGAGATCAAGCCCCCGGTCGACCGCGACAAGGGCATGGTGATCGGCGAGGTGGTCCGGGACGCCGGCGGGGCATGGTATTTCGGCGACGACGTCTCCGACATCAAGGCGTTCGCGGCGCTGCGCGCCCGGTCGGCGGCGGACCCGGAGTTCCTCGGGGTCTGCGTGGCCGTGGCCAACCCGGAGACCGGCCACGAGGTCGCCGAGGCCGCCGACCTGACCATCGACTCCCCCGCCGCCCTCGGCGACTTCCTCACCGAGGCCCTGCCGCGCCTGCGGTGAGCCGGGCGCGCCCCGGCCACCGCCCCGTCCTGGGCGCGCCCGGGCGGGTCAGACGCCGAAGCGGCGCTGCCGGTTGGCGTACGAGCGCAGGGCGCGCAGGAAGTCGACCCGGCGGAAGTCGGGCCAGTTGAGCTCGCAGAAGTAGAACTCCGAGTGGGCCGACTGCCAGAGCATGAAGCCCGACAGGCGCTGCTCGCCGCTGGTCCGGATGATCAGATCCGGGTCGGGCAGGCCCCGGGTGTAGAGGTGCTCGGAGATGTGGTCGACGTCGAGGGTCTCGGCCAGCTCCTCGATGGTGCCGCCGGCCGCCGCGTGCTCGTGCAGCAACGAGCGGACGGCGTCGGCGATCTCGCGCCGGCCGCCGTACCCGACGGCGATGTTGACCTGCGCGCCGCCGGTGCGCTGCCGGGTGCGTTCCTCGGCGGCCTTGAGCGCCGCCGCGTGGTGCGCCGGGAGCACGTCGAGCGCGCCGACCATGCGCAGCCGCCAGGGGTTGCCCTCCTCGGCCAGCTCGGTCGACAGGTCCTCGATGATCTGCAGCAGCGGGTCCAGCTCCTCCGCCGGGCGGGACAGGTTGTCCGTCGACAGCAGCCACAGCGTCACGTGCCCGACGCCGGCGGCGTCGCACCAGCGCAGCAGCTCCTTGATCCGCTCCGCGCCCATGCGGTGCCCGTCGTTCGGGTCGACGAAGCCCATCTCCCGCGCCCAGCGACGGTTTCCGTCGCACATGACGCCCACGTGCCGGGGCACCGGCTTGCCCGCGAGCGTGGCCGTCAGCCGCCGCTCGTACACGGAGTAGAGGAGATTCCGCAGAGTCATCACCTTGCAGAGTAGCGACCCCGCGCGCGCTTCAACCCTTCGGTGGCCGATGCCGCGCCGAGAGACCGACACCGATCATCGCGAGGGTCCGCGCGTCCAGCCGACCGTCGCCGAGACCCAGCTCGACGACCGTGCCGAAGACCCGCTCGTCGCGCCGGGCCGCCCGCACCGCCGCGTCGACGACCCACCGGCGGCGGGCCAGCCAGGCCGCGGCCGAGCTGTGCCGCAGGTGCACGCCGAGGCGGCGGCGCAGCGCGGCGGCGTAGCCGCGGGCGGCGTGGGCGGGATCGCCGGCCGCCGCCGCGCCGGCCAGCGCGCCGGAGAGCAGCGCGTAGAAGATCCCCTCCCCGGTGAACGGGTTGATCAACGACAGCGCGTCCCCGGCGAGCAGCAGCCGGCCCCGCCCGGGCGGCGGGCGGTGCGTGGACAGCGGCAGGTGGTGGGCGCGCAGCCCGGTCACCGTCGCCGGGTCGACGTCGGGCAGCAGCGCGGCCAGCCGGTCCAGCAGGTGCGCCCGGGTCAGCGGCTCGCCGCGCAGCACCTCCCCGTACCCGACGTTCGCCCGGCCGTCGCCGATCGGGAACGACCAGGCGTACGCCGGCCAGCGCGGGCCGGAGGTGACGATGAGCTGCTCGGGCGGGCCGGGACGGGCCGGCGCGTATCCCCGCATCGCCAGGGCCAGGTGGCGGTCGGGGTTCACCGGGTGGCCGAGCGCCCGCCGCACGACCGACGACGCGCCGTCCGCCCCGACCACGGCCCGCGCGGCGATCTCGCCGTCGAGCACGACCCGCCCGCCGCTCGGCTCGACCCGCCGCACAACGTGCCGGCGCAGCTCCGCGCCGGCCGCGACCGCCGCCGCCACGAGCCGGGCGTCGAACACCTCCCGGGGCACCGTGTACGCGGGCCGGGGCAGCGCCCGCGCCACCGCGTCGCCGCCGGGGCCGACCAGCCGGATCCGGGGCAGCGGGGCGTACCCGTCGACGGCGCCGGCGACGCCCAGCCGGGCGAGGACGTCCAGCGCGTGCGCGGCGACGCCGTCCCCGCACGCCTTGTCCCGGGGGAAGTCGGCCCGGTCCAGCAGCAGCACCCGCGCGCCGGCCCGGCGGGCGGCCAGCGCGGCGGCGGCCCCGGCCGGACCCGCACCGACCACCGCCACGTCGTACTCGTCCCCCATCGCGTCTCCCCTGTCCCGCGCGGCTCAGCCCGGCGTCGGCGTGGCCTCCGCCCGGCCGGCGCGCCACACCCCGTACAACGCCAGGACGGCGGCGGCGAGCAACGGGGCGCCGTCGCGGACCAGGCCGTCGACGCCGAGCAGCCACCAGCACAGCGGCAGGTCCACGGCGAGCACGCCGAGGGTGATCGCGACCAGCAGGCGGCGGGCCCAGCGCCGGCCGCGCAGGAGGAAGGCGGTGCAGAACAGCACGGCGTAGCTGACGGCGATCCCGGCGGCGAACCAGAACAGCACGGCGGGCCCGGCGGCGGGCCGGCCGTCGAACACGACGCCGACGGCCACCAGGGCCGGGACGAGCATCAGTGGGCTGTACGTGAACGCGGCGGCCCGGCTGGTGAGCAGCCAGCCGGTGACCGGGGGTCGTTTCGGGGCGACCTCCCGCCAGGCGATCGTCCCGCCCTCGACGACCAGGCCCCTGCGGTGCCGGACCAGGTGGCCGGCGACGGCGTCGGAGCGGTAGAACAGCCAGACGACCGCCACGCAGAGCCCGGTGAGCAGGGCGAAGCCGAGCAGCCCTGGCAGCGGCGGCACGCCCTGCCTCGGCACGACCAGCCGGCCGACGGCGAAGACGGTGGTGACGGCGAGGATCAGCCCGAACGGCCGGGCCAGGGCGCGTCCCCGGCGCACGTGCCCGATCAGCAGCAGGAAGCCCAGCGAGCGCAGCATCGCCCAGCCGGTGCGCACGGCCAGGCCGAAGCCCTGCTCCGGGGCGTACCACCAGTTGAGCAGCTCGACCACGACGGTGGCCGCCGCCGTGACGGCCAGCAGGGTGGTCAGGGCCCGGACGGCGGACGGCCGCCGGACCTCGGTGGTCGCGGCGGCCGTCCTCATGGCATCCGATGGTGCCCGGTGCGGGCAACCGGCACACCTACCGGCGGGGCTGTTCCTGGTCGAGCCGGGCGCGCAGCGCGTCGAGCTCGGCCCAGAGGACGCCGGGCAGCTTGTCGCCGAACTTCTCGAACCACTCGGTGACCAGCGGCAGCTCCTCGCGCCACTCGTCCGGGTCGACCTTCAGGGCGATCCGGACGTCCTCCGGGGTCATGTCGAGGCCGTCGACGTCCAGCGCGTCCTGCGCCGGGACCATGCCGATCGGGGTCTCGACGGCGTCGGCGCGACCCTCGATCCGCTCGATGATCCACTTGAGCACCCGGGCGTTCTCGCCGAAGCCCGGCCAGAGGAAGTTGCCCTCGGCGTCCTTGCGGAACCAGTTGACGTAGTAGACCTTGGGCAGCTTGGCCTCGTCGCCGTCGACGCCCTTGCCCATCTCGATCCAGTGCCGGAAGTAGTCACCGGCGTGGTAGCCGATGAACGGCAGCATCGCCATCGGGTCGCGGCGCACCACGCCGACCGCGCCGGACGCGGCGGCCGTGGTCTCCGAGGACAGCGTCGCCCCCAGGTAGACCCCGTGCACCCAGTCCCGGGCCTCGGTGACCAGCGGGATGGTGTCCCGCCGCCGGCCGCCGAACAGGATCGCGTCGATCGGCACCCCGTTGGGGTCGTAGTAGTCGTCGGCGAGGATCGGGCACTGCGTGATCGGGGTGCAGAACCGGCTGTTCGCGTGCGAGGACAGGCCCTCGCTCTGCGGCGTCCAGTCGTTGCCCTTCCAGTCGACCAGGTGCGCCGGCGGCTCGCCCATGCCCTCCCACCAGATGTCGCCGTCGTCGGTGAGGGCGACGTTGGTGAAGATGGAGTTGCCCCGGTCGAGCGTGCGCATCGCGTTGGCGTTGGTCTTCCAGTCGGTGCCCGGGGCGACGCCGAACAGGCCGTACTCCGGGTTCACCGCGTAGAGCCGGCCGTCCGGGCCGAACCGCATCCAGGCGATGTCGTCGCCGATCGTCTCGACCTTCCAGCCGGGGATGGTCGGCTCCAGCATGGCCAGGTTGGTCTTGCCGCAGGCCGACGGGAACGCCCCGGCGACGTGGTAGACCCGCCCCTCCGGCGAGGTGATCTTGAGGATCAGCATGTGCTCGGCGAGCCAGCCCTCGTCCCGGCCCATCACGCTGGCGATGCGCAGCGAGTAGCACTTCTTGCCGAGCAGCGAGTTGCCGCCGTAGCCGGAGCCGTAGGACCAGATCTCCCGGGTCTCCGGGAAGTGCGAGATGTACTTCGTCTCGTTGCACGGCCAGGCCACGTCCTGCTGGCCGGGCGCGAGCGGGGCGCCGATCGAGTGCAGGGCGTGCACGAAGTCCGCGTCGTCGCCCATCGCCGCCAGGACCTTCGCGCCCATCCGGGTCATGATGCGCATCGAGGCCACCACGTACGGGCTGTCGGTGATCTCGACCCCGAACATGGGGTTCTCGGCCTCGACGGGGCCCATGCAGAACGGGATGACGTACATGGTGCGACCGCGCATGCTGCCGCGGTAGAGCTGCGTCATCGTCCGCTTCATCTCGGCCGGCGCCATCCAGTTGTTGGTGGGGCCGGCGTCCGCGGAGTCCACCGAACAGATGAACGTGCGCTCCTCGACGCGGGCGACGTCCGAGGGGTCGGTGCGGGCGTAGAACGAGTTCGGCTTCTTCTCCGGGTTGAGCCGGATCAGGGTGCCGCTGGCGACGAGTTCGTCGGTGAGGCGACGCCACTCCTCATCGGACCCGTCCACCCAGACGACCCGGTCGGGAGTGGTCAGTTCCGCTACCTCACGGACCCAGGCGAGCAGTTTGGGGTGGGACGTCGGGGCCTGATCGATCCCCCGAACGGTGGCCGGAGCAACCATGACACATCTCCTTGTGGTCGACGCTGACCGGACTGCGGCATGCACGAGTGGTGACGGCGCGAGGCGTCGCCTTCGTGGAAACCTGGGATTGGCCTCAGCGTAAACCGGGCGACGTCGCGAGTCAGTGGGACTGGTTGTGAAGAACTGCACAAGGTACGGGCACGCTGCGGCATCGCGATCTGATACCCGCTTTCACGCGCAGTTTCACGCAAATTCTTCCGCGACCTTCGCCGAGGTCCAGGCCCTGCGAGAACTGACGGGCCGGGCGCGACGGGTGATGCGGACGAGGGTTCCGGTGACATCCGTGAAGCGCCGACGGAATGCGCGAAGCTGAGCGCGGATGCGCATTCCCGAAACGATCCGCGAATTGCCTTCCGGCCGGTTACGCTCCGTCCGCCCCCGGCCGCCCGGCCGCGCCACCGGTTCCGACCGGCCGCAGCTACCCGCCCGCACAGCGGGCAACCGGTACGCTCAGCGGGTGGCCGCGACGATGACCGGTGACCAACCAGGGTCCCCGCCGACCCGACCCGGCATCGTCCGTGCCCTCATCGACCGCTTCGGTCACCTGATCCGCGAGCTGAGCAAGTTCGCCACCGTCGGCAGCGTCGCGTTCGTCGTCGACATCGCCCTGTTCAACTACCTCGCCGCGCGGGGCGTCGAGCAGGTCACCGCGAAGACGATCTCCACGGTGATCGCCGCGAGCCTGGCCTTCCTCGGCAACCGGTTCTGGACGTGGCGGCACCGCCAACGCTCCAACCCCGCGCGCGAGTACGCGCTGTTCTTCTTCTTCAACGGGGTGGGCATGGGCATCGCGGTGGCCTGCCTCGCCATCAGCCGGTACGGCCTGGGCGCCATCTGGCCCGGGGTCTTCCAGACCGCGCTCGCCGACAACATCGCCAGCTTCGTCGTGGGCACCGGGCTCGGCACGCTGTTCCGGTTCTGGTCGTACCGACGGTTCGTCTTCGCCGAAGCGGGAACCCCGAGGGTCGCGGAAGCGGGAGCCCGGACGGCCTCGGATGCGGCAACCGACCGGGATCCTCCGGCGTGACCCGCCGCCCATCTCGTCCGGCCGGACCGGCCCGGCCCGCCCACTCGCCTAAGGTGTTGCGCATGCGTCTTGTCCGTCTGCTGCCTGAGCGCTGGCAGAAGTTCATCCACGAGGCGCTCAAGTTCGGCGTCGTCGGCGGCATCAACACCGCCATCAATTACGCGGTGTTCAACGCGCTGGCACTCACGGTGTTCCGCGACGGCCAATTGAAGGCAACTGTCGTCGCCACCATCGTGGCGACGATCACGTCGTATCTGATGAATCGGCACTGGACGTACCGGGATCGCCCGAAATCCGCCCTGCGCCGCGAATACGCCCTTTTTTTCCTGTTCAACGCGACCGGCCTGCTCATCGAGCTCGGCGTCCTGGCGGCGGCCAAGTACGGCCTCGGCATGACCAGCCTGCTCGCCCTCAACGTGGCGAAGACCGGCGGCGTGCTGCTGGCCACCCTGTTCCGCTTCTGGTCCTACCGGACGTTCGTCTTCCAGCCCGCCCCCGCCGAGCCGGCGACCGACACCTGGCACACCATCCCCCGCGACGAGTGGGACACGATGGCCGAGCTGGACCCGGTGGCCGAGCTGGCCGAGTCCGTGACCGAGCTGGAGGAGTCCGAGCCGAAGCCGGGCCCCGCCGGGTCGCGGCCGGCGGTCGGCCCCGACGAGCCCGCCACCGCGTACGGGGTGCCGACACCCGCACAGGGCCGGCCCGCGCCGGCCGACGCGGGGCTCGGCAACGCGCTCGACGGTGAGCTGGCGGCCGAACTCGCCGAGGAGCTGCACGCCGGCACCCGCCGACGCCGGCGGTGAGTGAGGTGACAGAGGTGACGAGCGTGACCGCAGCGCCCCAACCGGCCGCAGCGCCCCAACCGGCCGCAGCTGCGGGGCCGAACGCAGCCGACGGGTCGGAGGCCACGAACGGGTCGGAGGCCACGAACGGGGCGACGAGCGCGAACGGTGCGGCGGGCGCGACGGAGGCGACCGAACCGACCGGCGCGACACCGGCGACCCAACCGGCCCGGTCGGGCACCGGCGCTCCGGCCGAGCTGTTCTTCGAGGACCTGACGCCCGGGCGCACCTTCGACCTCGGCGAGGTGCGGGTCGACGGCGCAGAGATGGTCGCCTTCGCCCGCCGGTTCGACCCGCAGTGGTACCACGTCGACGCCGAGCGCGCCGCCGCCAGCCACCACGGCGGGCTGATCGCCAGCGGCTTCTACACGGTCAGCCTCTTCATGCGCGCGTACGTCGACCACGTGCTGGCCCGGGCCGCGGCGGACGCCTCCCCCGGCCTGGAGGAGCTGCGCTGGCTGGCCCCCGTCCGCGCCGGCGACCGCCTGGCGGCCCGCCTCGACGTGATGGGCGCCCGCCCCTCCGCCGCCCGCCCCGGCCTGGGCACCGTCAGCCTCACCGGCACCATGTTCCGCCTCGGCCCCGACGGTCAGCCGGCACAGGAGGTGCTGCGCACCCGCTTCCGCGGCTGGTTCACCCTCCGCCCCGGCTGACCGCCGTCCGCCTCCCGCCCAGCGCGGCGGCGGGCGGCGGGCGGCGGGATCAGGCCGACGGATCGCGCAGCGGCTTGCCCTCGCGCATGTCCGCGAGGATGTCGCGCATCTCGCCGTCGCCGAGGGAGTGCCGGTCGTGGTGCGCCTCGACCAGCTCGTACAACTTGGTCTGGACCTTGTCGACGTGCGGGACGTCGGCGAGCACCGACTGCCCCCGCTCGCCGGCCGACTCGATGGTCAGGGTGCCGCAGCCGAGCAGCCGCTCGACGAAACGCTGACTCATCGCGTGGTCGTTGATCCGGGTGAGCGGGATGTCCCGCCGGTCCCGGGAGAGGACGCCCTGCTGGAGCAGCACGCGCTCGTTGGTGAACAGGTAGTGGGTGCTGCGCCAGACCAGGAACGGCCAGAGCCCGAGCCAGAGCACCAGCAGCACCGCCAGCCCCGCGAGGACGTACAGCGCGATGGCCGCGGCGTCGCCGTCCGGGAGCAGGATCCAGCCCGCCACCACGGCCGCGACGGCGAGCACCAGCACCAGGACCGGACGCACCACGGCCTTCCAGTGCGGGTGCAGGTGCAACACGACGTGCTCGTCCTCGGTGAGCACGTCTTCGGGAAACGCCACGCCGAACCTCCTCGCCAGAAACCGGACGAGCTGACCGTAGCGGGTCGACGCCCCCGCGCGGATCACCCGGTGCGGTGGCTTTCGCGCGTGCCGCGCCGCGACCGCCCGCGTGCCGCGCCGCGACCGCCCCCCGGGCGTGCAGCGCCGCGACCGCCCCCGGGCGTGAGAAGGGGACCCTTCTCTACCGTAGGCGTTAACAGGGGGCCCTTCCTTTCACCGCAGGTGCAGGACGTCGCCCGCCGCCAGGGTGCGGGGGCCGGCCGGCGTGTCGACCAGCAACCGCCCGTCGGCGTCCACGCCGGTCGCGGTGCCGGTCACCTCCTGCCCGCCGGGCAGCAGCACCCGCACCGGCCGGCCGACCGTCGCGCAGGCCGCCACGTACGCCTCGCGCAGCCCGCTGGCCACCGCGTCGCCGCCGGCGCGACGCCAGCGGTCGTACCAGTCGGCGACGGAGCGCAGCAGGGCACGCAGCAGCGGGTCCCGGTCGGTGGCGGCGGCACCGGCGAGCTGGAGCGAGGTGGCCGGCAGGCCGGTCGGGTTCGCCGGCAGCTCGTCGGCGCGCAGGGTGACGTTGAGGCCGATGCCGAGGACGATCGCCGAGGGCTGCTCCGGCGTCGGGCCGGGCACCGCCTCGGCCAGGATGCCGGCGCACTTGGCGTCGCCGATCAGCAGGTCGTTGGGCCACTTGAGGGCGGCGTCCAGCTCGGCGAGCCGAGCCACCGCCTCGACGAGCGCGACGCCGGCGAGCAGCGGCAGCCAGCCGTACCCGGTGGCGGGGACCGCCGGCCAGCCGCGCTCCGCGACGGCCTCGCCGGGCCGCAGCAGCACGCTGGTCGCGATGCCGGCGCGGGGCGGCGACTGCCAGGCCCGGCCGCGTCGCCCCCGGCCGGCGGTCTGCCGCTCGGCGACCACCACGAGGCCCTCCGGCTCGCCGGACCGGGCCGCCTCCGCCACGTCCGCGTTGGTCGACCCGGTCTCGGCGCGCAGCTCCAGCCGGGCCCACGGGCCGTGCGGGGCGGTCAGCGCGCGGCGCAGCCGGGCCGCCGACAGCGGCGGGCGGTCCAGGTCGGTGTACGGCGAGCCGGGCATCCCGCCAGCCTACGGCCCGCGCGCCCACGGCGGCGGACGCCGGCCGGCCGCCCGGCGGCGGACGCCGGCCTCGTTCAGGGTCGGGCCTGGTCCGGCGCGGTTACTGAGGCGTACTGCACACCGCCGGCCGCCTGAACCATCGTTATATTCCGTGGGTGACCAACAAGACCGGGATCAACATCCACAGCACGGCGGGCAAGTTGGCGGACCTGGAGCGACGGGTCGACGAGGCGGTGCACGCCGGGTCGGCGCGTGCGGTCGAAAAGCAGCACGCCCGGGGCAAGAAGACGGCGCGGGAGCGGATCGAGCTGCTGCTCGACGAGGGGTCCTTCGTCGAGCTGGACGAGTTCGCCCGGCACCGGTCCACCAACTTCGGCCTGGAGCGCACCCGCCCGTACGGCGACGGGGTGATCACCGGCTACGGCACGGTCGACGGCCGGCAGGTGTGCGTCTTCGCGCAGGACTTCACGGTCTTCGGCGGCTCCCTCGGCGAGGTCTTCGGCTCCAAGATCGTCAAGGTGATGGACCTGGCCATGAAGATCGGCTGCCCGGTGATCGGCATCAACGACTCCGGCGGGGCGCGCATCCAGGAGGGCGTGGCGTCCCTCGGGCTCTACGGCGAGATCTTCTTCCGCAACGTGCGGGCCAGCGGCGTCATCCCGCAGATCTCCCTGATCATGGGCCCGTGCGCGGGCGGCGCGGTCTACTCCCCGGCGGTCACCGACTTCACCGTGATGGTCGACCAGACCTCGCACATGTTCATCACCGGCCCCGACGTGATCAAGACGGTCACCGGCGAGGACGTGGGCATGGAGGAGCTGGGCGGCGCGCGGACGCACAACGCGCGCAGCGGCAACGCGCACTACCTCGGCGCGGACGAGGACGACGCGATCGAGTACGTCAAGGCGCTGCTGTCGTACCTGCCGTCGAACAACCTGGACGAGCCGCCGGTCTTCGACGCCCCCGCGCTCCTCGACGTCACGGACTCCGACCGGGAGCTGGACACGCTGATCCCGGACTCGGCCAACCAGCCGTACGACATGCAGCGGGTCATCGAGCGCGTCCTCGACGACGGGGAGTTCCTGGAGGTCCAGCCGCTGTACGCGCAGAACATGGTGGTCGGCTTCGGCCGCGTCGAGGGCCGCCCAATCGGCGTGGTGGCCAACCAGCCGATGCACCTCGCCGGCACCCTGGACATCGCCGCGTCGGAGAAGGCGGCCCGGTTCGTGCGCACCTGCGACGCGTTCAACATCCCCGTGCTGACCTTCGTGGACGTCCCCGGGTTCCTGCCCGGCACCGGCCAGGAGTGGGACGGCATCATCCGCCGGGGCGCGAAGCTCATCTACGCGTACGCCGAGGCGACCGTCCCGAAGGTCACGGTGATCACCCGCAAGGCGTACGGCGGGGCGTACGACGTGATGGGCTCCAAGCACCTCGGCGCGGACCTGAACTTCGCCTGGCCGACCGCGCAGATCGCGGTGATGGGCGCGCAGGGCGCGGTCAACATCCTGTACCGGCAGGAGCTGGCCACCGCCGAGGACCCGGCCGCCGTGCGCGCCGAGAAGATCGCCGAGTACGAGGACACCCTCGCCAACCCGTACATCGCCGCCGAGCGCGGGTACGTCGACTCGGTGATCCCGCCGCACGAGACGCGTGCCCAGATCGTCCGGGCGCTGCGGGTGCTGCGCACCAAGCGCGAGACGCTCCCGCCGAAGAAGCACGGCAACATCCCGCTCTAGGTGCAAGGAAGGGCCCCCTGTTAACGCATTCTGCTTGGGGTCTAGCGGTCCTCGCAACGCCTAGTTCTTCTGGGGGTTGCGAGGACCGTGGTCGTTTCCGCTGAGGTCAAGGCAGAGTTCTTC
>NZ_JBIARA010000035.1:0-34596 GCF_042889525.1 Micromonospora sp. NPDC002575 | reverse complement strand
CCACCCCCCCCCTGGGTGGGGCCCCCCCCGCGGGGGCCCGCCCCCGGGGGGGGCCCCCGGGGGGGGGGGGGCCGGGGGGCGGGCGGGGCGGCCCCGGGGGCCCCCCCCCCCCCGCGCCGGGTTGGCGTCAGCTGCCGAAGAAGACCTCGGCCTCCTCGTAGCGCTCCAGCGGCACGGTCTTCAGCTCGCGGGTGGCCTCGGCCAGCGGGACCCGGACGATGTCCGTGCTCTGCATGGCGACCATCTTGCCCCAGTCGCCCTCGTGGGCGGCGTCGATCGCCTGGAGGCCGAGCCGGGTGGCGAGCACCCGGTCGAAGGCGGTCGGGGTGCCGCCGCGCTGGATGTGGCCCAGCACGACCGTGCGGGCCTCCTTGCCGGTCTTGGCCTCCAGCTGCTCGGCGAGCCACTGGCCGATGCCGCCGAGGCGGACGTGGCCGAAGGCGTCCAGCTCCTGGTTGTGCAGGACCATCTGGCCGTCGAGCGGCTGGGCGCCCTCGGCGACGACGACGATCGGGGCGTACTGGTGCTGGAAGCGCTTCTCGACGTACCCGGCGACCTGCTCGACGTCGAACTGCCGCTCGGGCAGCAGGATGACGTTGGCGCCACCGGCCAGGCCGGCGTGCAGGGCGATCCAGCCGGCGTGCCGGCCCATGACCTCGACGACAAGGGTGCGGTGGTGGCTCTCGGCGGTGGTGTGCAGCCGGTCGATCGCCTCCATGGCGATGTTGACGGCGGTGTCGAAGCCGAAGGTGTAGTCGGTGGCGCCGAGGTCGTTGTCGATCGTCTTGGGCACGCCGACGACGTTGACGCCCAGCTCGTGCAGCTTGGTGGCGACGCCCAGGGTGTCCTCGCCGCCGATCGCGATCAGCGCGTCCACGCCCTGCTCGGCGAGGTTCTCCTTGATCCGCTCGACGCCGTTCTCGATCTTGAACGGGTTGGTGCGGGACGAGCCGAGGATGGTGCCGCCGCGCGGCAGGATGCCCCGCACCTCGGCGATGCCGAGCGGCTTGGACAGGCCCTCCAGGGGGCCCTTCCAGCCGTCCCGGAAGCCCACGAACTCGTGACCGTAGGTGGCGACGCCCTTGCGGACCACCGCCCGAATGACCGCGTTGAGACCCGGGCAGTCGCCGCCGCCGGTGAGCACGCCGATACGCATGATCTGCTCATCCTCCTGGAGCATCAGGTGAAGCCCGATTTGCCCCAGGATAAGTGTCGGATCAGACCTCGGCACCGTTGCCGGCCCGGGGCGGGCCGTCCCTGCGAACTGTAGCCGCCGCGACAATCCGCCGGCAGCGCGCCCCGGGCGGCCGGGCGCCGCCGGGGCTCAGGGCCGGGCGCCGAGGGCCAGGGCGGGCGCCGCCGGGGCTCAGAAGGTCACCTCGCGGTTCTCCCCCCGCCCGCGGCGGCTTCCCGGCACCGCCGCCCTGGCCAGGCCGAGCAGGTTGACGACGCTGCCGCCCGGGGAGTCCCAGTACTCGGCCGAGCCGGCGTGCACCTTGATCAGGGTCAGCCCCGGGGTGTCCGGGCCGGCGGGAAACCAGGTCTTCAGCAGCGGGTGCCACAGCCGCTCGGCGTGCCGGCGGTCGTACCCCTCCTGGGCGGTGCCGGCGATCGACACCCAGGCGTGGTTGCGCTGGTCGGCGAAGGCCACGTTGACCTCCGGGTTGACCCGGATCTGGCGCACCTTGGCCGAGTCGGCGTACGCGAAGAACCACAGGTCGCCGTCGAACTCCGCCTCCTGTAGGCCCATGGGCCGGCTGACCAGCCGGCCGTCCAGCCCGGTGGTGGTCAGCGTGCAGATCCGCGCGGCGCGTACCAGCTCGGTCACCCGGCTGCGGGCGTCGACGGCGCTGGGCGGCTCACTGCTCATGGCGGCACTCCCTCGATCGGCTCCTCGCCGACCCGTGCCCCCGAGCGCACCCGCCAAACCTGTCAGCGGGCCGTCATCGCGCGCCAGCGGGCGAGGTTGTGCCGGGCGTCGACCAGCGCGTCGTGCCGGGCCGCGTCGGCGTTCGGCAGGGGCGGCCGGCCCCGGTCGTCCCAGAGCTGACGCAGCTCCTTGGTGAACCGGGGGATCTCCCGGGGCAGCCCCGGCATCGAACCCCAGAGCTGGGCCAGCACCACGTGGTCGTACGCGGCGTACCAGGCCCACAGCTCCAGTTGCTCGCCCGGCCGGCCCCGGATCGGCTCCAGGAGGAAGTCGTAGAGGTCGTCGCGGATCCGCTCCCGCGACCGCCAGGCCCGGTCGGCCGGCGAGGGGAGCCGGTCCAGGACGTTGCGGCGCACCCAGGGCACGGCGCGGGAGTCGTCGAACTCCGTGGAGACGGCGTAGAACTCGCGCCCGTTCTCGTCGACGACGCCGATCGACACGAGGTCGACGGTGCGCCCGTCCTCGATGAACTCGCAGTCGTAGAAGTAGCGGTATACCATCGCCCGCCATCCTCGCCCACCCGCGCCACCGGCCGCCAGCCGGGGGCGCGTACGCCGCGACGTGCCCTGCGCCGCAGCTCGGGACTGTTACGGAAGTGTCGCCGGGGGTGTACAGCGGGCGACCGGGACGTCATGATCTGATAAGTGCCGCTACCGGACACCGAACCGGTTCGCGACCTCGCGGCGGGGGCTGACGGGTTCACCCGGCCGCGAGTTGAGGTCCTTTACCGGGGAGGGGTTGGGCCGTGGAGATGCGCCTGCCGGAGCCGGGTGACGCGCTCACGGGTGTCGAGATGTTCGCCGGCCTGGAGCCGGAGGTGCGGCAGCGGGTGATCGCGGCGGCGGTGCCGCGCACGTACCGCAAGGGCCAGTTGCTCTTCGTCGAGAACGACCCCGGTGAGTCCCTGATCGTGCTGCGCCGGGGCGCGGTGGCCGTGTTCCGCACCGCGCCGACCGGCGAACGGGCCGTGCTGTCGGTGGTCCGGCCCCCGGACGTGCTGGGCGAGGTCTCGCTGCTCGACGCCTCCACCCGTTCGGCGTCGGCCGAGGCGATCGAGGACTGCGCCGCCCTCGCGCTGTCCCGGCCCGCGTTCATGGAGCTGGTGCACTCCAACCCGCGCATCCTCGACGCGGTGATGCGCTCGCTCGGCGGGCTGATCCGCCGGCTGACCGAGCAGAACGCCGACCACGTCTTCCTCGACCTGCCCGGCCGGGTGGCCAAGACGCTGGTGCGGCTGGCCGGCGAGAGCCAGGCCCCGATGATCACCATCGAGCTCAACCAGAGCCAGCTCGCCGAGATGGCCGGCGGCTCGCGGCAGAGCGTCAACCAGGCGATCGGGTCCTTCGCCAGCCGGGGTTGGCTGCGCACCGAGGGCCGGCGGATCGTGGTCACCGACGTGGCGGCGCTGCGCCGCCGCGCGGGCATGAGCGACCGCTGAGCACGGCGGACGCCGGCCGCACCTGGTGGGCGCGGCCGGCGTCAGCGTCGGATCACTTGTCCGGCTCGTCCGCGGGCGGCGCGCTCGGGCCGGGGCCGATCTTCGTCGGGTCGGTCGGCTTGGTCGTCTTCGTGGTCTTCGTGCTGCCCTGGTCGGGGGCGGTGCCCTGACCGTCCGGTGTGTCTACCATGCCCTGTTCCTCCAATGCGGCGAGAGTGACGGCGTCGACGTCGACCGTGTCGCCCGGGGCCCACAGGGTGCCTCGCGGGTCCGTCCACGCGGCTGACAGTCGTACGTGCACGGCACTCTCCTGGCGTTCATGTCCTGAGCGGAAGGTTAGTCTGACCCGGTCGGGCGTACGATCCGCCTGCATATCGGGTAGCCGACTCTGTCGCCTGGCGCGATACTGGGCCCACCTCGCGCTCTGGAGCCGACCATCGACCTCAAGTGTGGACACTGCTCACGCGAAGCCGGTCCGGACGACCGCTTCTGCGGTGGGTGCGGGCAGGCCCTGACCCGTGGCTGCGCCACCTGCGGGCACGCCAACAGCGTCGAGGCCAACTTCTGCACCAGCTGCGGGCAGCCGCTGCGGGAACGGCCGGTGGTGGTGCAGGAGGACCGCCGGCAGGTCAGCGTCCTGTTCATCGACATCGTCGACTTCACGACGTACGCGGAGCGGGCCGACCCGGAGCAGGCCCGCAACCTCCAGCAGGCATACTTCGCCACGGTACGGCGGCTGGTACACCAGTACGGCGGGGTGGTCGAGAAGTTCATCGGCGACGCGGTGATGGCGCTGTTCGGGGCGCCCGTGGCCACCGACAACGACGCGCTGCGCTGCGTGCGGGCGGGGCTGGAACTGCAACGCAACCTGGCCCGCCAGCCGGCCGGGCCACACCCGCCGCTCGGCTTCCGGGTCGGCATCGCCACCGGCGAGGCGCTGGTCGACCTGTCCGCCGCCCGCGACGGCGGGCAGGGCTTCGTCACCGGGGACGTGGTCAACACCGCCTCGCGGCTGCAGTCGCTCGCGCCCTCGGGCGGCGTCGTCGTCGACGAGAGCACCTGGGCGGCGACCCGGCACGACCTGGAGTACGCCGACCGGCCGCCGGTGACCCTGCGGGGCCGCTCCGCGGTCAGCCGGATCTGGCTGGCGGTGCGGGCGCTGCCGCAGCGGGACCTGACCACCGCCGAGCTGACCCCGATGGTCAACCGGGAACACGAGCGCGGCCTGCTGGTCAACGCCCTGCACCGCACGGTGACCGAGCGCACCTCCCAGCTCGTCACGGTGTTCGGCTCGGCGGGGGTCGGCAAGAGCCGGCTGCTGCGGGAGCTGGCCCGGCACGCCGCCAGCCTGCCCGGCACGCCGGTCACCTGGCTGGTCGGGCAGTGCCCACCGTTCGGCGAGAACGTCACGTACGCCGCGCTCGCCGACATCGTGAAGGGCTGGGTCGGCGTGTCGACCGTCGACGACGCGACGGCGCTCGGCGACCGGCTGCGGCAGCGGCTGGCCCGGCTGGGCGATCCGCACGCCGTGCGGCTGGCCGACCCGCTCGGCCCGCTCCTCGGCCTGCCCGGCGAGCGGCTCACCCCGGGCGAGACCGAGACGTCCTGGCGGCGGTTCCTGCTCGCCCTGGCCGAGGCGGGGCCGACGGTGCTGGTGTTCGAGGACATGCACTGGGCCGACCAGGCGATGCTCGCCTTCGTCGAGCAGCTCGGCGCGGCGGCCCGGGGCGTGCCGCTGCTGGTGCTGGCGACCGCGCGGCCCGAGCTGCGGGAGCGGCACCCGGCCTGGACGGGCACGATCAGCGGGGCGATGTCGATCTCGGTGCCGCCGATGCACGACTCCGACATCGACACCCTCTACTCGCTGCTGCTCGGGCAGTCCGCGCTGCTGCCCGCCTCCCGGGGCCCGCTGATCGAGTTCGCCGACGGCAACCCGCTCTACGCCCAGGAGTACGCCCGGATGCTGCTCGACGGCGGGCTCGTCGACCCCGCCGGGCGGGCCGACCCGGCCCGTACGCCGGAGATGCCGCGCACGGTGCAGGCGGTCATCGCCAACCGGCTCGACCTGCTCGACCCGGCCGACCGGGCCGTGCTCCAGGCCGCCGCCGTCGTCGGCGTGCAGTTCTGGCCGGGGCCGGTGGCCACCGCGCTGGGCCGGCCGGTGCGGTGGGTGGAGCGGGCGCTGGGCCGGTTGCAGCGCCGGGACCTGGTGTACGAACAGCCCAGCTCGACGATGCCGGGCCAGCCCGAATACCGCTTCCGGCACGTCCTGGTGCGCGACGTGTGCTATCAGCGGCTGCCCCGGACCGAACGGGTGGCGCGCCACCAGAGCACCGCCGACTGGCTGGAGCAGGTCACCGACGGCCGGCAGCAGGACCTGGTCGAGGTGCTGGCCAACCACCGCTGGGCGGCGCACGAGATCGCCCGCACCGTCGGGCTGGACACCGCGCCCTACGCCCCGGCGGCGCGGGCCGCGCTGCACCGGGCGGCCCGCCGGGCGTACGAGCTGCACGCGCTGGACACCGCCGCGACCCTGATGGGGCGGGCGCTGGCCCTGCCCGGCGGGCCCGAGCCCACGCTGGAGCTGTTCGACGCCGAGCTGGCGCTGTTCCGCGACGGGGACGCGTTCCTCGTCGACGGCGGCGCGCAGCGGCTGGCCCGGCTGGCCGGCGAGCTGGCCGGGGCCGGCGAGCCGACGGGGGCGGCGCGGGCCTGGACGCTGCTGGCCACCGCCGCGTGGCGGCGGGCGGACCGGGCCGAGACGCTGCGTTGCCTGGACCGGGCCATCGGCATCTACGCCGACCTGCCCGACAGCGAGGAGAAGGCGAGCGCCCTGCTGGAGCTGGCCCGGGTGCACATGCTCAACGCGGAGACCGAGCCGGCGTGTGCGGCGGCCCGGACCGCGGCGGGCCTGGCCGAGCGGCTCCAACTGCGGGAGGTCAGCGCGAGCGCCCGGATCACCCTCGCGGTGGCCCGTTACCTGTCGGGGGTGCCGGAGGCGTACGCGGAACTGGTCGAGATCACCGAGCACTGCCGGGTGGAGCGGCTGGCCAGCCGCCGGCGGGCGGTGCACAACCTGGCCTGGGCGTTGCAGGAGGAGGGCGACCTGGCCGGCTCGGCGCGGCTGGTGGACGAGCAGCGCTCGTTGGACCTCGGCGGCGAGCACAGCCTCACCGCGAGCTTCGAGGACCAGTGGGCCCGGTCGTACTACGCCGGGGACTGGGGCGCGGCGGCGGACCTGGCGGCCGAGTCGACGCGCCGGCCGACCGGCGAGTGGGACATGCACATCGTCGCGGTGTCGGGCTGGATGCGGACGCTGCGCGGCGACCCGGAGGCCCCGGCCGACGACGGCGGGCCGGACCAGGTGGAGCGGGCGGTGGCCGCCGGGCGGCGGTCCGGCTTCCACCGGGTGCTGCGGTCCACGCTGGCCCACGCCGCGCTGTGCCGTGCCGTGCAGGGACGCGAGGCCGAGGCGCTGCGGCTGCTCGCCGAGCTGGACGAGGACTGGCGGCGGACCCGCGAGATCCCGTTCGCCGAGTGGGTGCCGGCGATCGGCCACGTCGCGGTGGTGCTCGGCGGGGACGCGGCCCGGCGGGTACGCCGGCTGCTGACCTCCGCGCCCCGGATGACGCCCTGGGCCCGGGCCGCCGGGCAGGCGGCGGAGGCCGCGCTCGCCGGGTCGGCCGGCGACGCCCGGGCCGCCGCCGAGCTGTTCCGGTCGGCGGCAGAGCAGTACCGGCGCATGGGCGACCTGACCGACCACGTGCTCGCCGCCGCGCTGTCGGTGCCCACCCTGCGCGAGGTGGACCCGGCGGGCGCGGCGCAGGTGCTGGCCGAGGTACGCGGCTTCGCGGCCCGCAACCACGCCCCGGGCCTGCTCCGCCTCGCCGGCACCACCGACTAGCCCATCGGCTGCCCCCGCCACGGGCCCCCAGGCCCACCGGCCCCCCAGTCCCACCGGGCCCACGGACTCCACCGCGCCGACCGGGCGACCGGGCGACCGGCTCCAGGGCGACAACGCCATGCCCCCCCGACCACCCACTGAGGAGGGAACGGCCGCCGACCGGGCACCCGCCCTCCCCTCCTACGGCCGACCAACACCGCGAGGCCCCGAGGCCCGACCCTGCGGTACGACACATATGGAGCTGAGTCGGATACGACATCACCCCCCGCCCCGCCTCCCCTCGCGCCGGTGATCAAGAGAATTGAGTCATCGCAGAGATCAACTCTGACGCTTTTCTCTTGATCACCGGCGCGACGGCGCGGGGGCAGGGCGCGGCGGTGCGGGGGCAGGGCGCGCGGCGCGGGACAGGGCGCGCGGCGCGGGGCAGGGCGGGCGGGTGGTGCTGGTGGCGGGCCGGTCACGGGGCTTCTGTTGGCAAGCGATTAGCGAAAACCGACATTGAGGCCCCGCCCCGACCTGCGGCAGGGTCCTTACTTCGTACGGCGCGCCACAACGCACTCCCGGAAGGGGGCCCTGACGTGTCACGATTCAGGGCACGGCGTGCGGGGCGCCGGGGCGACCGCACCGGGAGGTGCGCGAGGGAGGATGTCCGGTGTCAGCGGGTAGGGCCCGCCGGGGACGGCGGGACAACGGGCTCGACGCGAGCGAGTACGCCGTCGCCGGCGACGTGGATCCGCGCGTGGGTGAGCACCTGCTCGACGTGCTGGCCGCGGGCGGCATCGCCGCGTACCTGCAACCGTCGGCCGACTTGAACCCTGTCACCCGCACCACCACCGTCCCGGCCCGCCCCGTGGACCGGCTCTACGTCGACCGCTCGCACCTGACGACCGCACGCGACTACCTCACCCAGCTCGCCGAGGAGACCCCCGCCGGGCCGTCCCGCGACGAGCCCGACGTCGACGCCGAGTGGGCCCGCATCGTGGCCGGCTTCCACACCGCACCGACCGCCGGCGCGCATCCCTGGCCCGCCGCCGAGGACATCGACGACGAGCCCGACGGGCCGGCGGCCGGCACGACCGGCCGGGTCGGCGCGGACGAGGGCGGCACCGCCACCGACGTACGCCGGCTGCCGTGGGCCGCCGACGTCTCGGGCGTCTCCGTGGGCGGGGGCCGGCAGGACGAGCCGTCCCTGCTGGACGGGCTGGACACCTTCGGGGCCGGCCTGCCCGACGACGCCGACGAGCGCTACACCCCGCCGCCGCCTCCGCCGCTGCCCCGCGTCTCCAAGTACGCGGTGGCCGGCGTGCTGGCCATCGTCGCCGGGTTCGTGCTGTTCCTGGAGCCGACCCTGCTGCCGGTGGACCCGTCGGTGGTGACCCTGCTCGGCTTCACCGCCATTCTTGCCGGCTTCGTGACGCTGATCTGGCGGCTGCGCCCCGGCGACTCCGACGACGACCCCGACGACGGCGCCCGGGTCTGACCCGGCCACATACGCCGGGTAGCGCCCCGTCCCCGCAGGCGGACGGCGGATGCCCGAATTGCGGGACGCGCACCGCCCCCGGCGGTGGGCGTAACAGTGGTGTAACTTACTGTCAGTAGGAATACCGCTGTACGTCACTTCACGCACTGGCTGCCCGGTTGTTCCTTGCTCGCGGTGGTCGGTCTCTGCTGATCGGAATGCCCGAGATGCGACAGAGTTCCCTCGTGGTGGTGGCCAACCGCCTGCCCATCGACGACAGTGTGGCGCCCGACGGCGCCTGCGAATGGCGACGCAGCCCCGGCGGGCTGGTGAGCGCCCTGCATCCCCTGCTGCGGCACACGCCGGCCACCTGGGTCGGCTGGGCCGGCGGCACCGGGCCGGCGCCCAGCCTGCCCGACATCGGCAGCGTGCGGATGCGCACCGTGCCGCTGAGCGGCGAGGACTTCCGCGACCACTACGAGGGCTTCGCCAACTCGACCCTGTGGCCGCTCTACCACGACGCGGTCGAGCAGCCGGAATACCACCGCCGCTGGTGGGAGGCGTACCAGCGGGTCAACCAGCGGTTCGCCGAGGCGACCGCCGAGGCGGCCGAGCAGGGCGCGGTGGTCTGGGTGCAGGACTACCACCTGCAACTGCTGCCCGGCCTGCTGCGCGAGCTGCGTCCCGACCTGCGGATCGGCTTCTTCCTGCACGTGCCGTTCCCGCCGCCGGAGCTGTTCATGCAGCTCCCCCGCCGGGCCGAGCTGCTGCGCGGCATGCTCGGCGCCGACCTGATCGGCTTCCAGCGCGCCCAGGCCGCGCACAACTTCGCCCAGCTCGCGGCCAAGGTGCTGGAGCTGCCGTCGACCGACCGGCGCATCGGCGTCGGTGACCGGGTGGTGCGCATCGGCGCGTTCCCGGTGTCCATCGACACCGCCGAGATGGCCGCGCTCGCCGCCCGCCCCGACGTGGTGGCGCGGGCCCAGCGGCTGCGCCGCGACCTCGGCGACCCCGACCACGTCATCCTCAGCGTCGACCGGATGGACTACACCAAGGGCATCGAGCAGCGGCTCAAGGCCTACAGCGAGTTGCTGGCCAGCGGGCACGTCAAGGTGCGCGACACGGTGCTGGTGCAGGTGGCGGTGCCCAGCCGGGAACGGGTCACGCAATACCAGATCCTCCGCGACCGGGTCGAGCGCGAGGTGGGGCGGATCAACGGCGAGTTCGGCCGGGTCGGCGAGCCGGCCATCCACTATCTCACCCAGCCGTTCGACCGGGCCGAGTTGGCGGCGCTCTACCGGGTCGCCGACGTGATGGCAGTGACCCCGCTGCGCGACGGCATGAACCTGGTCGCCAAGGAGTACGTGGCGGCCCGGGTCGACGACACGGGTTCGCTGCTGCTCAGCGAGTTCGCCGGGGCGGCGGCCGAGCTGCCGCAGGCGTACCTGGTCAACCCGCACGACCTGGAGGGGCTCAAGCAGGGCCTGCTCTCGGCGCTCGAGGCCGACCCGGCCGACGTGACGCCGCGGATGCGGGCGATGCGCGAGCACCTGCACCGCAACGACATCCGGGCGTGGGCCCGCTCCTACCTCAGCGCCCTCGACGACGGCGGGTCGCTGCTGACCCACCTCGCCCCGACCGGCTGACCGCTCCGCACCGGCTGACCGGGGCGCTCCGCGCGGCCGGCCGCTGCCGGCGCGCCCTGGACAGCGGGCCGCGCCGGCGGCGGGTCAGGCCGACGGGTGCTCCTTCTCCAGCCAGTCCAGGATCGCGTCGATCGGCTCCCGCCAGCGGACGTCGAGCATCAGGTCGTGCCCCATGCCGGGAAAGAGCAGCGGCGCGCCGCCGTGCCGGCGGGCGGCCCGGGTCAGCGCGGCCGGCGGGACCACCCGGTCGTCGGGGCTGCCCACGACCAGCACGGGCGGGTCGCCGACGGCGGGCTCCGGGTCGCGGTGGGTCAGCAGCTGCCACTGGGCGCGCCGGCCGGCGCGGCCGAGCCGGGCGGCATACCGGCGGGCCTCGGCGTCGGGCAGCTCGCGGCTGAACAGCTGCCGGCGGCTCAGCCGCAGCCCCGCGCCGACGACCGCGGGCAGGGTGCCGGCGGGGTTGCGGCGCAGCGCCGTGCCGAGCGTCGCCCAGTCGCCGAGGACCGGGGCCACCAGCACCGCCGCCCGCGCCGGATAGCGGGCCAGGGCGTGCCGCGCCACCAGGGCCCCGGCGCCGTGCCCCACCAGCACCGCCTGGCGCGGCAGGCCCGCCGCCACCTGGGTCACGTCATGGGCGTACGCCCGCAGCGTCGCCTCCGGCGCCGGCTCGCTGCCGCCGTGGCCGCGCAGGCTCAGCGCGTACGCCGGGAAGCCGCGACCGGCGGCGTGGCCGAGCCAGTGTTCGGCGAACGCCCACGCCCCGTGGCCGAAGCCGGGCACGAACAGCAGCGGCGGGCGGCCCTGCTCGGCCTCGGGAAGGGCGCTGAGCACCTCGCGGCGGGCCGGGCGGACGGGCCGGGCCCACTCCCGGCCGCGCATGATCCGCACCCGCGGCTGCCGGCTCACTTCTCCTCCAGCTCGTGCATGGCGCGCTGGATGGCGCGCAGGTAGTCGGCGTGGCCCACCTCGAACCAGTGCCGGCTGCTGTCCTTGACCTTCCCCGCGTACCGCTCGCCGGCGCCGGCGGTGACCCGCTGCGCGAACGCGGCGGCCCGCTCCGGCCGGCGCACGCGCAGCGCGAGCAGCCGGGCGAACAGGACGGTCTGCCAGTGCGACAGGGTGAAGATCCCCGAGTCGGACTGGACCAGGCCGGCGACGGCGAGGGTCGGGTGGCCGGGGGCGAACGCGTTGAGCCACAGCCGGGGCCGGCCCGACCCGTCGGCGCCGAGCACCCGGGGGTCGAGGAACTCGAAGCGCGGCAGGTAGCCGGTGGCGAAGACGACCAGCTCCGGGTCGATCTCACGGCCGTCGGTGAGCTCCACGGCCTTGGCGTGGAACCGGGCCACGTCCGGCACGGGGGTGATCTGGCCGTGGCCGACGTGGTAGACGAGCTGGCTGTTGGCGATGGGGTGGGTCTCGTAGACCCGGTGGTCGGGCTTGGGCAGGCCGAACCGGGTGAGGTCGCCGACGGTGAGCCGCAGCGCCCAGTGGCAGAGCCACTGCCGCACGCGCAGCGGCACGCGCAGGGCGAGCAGGGCGTCGTTGACCTGGTCGGTGGGGCGGCCGAAGACGTACTTGGGTGCGTACCAGTAGCCGCGGCGGGTGGAGTGCCAGCAGTGGGACGCCTGCTGGGCCGCCTCGACGGCGATGTCGCAGCCGGTGTTGCCGGCCCCGACGACGAGCACCCGCTTGCCGCGCAGCTGCGCCGGGTCCTTGTACGACGAGGCGTGCATGATCTCGCCCCGGAACTCCTCCAGCCCCTCGTAGCGGGGCAGCTTCGGCGACCAGTTGTGGCCGTTGGCGACGACCACGGCGGCGTACCGGGAGGTGCGCTCGGGGCCGTACCCGCCGGTGCTGCGGGTGGTGACGTCCCAGCGGTCGCCGTCGACCGGCTCGACCCGGATCACCTCGGTGCCGAACCAGATGTGCTGGCGCAGGTCGAAGTGGTCGGCGTAGCGCTCGAAGTAGGCCAGGAGCTGGCTGTGGTGCGGGTAGTCCGGCCAGTCGTCGGGCATCGGGAAGTCGGGGAACTGGGTGAACGGGCGCGACGAGATCAGGTGGGTGCTGGCGTAGACGGGGCTGCGGTCGTGCCGCCAGTTCCACGCGCCGCCGACGCCGGTCTCCCGTTCGTAGCAGTCGACGCCGAAGCCGTGCTCGCGCAGGTTCTTCACGGCGGTGAGGCCACTGGCCCCGGCCCCGATGACGCAGACCGTGTCGCCTCGGTCGGAGACCGGTCGGGCGTCCCGGGGCGGGGCGAGCATCGTCGCGTCCGGCTCGGGGCGGCCGGGGTCGGTGGAGGGGGACACCGGATTCTCCTTATGTGCGGCACGAGTGCCGGAATCGTTCTCCTCATGCGCGGCATGAGTGCCGGGTCGCTGCGAAATCCTTCCGGTAACCCGACCGGTTTGTCCAGTCCCTGTGGACGGTGGGTCGCGCTCGCCGACGGTCAGCCGGCGGGCAGCAGCAGGTCGACCACGACCGGGAAGTGGTCGCTGGCCCGGCGGGCCTGCGGCGTGTCCACCACGTCGTGGTCGACCACGGTGATCCGGGGGTCGACGAAGACGGCGTCGATGCGGCGGCGCGGGTCGGCGCACGAGTAGGTGAGCCGGTCGGCGCGGTCGGCCGCGACCGCCGTGTCGGTCAGCCCCGCGCCGACGGTCGCCCAGGCCGGGCCGTCCGGGCCCTCGTTGAGGTCGGCGCCGGCCACCACGGGCAGGTCCGCGGCGGCCAGCTCCCGCTTGAACGCCGCGGCCTGCGCGGGGCGTTCGGCCGGGTCGGTGGACAGGTGCGAGCCGGCCAGCAGGAACCGGGCCCCGCCGACGCGGCAGTCGGCGTACGCGGCGCCGCGCATGTGCCGGCCCGGGGTCAGCGGGTAGCGTTGGCAGCGGGTGTCGAGGACCCGCACCCGCAGGCTGGTCAGCAGCAGGTTGCCCAGCGACGGCAGGCCGCCGGCGGCGACGACCAGCCCGAACGACTCGGCCAGCGCCGCGGACTTCTGCCGCCACCGGAACCGCCGGGGCGCCTCCTGCACGATCACCACGTCGGGGGCGACCGCACGGACCACCGCCGCCAGCGCGGCCTGGTCGTCGCGCTGGCTGTGCACGTTGTACGACACGACGCGCAGCGGCACGCCCGGCAGGTTCTCCGTCATCGACGCTCCCCTACTGCCGGCGGGCCAGGTCGGCGGCGCCGATCACGCCGGCGGTGTTGCCCAGCTCGGCGGGGAGCACCTCGGCGACGGGGAGCCGGCTGCGCTGGGCCAGCGCGTCGGCGAAGGAGCGCCGGGTCGGGCCGAGCAGCAGGTCGCCCGCCTCGACGACGCCCCCGCCGACGACGAGGACCTGCGGGTCGAGGATCTGCGCCATGTCGGCGAGGCTCGTGCCGAGCCAGCGCCCGACCTGCGCGAACGCCTCGGCGGAGACGGGGTCGCCGCCCTGGGCGGCGGCGGTCACCATCGGGCCGGTGACCGCCTCGGCCTCACCGCCGGCCAGCTCGAGCAGGGCGGTGGCCCGGTGCGGCTCCTGCCGGGCGGCGGCGCGGGCGAAGCGCACCAGGGCGCTGCCGCTGGCGTACTGCTCGATGCAGCCGAGCCGGCCGCAGCCGCACTGGTGGCCGTCGGGGACGGTGAGCATGTGGCCCAGCTCGGCGGCGATGCCGTTGGCGCCGCGCACCAGCTCGCCGCCGAGCACGATGCCGCCGCCGACGCCGGTGCCGATGGTGAACATGACCATGGAGTCGTCGGCGTGCCGGGCCGCGCCGTAGCGGAACTCGGCCCAGGCGGCGACGTTCCCGTCGTTCTCGACGATCACCGGCAGGCCGGTGGCCCGGCTGACGTACTCGCGCAGGGGCTCGTCGCGCCAGGCCAGGTTGGGTGCGAAGAGGACGGTGGAGCGACTGGCGTCGATCCAGCCGGCCGCGCCGATGCCGACGGCGTCGACCTGGTGCCTGGCGGCGAGTTCGCTGACCACCTCGATGATGACGTCGCGGGTCTTGCCCACGTTGTCGGCGGGGGTGTCCCGTCGGGCCTGCACGAGTACGTTGCCGGTGTCGTCGACGACACCGCCGGCCACCTTCGTGCCACCGACGTCGACTCCAATGGTCAGCGTCACCGCTGCCACTCCCCTCTGCTGTGCTGCCCGGCACCGTCACGGCGAACCGCCGTGCCGGTGGTCGGGATGTCCGGTGGTCAGGCCCCGTCGCCTGGTGCGTCCCCTCCCGCGCCACCGGGGGCCCGCGACGCGGGCACCACGGGTCGGCCGGCCGGCGGCCGGGGGATCCCCGGCGCGTCCGGCCCGGCGTCGTCGGCGGGCGGCACGGCGGCGGCCGGAACGCCCGGACCTTCCCCCCGGGTCGCGGCGGACCACACGTCCTCATCCGGCGCCGGGTGAGAATCATGCCCGGTACGGGTGGCCTCGCGCCACACATGATCGCCCGACGCCTGCTCAGCCGCCGCTCGGGGCGGGGGCGCGGCGGTGTCGCCGGGCTGTGGGCCACCGGCGGCGGGCTCGCCGGCCGACGCGAATGCGCGCAGCAGGCTGGCCACCCCGGCGGCCAGATCGCCGGCTCCCGTGGCGAGCCGCTCGGCGAATTCCGGACTCGGGTCGCGCAACGCCGCGATACCGCGGCAGAGCGGACAGATGCAGCATTCGGGCGCACCGGTGGCGAAACCGCCGTGGCCGCCGCCGGCGGGTCGCGCCCCCGTGGGACCACCGGCGCTGTGACCGAGGACACTGGACACGATCCCACCGAGCGGACCCCACGGCCCCGCCCCGGAGCCGCCGCCCGACCCGGCGCCCGCGGCGGCCAACCGGGCCGCCGCGAGGACCGTGGCGACCAGCCGCTCCGCCTCTTCCCGGGCCGAGCCCGGATCCGTACCCCCCATGGTCGGCTCCTCTACCGTGCCGGGCGTGCCGCAGCCGGTCGCGTCACCGCGCCACACCGGTGTCTTCTACCCGGCGCTTGAGCTGCTTCAACGCCGCATCCATGATCATTTTCTCGGCCTTGCGGCGAAACATGCCGAGCATGCCGACGGAGAGCTCCACCTCGAGGGTGTAGGTCACCGTGGTCGTGCCGTCGGGGTTGCCGACGAGGTCGTACGACCCGCGCTGGGAGCGCTGCATCTTCGAGGGCGCCACCAGGTGCCACTCGATCCGGGAGATGTCCTCGGCGTACTCGTAGGCAAGCACGTACTCGTCGGCCAGCACCCCGGCGTCGAGGGTGAAGCGGACCTGGCTGGCGTAGCCGTCCTCGTACTCCTCGACGACCTCGGCCCGGCGCACCGCGTCGGTCCATTCGGGGTAGCGCGCGAAGTCGCAGATGACCGCCGCCACCCGCTGCGGTGACGCGCCGACGACGATCGACTGGGTGGAGGAGTCCGCCATGGGGGGAGGCTACCCGGCAACCTGCCTGGCGCACCCACCTGGCGGGGCGGGTAGGTTTCGACAGAGCCGACCCGTCCGGGGCCCCGGCCCGCCCGGCCAGTGCGAGCACGAGGGAGTGCAGGTGCGCGAGTTCTCCGTCCCGCCGATCGTCACCGTCGGCGACTCGGCCAACCTCACCGACCCGGTCTGGGACAATGCCGAGACCGCCCCGGAGGCCGTCCAGTTCGCCCGCCCCGCCGTCGCGCCGGCCGCCGGCTGGGTCGAGGTGACCTGCCGGCAGTTCCGCGACGAGGTGGTCGCCGTGGCCCGGGGGCTGGTCGCCGCCGGCGTCTCCCCCGGCGACCGGGTCGCCCTGATGAGCCGCACCCGCTACGAGTGGACCCTGTTCGACTACGCCATCTGGGCGGCGGGCGCGGTCACCGTGCCGATCTACGAGACGTCCAGCGCCGAGCAGGCCGCCTGGATCCTGGCCGACTCCGGCGCGGTCGCCGCCGTGGTCGAGACGACCGCCCATGCCAGCCTCGTCGAGGGCGTCCGCGACCGGCTCCCCGAGCTGGTCACACTCTGGCAGATCGAGCTGGGCGCGGTCGACGAGCTGGTCGCCGCCGGGGCCACGGTCGACCCGGTCGAGATCGACCGGCGGCGCACGGCGGTCAAGGCCGACGACGTCGCCACCATCATCTACACGAGTGGCACCACCGGCCGCCCCAAGGGCTGCGTGCTGACCCACCGCAACATGTACGCCGACATCGCCAACGCCGTCCCGGTGCTGCCGAACCTCTTCCTGCGCCCGGGCGCGTCGACCCTGTTGTTCCTCCCCCTCGCGCACGCCTTCGCCCGGCTCATCCAGATCGGCGTGGTGCAGGCCCGGGCCACCATGGCGCACTGCGCCGACACCAAGAACCTGGTCGCCGAGCTCCAGGCGTTCCGGCCGACCTTCGTGCTGTCGGTGCCCCGCGTCTTCGAGAAGGTCTACAACGGGGCCCGGCAGAAGGCCGAGGCCGACGGCAAGGGCAAGATCTTCGACCGGGCCGAGCAGGTCGCCGTGGCGTACAGCGAGGCGCTGGAGTCACCGGGCGGGCCGGGCGTGGCGCTGCGCGTGCAGCACGCGGTCTTCGACAAGCTGGTCTACCGCAAGCTGCGGGCCGCCCTCGGCGGCCGGTGCCGCGACGCGATCTCCGGCGGCGCGCCGCTCGGGGCCCGGCTCGGGCACTTCTTCCGGGGCATCGGGGTGACCGTCTGCGAGGGGTACGGGCTGACCGAGACCTCACCCGCCGCCGCCGCGAACCTGCCCGACGCCACGAGGATCGGCACCGTCGGCCGGCCGCTGCCCGGCGTGACCATCCGGATCGCCGACGACGGGGAGATCCTGATCTCCGGCGACCTGATCTTCCAGGGCTACTGGCGCAACGAGGAGGCCACCGCCGAGGTGCTCAGCGCGGACGGCTGGTTCCGCACCGGCGACCTCGGGCAGCTCGACACCGACGGCTTCCTCAGCATCACCGGCCGAAAGAAGGAGATCATCGTGACCGCCGGCGGCAAGAACGTCGCCCCGGCGGTGCTGGAGGACCAGGTCCGGGCGCACCCGCTGATCAGCCAGTGCGTCGTCGTCGGCGACGGGCGGCCGTTCATCTCCGCGCTGGTCACCATCGACGAGGAGGCGCTGCCGAAGTGGCTCGCCGCCCACGGCCGCCCCGAGGGCACCGGCGTCGACGAGCTGCGCGACGACGAGGCGCTGCGCGCCGAGGTGCAGGGCGCGGTCGACCAGGCCAACCAGGCCGTCTCCAAGGCCGAGGCGATCAAGGTGTTCCGGATCCTGCCGCACGACTTCACCGAGGCCACCGGGGAGCTGACCCCGTCGCTGAAGGTCAAGCGGCAGGTCGTGCAGACCACGTACGCGGCGGAGATCGCCGAGATCTACCGCCGCTGACTACGATCCGTCACGTGCCCGACTCCTCGACACCCACCCGGCCGCCGACGCAGCCGCTCGCCACCGCCGCGCGCGTGGTGATGCTCGCGCTGGTCGCCGTCCTCACCTTCTTCGCCACCCGCGACGCCGGCCACCTCTGGTGGATCGCCCTGCTCGGCGTCGCCGGGCTGCCCGCCGCCCTCGCCCCCCAGCACCGGCTGCTCGGCCCGCTCAGCCGCTTCGCCGAGGTGGTGGTGCTGGGGCTGGCCGCGAGCCAGGTCGCCGCGGTCACCACCCTCAACGGCACGATCGGCGGCCTCGGCGCGTCGGCCGTGCTGCCGTACCTCGCCGTCCCGGTGACGGTGACCGCGCTGCGCC
The DNA here is from genome assembly GCF_042889525.1 of Micromonospora sp. NPDC002575. Lineage (NCBI taxonomy): Bacteria > Bacillati > Actinomycetota > Actinomycetes > Micromonosporales > Micromonosporaceae > Micromonospora > Micromonospora sp. NPDC002575. The sequence goes on along the minus strand of NZ_JBIARA010000035.1, from coordinate 16,551 downwards.
GCCGGTTCCGCGAGGGCGCGGCGCTGCTCGCCGTCACCGCCGCCACCCTGGTGACCAGCGCCGCCCTCACCCAGGTCGACGGCGGCCGGCAGCTCGGCCAGCCGGGCTACCTGGCGGTCTGCGCCCAGTGGCTGATCCTCGCCGGGCTGGGCCTCTACACCGCCGGCACCCTGCACCGGGTGATGCGGGTCCGCGGCGAGGGCAAACCCCAGCCGTACGCGGAGGCGACCCGGCTGCTGACCCAGTTGCGCACGGTGGCCCGGCAGCTTCCGGGGGCGACCCTCGACCCGGGCGGCATCTCCGAGCACCTGCTGGAGGAGCTGCGCACCGTGGCCCGGGCCGAGCGGGCGGCGGTGCTCTCCGCCAGCGGCGGGGGCCGGCTGGTGGTGCTCGCCCAGGTGGGCGTGGACCGGGTCGACTGGGAGACCACGCTCGACGCCGACTCGGCGATCGCCGACGCCTGGGCCAGCCAGCAGCCGCAGACCGCCAGCCGCTCGCAGGCCCGCTCGCACACCGGCGGCGACGTCTCCGCGCTGATCGTGCCGCTGGTCGCCGGGGTCCGCACGGTCGGCATGCTGGTGATGGAGGCGGACGTCGCGCAGGCGTACCCGCCGCCGGTGGTGTCCCGGGTGACCGCGCTGACCCGCCCGGCGGCGCTGCGGCTGGAGGCCGCGCTGCTGTTCGACGAGGTGCGTTCGCTGGCCACCAACGAGGAGCGGCAGCGGCTGGCCCGGGAGATCCACGACGGGGTCGCCCAGGAGCTGGTCATGGTCGGGTACGGCATCGACAACGCCCTGGCGTACGTGGAGGAGGACCCGAAGGAGACGGCCGAGGCGCTGCGCACCCTGCGCGGCGAGGTGACCCGGGTCATCACCGAGCTGCGGCTGAGCCTGTTCGAGCTGCGCAGCGAGGTGGACCGGCACGGCGGCCTGGCCGCCGCCATCGCCGAGTACGCGCGCACCGTCGGGGCGTCCGGCGGGCTGCGGGTGCACCTGTCGCTGGACGAGTCCACCGCGCGGCTGCCCGCCGCGACCGAGGCCGAGCTGTTGCGCATCGCCCAGGAGGCGGTGACCAACGCCCGCAAGCACGCCGGTGCGGCGAACCTGTGGGTCACCTGCGAGGTGGATCCCCCGTACGCCCAGATCGAAGTGTCGGATGACGGTCACGGCATCGGTGAGCAGCGCACGGACGGGCACTACGGTCTTGCGATCATGGCCGAGAGGGCGGAACGTATCCGGGGCCGACTGGAGATCAGGCCGCGCCAGCCCAGTGGCACGACCGTGGCGGTGGTGCTCGGCTCCTCGCCCCGGCGCGATAGGGTGCGCGGCAAGGCGGCAGCAGCAGAAGGGGAGTAACCCGAGGATGACCACAAGCCCCACACCGGCGACCCGCACCAAGGTCCTCCTTGTCGACGATCACGATCTGATCCGCAAGGGGCTGCGGCACGCCTTCGAGCGGGACCGGCAGTTCGAGGTCGTCGGTGAGGCCGCCACGGCGGCGGAGGGGGTCCGGCAGGCCGGCGCCCTCCAGCCCGACGTGGTGATCATGGATCTGCGGCTGCCCGACGGCAGTGGCCTGGAGGCCACCCGCGCGCTCCGCAAGTCCAGCGCGTCGATGGGCATCGTCGTGCTCACCATGTATGCGGGCGACGACCAGCTCTTCGGCGCGCTGGAGGCCGGCGCGAGCGCGTTCGTGCCGAAGACGGCCCCGGCCGACGAGGTGGTGGCCGCCGCCCGGCACGCCGCCTCCTCGCCGAGCGCGTTCACGGCGGCCGACCTGGCCGAGGCGATGAAGCGGCGGCTCGCGCCGTCCGGCCCTCAGCTCTCCCCCCGCGAGGGCCAGGTGCTGCGGCTGCTCGCCGACGGGATGAGCGTGGCCGGCATCGCCAAGCAGCTCTTCGTCAGCGAGTCGACGGCCAAGACCCACATCTCGAAGCTCTACGAGAAGCTGGGCGCGGCCAACCGGGCGCAGGCGCTGATGACGGCGCTGCGGCTCGGCCTGCTCGAAGCGCCCGACGCCCCGAAGTTCTGACGCCGTCCCGCCCGGCCGGCAGCCGCCGGCCGGGGGGCTTCCGCAGCGGCCGGTGAGTCCGGTCAACGGGACCCTCCGGCCGGGCGGGCAGGCCGACCGCGGCCCTCTCTGGTCACCCGCCCGACGGGCGGGGCAGAATACCGGGTGACCCGCGCGGGCGGCGTGGCCCGCGTCGTTGACAAAAGGGGTAGGGCATGCAGCGGCCGGACTGGGCACCCGACACGATCGACATCGAGCGCCCCAGCGTGGCCCGCATGTACGACTACTATCTCGGCGGCTCGCACAACTTCGCCGCCGACCGGGCCGCCGCGCGGGCGATGGTCGCCGCGGTGCCCGACGCCCCGTTGATGGCCCAGGCCAACCGGGCCTTCCTGCGCCGGGCGGTGCAGTTCCTCGCCGAGTCGGGCATCCGCCAGTTCCTCGACATCGGCTCCGGCATCCCGACCGTCGGCAACGTGCACGAGATCGCCCAGCGGGTCGCTCCGGAGTCCCGGGTGGTCTACGTCGACGTCGACCCGGTGGCCGTGGCGCACAGCCGGGAGATCCTCAGCGGCAACGACCGGGTGGCCGTCCTCCAGGAGGACCTGCGTCACCCGGAGCGCATCCTGGCCCACCCCGAGGTGACCCGGATGCTCGACTTCTCCCAGCCGGTCGCGGTGATGATCGTGGCGGTGCTGCACTTCGTGCCCGACGAGGACCGGCCCGCCGAGATCCTGCGTACCCTGCGCGCGGCGCTCGCCCCCGGCAGCTACCTGGTGATGTCGCAGGCCAGCGACGACGACCGACGCCACACCGGGGAACGCGAGGAGGCCGAGGCGGTCTACCAGCGCACCGACAACCCGCTGGTGATCCGCAGCCGGCGCGAGCTGACCGCCCTCTTCGACGGCTTCCCGCTGGTCGACCCGGGGGTGGTCTGGGTGCCGCAGTGGCGGCCGGAGACCCCGGAGAGCGCCGAGGACGCCGAGAAGGCGGTCTTCATGGGCGGCGTCGGGCGGCTCGGTGGGTGAGCATCCGGACGGCCCGTCAGGCCCGTCAGTCCCCGGCGGTCGCGCCTCCTGCCCGGGGGCGCCCGCCTGCTGCCCGAGCGTGTTCGCCCGGGCCTGGGCGAAGGCGGTCTCCGGCACCAGCTACCTGCCGATGACGCAGGCCCAGTTGGAGGCGCTGCTGCACCGGCTCACCGGGCGGCTGGCCGAGGCGCTGGTGTCCGAGCCGTTCGACGTGCGGGTCGGCCACCAGGTCGGCGCCGAGCTGGTGGCGGCGCACGTCGCCTCCGCCGAGGGCCTGGGCCGGACCATCGAGGTCATCCAGCTCCGGCTGCTGCGCGACCTGGGGCTGGTCACCGAGGACGCCGAGGACCGGATGGCCCGGCTGCTGGCCACGGTGGCGACCGGCTACGCCCGGGCGCTGCGGGACCGGACGCTCGACGAGCAGGAGTCGATCCGCCGGGCCGCGATGGTGGCCCGCGCGGAGGCCGAGCGGGCGCTGCGGGACAGCGAGGCCCGGTTCCGCCACCAGGCCACCCACGACCCGCTGACCGACCTGCCCAACCGCACGCTGTTCACCGAGCGGCTGGCCGCCGCGATCGACTCCCCCGGCCGGGGCGCGGACCGGGTCGGCGTGTGCTTCCTCGACCTGGACCGCTTCAAGGTGGTCAACGACTCCCTCGGCCACCAGGTCGGCGACATGCTGCTGGTGTCGGTGGCCGACCGGCTGCGCCACGCGCTCGGCGAGCACCTGGTCGCCCGCCTCGGCGGCGACGAGTTCGTCATCCTGGTCGAGCGCACGGCGGGCACCGACGACGTGGTGAAGGTGGCCGAGACGGCGCTCGCGGCGGTCAGCGAGCCGGCCCTGGTCGACGGGCACGAGCTGACCGTGTCGGCGAGCATCGGCATCGTCGAGCGTCCCGTGGCCGGCACCACCCCGGTCGACCTGATGCGGGCCGCCGACGCCACCCTGCACTGGGCCAAGGCGGACGGCGGCGCGCGCTGGTCGCTGTTCGACGTCGAGCGCAGCCGCCGCGAGCTGGCCCGGTACGCCCTGTCCGCGGCGATACCGGCGGCCCTCGACCGGGGCGAGTTCCACCTCGACTACCAGCCGCTGACGTCCCTGTGCGACGGCCGGGTGCTCGGCGTCGAGGCGCTGGTCCGCTGGCGGCACCCCGAGCTGGGCAAGCTCTACCCGGGCAGCTTCATCGAGCTGGCCGAGGAGACCGGGCTGATCGTGCCGCTGGGCAGCTGGGTGCTCGCCGAGGCGTGCCGGGAGGCGGCGGCCTGGTCGTCGTTCGGCGTCGCCGCGCCGTTCGTCAGCGTCAACCTGGCGGTCCGCCAGGTGCACCGGCCCGGCCTGGTGCGGGAGGTGCGCGACGTCCTCGAACGCACCGGCCTGCCACCCGAGCGGCTCCAGCTTGAGGTCACCGAGAGCACCATGATGAGCGCGGTGGAGGAGCCGGTGCGCGCCCTGCGGGTGCTGGCCGACATGGGCGTGCGGATCGCCATCGACGACTTCGGCACCGGCTACTGCAACCTGGCGTACCTGCGGGACCTGCCGGTGACCGAGCTGAAGGTGGCCGGGGAGTTCGTGGCGGGGCTGCGCGCCCCGGCGGACGACCCGGCGAGCCGCACCGACGAGCGGATCCTCGCGTCCCTGGTCTCGCTGGCGCACGCGCTGGACCTGACCGTGACGGCCGAGGGGGTCGAGACCGAGGGGCAGGCCGACCGGCTGCGGGCCATCGGCTGCGACGCCGCCCAGGGCTGGCACTTCGGCAAGCCGGCGTCCGCCGCGCGCCTGGTGGAACGCCTGTCCGCCGGCTGAGGCGGCGGGGTCAGCCGGCGAGGAGGCCGGCCAGCCGGGCGGCCTGGGTCTCCCAGCGCCACTCCCGCTCCACCCAGGCCCGGCCCGCCGCGCCGAGCTGCCGGGCCAGGTCCCGGTCGGCGAGCAGGGTGGCCACCCGGTCGGCGAGCTGGGCGACGTCGCGGCCGGGGACCACGTATCCCGTCTCGCCCTCGCGGACGGCGTCCGGCGCGCCGCCGGAGTCGCCGGCCACCACGGGCAGCCCGGTCGCCGACGCCTCCAGGTAGACGATGCCGAGCCCCTCGACGTCCAAGCCCCGGTTGCGGGTGCGGCAGGGCATCGCGTAGACGTCACCGGCGGCGTAGTGCGCGGGCAGTTCCGCCGCCGGCACCGAGCCGGTGAAGACGACGTCCCGCTCGACGCCGGTCTGCCGGGCCAGCTTCTCCAGGTCGGCCCGGTAGGGCCCGCCGCCGACGACCAGCAGCGCCGCGTCGGGCACCCGGCGGCGGATCTCCGGCAGGGCCCGGATCAGCATGTCCTGGCCCTTGCGCGGCACCAGGCGGGAGACGCAGACCACCACCGGCCGGTCCGCGAGGCCGAGCCGGGCCCGCACCGGCTCGCCGTCGACCGACGGATGGTACGTGTCGACGTCGACCCCGGGGGCCAGCCGGTGCAGCTCGGTCAGCCCGTCCAGCGCCCGCTCCAGCCGGACCCGGGTGTACTCGCCCAGGTAGGTGATCACGTCCGCGCCGTGGCCGATCCGGCGCAGCGCCGTGCGGGCCACGGGCAGCGCCGCCCACCCCACCTCGTGCCCGTGGGTCAGGGCGACCACCCGGCGGATCCCGGCGCGGCGGCGCAGCCCGGCGGCGAGCAGCCCGAGCGGGGCCGCCGCCCCGAACCAGACGGTGTCGCAGTCGTGCCGGCGGGCCAGCCGGGCGGCCCGGCGGGCGATCAGCGGGGTGGGCAGCAGCACCTTCGTGCGCTCCCGGACCACCTCGAACGGCTGGTCGGCGTCGAACTTGTCGGCCCCCCGCCAGCTGGAGGCGTAGACCACCACGGAGCCGGTGGGCTGGCGCACGGCGAGGTTGTGCACGAAGGACTGGATGCCGCCCGGGCGGGGCGGGAAGTCGTTGGTGATCAGCAGCGTGCGGCTCATCGGCCGGCCTCCCTGGCGTAGGCGCGGGCGGCGGCCATCCGCTCGACCGTGGACGGGTGCGACGCCGAGTAGAGGTATTCCCAGCGGGGCGGGTCGGGGTCGGCCAGGTTCACCCCGGCCAGGCGACGCTGCATCGCCTCGAAGGTGGCCGGGTCGCCGGTGAGGGCGAGGGCGTGCGCGTCGGCCCGCGCCTCGACCCGACGGGACACCAGCGCCTGGGCCGGGGCGGTCACCAGGCCGGCCACCGTCACCAGGGCGAGCAGCAGCGGGAACGCCCGCGGCTCGGCGATCGAGTCGACGCCGGCCAGGCGCAGCAGCGGGCCGGCGGAGCCGAGCAGGTAGAGCACGACCACGCCCAGCGCGGCGCCCAGCGCCCCGGTGAGGGTGCCCGTCCAGACGTCGCGGTCCTTCGCGTGCCCCAGCTCGTGCGCGACGACGCTGGTCACCTCGGCCGGGGTCGCCTCCCGCAGCAGCGTGTCGTAGACGACGACCCGGCGGGTCGGCCCGAGCCCGGAGACGTACGCGTTGACCGCGCGGGTGCGCCGGGACGCGTCGGCGACCAGCACGTCGCGCACCGGCACCCCGTCGCGGGCCGCCATGGCCGTCAGCTCGGTGCGCAGCGGCCCCTGCTCCATCGGGGTGAACCGGTTGAACACCGGCTCCACCAGCACCGGCAGCACGAACGACAGCAGCACCACCAGCCCGGCCGCGCCGGCCGCGCCGAGGGCCCACCACCAGCGCGGGGCGAGCCGGACCACGGCGTAGAAGCCGAGCAGGGCGAGCGCGCCGATCACGGCGCTGACGGCGTACGACTTGAGCAGGTCGGTCGCCCAGCCGGCCCAGCCCTGGGTGCTCAGCCCGTAGCGGGTGAGGACCGTCTGCCGCCAGGCGGCGAACGGCAGGGTGATCAGGTCGGCGACGAGCAGCACGGCGAGCCCGCCGAGCACGGCCTGGGCGATCCAGTGGCCGCCGAACGGGCGGGCCACCAGCTCCACCAGGCGACCGCCCAGCGGGGTCAGGCCGACCACCAGGGCCACCAGCAGGCCCACGGCGAGCGCGGCCCAGCCGCCGGGGCGCAGCGCGGCACGGAAGGCGCGGGCCCGGGCGACCTGCTCGGTCGGGAGGTCCCGCAGGGCGGCGAGTTGGTCGGCGCGGGGGGCCGGCGGCCGGTGCCAGGGCACGAGCAGGGCGACGGCGACGAGCAGCGCGACGGTGAGCCCGGCGAGGGTGAGCACCGCCCAGCCGCGCGGCGTCACCGGGCCGCCCCGCGCGCGCCTGCGAACCCCGGGTGGCCGGCCCGTGGGCGGGCGGACCGTGAGCGGCCGGACCGTGAGCGGCCGGACCGTGGGCGGGCGGACCGTGAGCGGGCGGAGTCCTCGGAGCGTGCGCCGTCGGGGGCTCGCCCTCGTGCTCGCCTCATGCCGCCGCTCCTCCCGCCGTGAGCGCCCATCCTATTGCCGCACGGCTCCGCGCCCTGGCGTGGCCCCGCGCGGGCCAGCCCGCACGACCGCGCTCGCGGTGTTCGCGCTCGCTCATGGCGCAGGGCACCCTGACCGTCGACCACGGCGCGCGGCAGCCGGCCTGATCAGGCAGATCTTGGCGCGAACCGGCCCCTCCAGGGGCCGAAATTATCCAAGATCTGGCCGAGCTGCGCTGCACGTCGAGGGCGTGCTTCAGGCGGCGCGGCGGCGGCGTCGCCTCGGGCGGGGAGCCGGCAGCACCTCGACGTCGGGCAGCACCTCACCGCCCGGCAGCACCTCGACGTCGAAGCCGGCGCGGGCGAACACCTCGATGGCCCGCAGCTCGGCGGGGCCGAGGTCGGCCTCCGGGGCGGCGACGTCGAGCAGGGCGGTCACCAGGCAGCCGCCGCAGCCCGCGCCCCGCACGCGGCACCTGTCGCAGTCGATCAGCATCGTTCCTCCTGAAGCGATGCGTCGGTGGACGGGCCGGGACGGCGTCGCCACCGCCCGACCACCGTCGGTCACGCCGACACTACGACCGGGGTACGACAGATTCGGACAACCGGCCCGCTTCCGCCCCAGAACGTCAGGACCGGGCGAGGCGGCGCAGCAGCGAGTCGGCCCCGAGCGGGTACGCGCCGTGCCGGCGTACCCCGTCGGCGACCTCGCGGTCGGAGGAGACCACGACGACCGGCCGGCCGGCCGGTTCGGCGCGGACCAGTCGGCGGATCAGCTCGTCGGCGGTCTCGCCCTTGCGGGAGAAGAGCACCCGCACGCCGCGCGGGGTCGGCGGCAGGCCGTGCATCCGCTCGGCGCCGTCGAAGACCACCGTGACCTCGTCGCCGGTCTGCGCCGCGATCCCGCCCAGCCCGGTGATCAGCCGCTTGCGCTGCTGCTCCAGCGACATCTCGCCGAAGCCCCGCTTCGTCACGTTGTAGCCGTCCACCACCAGGTGCGCCTTCGGCAGCGCGAGAAGCTGGTCGAGCCGGGCCGGGTCGTCGGTGTCCCGGGCCCGGGTGGCGGCGCCGGCCGGGGTGGCGTTCGGCTGGTCGGCGAAGGTGTCGGCCACGAAGTCGGCGGGGAGCCGGTCGACCGGGTCGAGCGCCAGCTCGCGGCGCAGCCCGACGGCGGCCTGCCCGATCGTCTCCAGCAGCAGCCAGAGCTTCGCGTCGTCGACGGAGCGGGCCTCCTTGGCGCTGGCGCGGGCCACCCCGGCCGCCGCCTCGGCCTCGGCCAGCCGGGCCCGGGCGCGGCGCAGCTCGGCGTCCGCCTCGGTCGCGGCGCGGGTGGCCCGGCCCCGCTCGGTGGCCAGCAGCTCGGTCGCCCGGCGCTCCCGGGCCTGCGCCTCGCGCAGGGCGCGGGCGAGCTGCCGGTTCTCCTCGCGGAGCTGGCCGAGCTCGTCGCGGACGCGGGCCAGCTCGTCGCGGAGCTTGTCGGCCTCGACCCGGGCCACCGCCCGGTCGTGCTCGGCCCGGCTGGCGCGCTGCTCGGCCTCGCGGACCAGCTCGTCGACGACGGCCTTGTCCGCCTCGGCGCGCACCGCCGCCCCGCTGGCGTCGATCAGCTCCCGCCAGCCCCGGGGCCGGGCCAGGTAGGCCAGGGCGGCGACCTCGACCGGGTCGGCCGCGGCCGGGGCGGTGCCGGCGACCACGGCGGCGCCCAGGTCGCCGGAGTCGGCGAGCACCCGGGCGGTGATCCGCTGCCGGAACAGCGGGTCGGCGGTGAGCTGGGCGGCGATCATCGGCGCGCCCAGCCGGGCCCGCCGGTTGGGCGCGAACTTGGCCACCCGGCGCAGCGGCACGGGCACCTCGTCGCCGGGCAGCACCGGCAGGACGGCGGCGGTGAGGGCGACGATCCGCTGCCGCACGGGCTCCGGCAGCGTCGGCTCCGGCTCCGGCTCGGCCTCGGGCTCCGGCTCGGCCTCGGGCTCCGGCTCGGCCTCAGCCTCGGGCGGAGCGCTCGCCTCGGCGGTCGGGGCGTCCTCACCGGGGTGGCGCACGGCGTCGACCGACTCCTCCAGCGGGAGGTTGTCGTCGTGCGACTCGGTGAGGGGCATGTGGCAAGTCTCCCACCGCGACCGGGCCCACCGCCCGGTGAGTGAGCTGATCTCTCATCCTAGCCCCAGGGGTGGCGCGTGGGGCCGGTGTTGCGGGAGTGTCGGACCGGGGGTCTACCGTGCCCGGGGTGGGCGGAGCGGAATACGTCCAGCAGGCGCTCGCCGGGCTGGGCCAGGCGGCGGGCGACGGCGTGGATCCGGCGCTGCCCCTGCACGCGACGACATTCGTGGTGGTCGACCTGGAGACCACCGGCGGCGCGCCGGACGGCGGCGGCATCACCGAGATCGGCGCGGTGAAGGTGCGCGGCGGCGAGGAGCTGGGGGTGCTGGCCACCCTGGTCAACCCGGGCGTGCCGATCCCGCCGTTCATCACCGTGCTGACCGGGATCACCCAGGCCATGCTGGTTTCCGCGCCGCCGATCGAGCAGGTGCTGCCGAGCTTCCTGGAGTTCGTCGCCGACGCGGTGCTGGTCGCCCACAACGCGCCGTACGACGTCGGTTTCCTCAAGGCCGCCTGCGCCCGGCACGGCTACCGCTGGCCCAACCCCCGGGTGCTGGACACGGCGGCGCTGGCCCGGCGGGTGCTCAGCCGCGACGAGGTGCCCAACCGCAAGCTGGCCACCCTGTCGGCCTACTTCCGCACGGCCACCCGGCCCACCCACCGCGCGCTCGACGACGCGAAGGCCACCGTCGACGTGCTGCACGGCCTCATCGCGCGCCTCGGCGGGCACCGGGTCGACACCGTCGGGGAGGCGATCGAGTTCGCCCGGGCGGTCACCCCGACGCAGCGCCGCAAGCGCCACCTCGCCGACGGGCTGCCGAAGGCGCCGGGGGTCTACATCTTCCGGGCCGCCGACGACCGGCCGCTCTACGTCGGCACCTCCGGCGACATCGCCACCCGGGTGCGCAGCTACTTCACGGCCGCGGAGAAGCGGGCCCGGATGTCGGAGATGCTGGCCGCCGCCGAGCGGGTGGAGGCGGTCGAGTGCGCCCACTCGCTGGAGGCCGAGGTGCGCGAGCTGCGGCTGATCGGCGCGCACGCGCCGCCGTACAACCGGCGGTCGAAGTTTCCCGAGCGGATGGTCTGGCTCAAGCTCACCGACGGGCCGTACCCCCGGTTGTCGGTGGTGCGGTCGCTGGCCGACGGCGACGAGGGCTACCTCGGCCCGTTCGGCTCCCGGCGGGCGGCGGAGCTGGCCGCCGCCGGCTTCCACGACGCGCTCCCGCTGCGCCAGTGCACCCACCGGTTGTCGCTGCGCACGGTCACCCCGGCGTGCGCGCTGGCCGAGCTGGGTCGCTGCCCGGCGCCCTGCGAACACCGGATCACCCCGGGGGAGTACGCGGCCCGCGCCGTCGACCCGTTCCGCGCGGCCACCGCCACCGACCCGGGGCCCGTGGTGCACGCCCTGCTGGCCCGCATCGGGGCGCTGGCGGCCGACCAGCGCTACGAGGAGGCGACGGTGGTGCGGGCCCGGCTCGCGGCGGTGCTGCGGGCCACCGTCCGGATGCAACGGTTGACCGCGTTGGCCGGGATCGCCGAGCTGGCCGCCGCCCGGCCGGCCGCCCGGGGCGGCTGGGAGCTGGCCCTGGTCCGGCACGGCCGGCTGGCCGGGGCCGGGGTCTCCCCGCCGGGGGTCCACCCGCGACCGACGATCGAGCTGATCCGGGCGACCGCCGAGACGGTGCCGCCCGGCCCCGGCCCGGTGCCCCGGGCCTCCGCCGAGGAGTCCGAGCGCATCCTGTCCTGGTTGGAGCGGCCCGAGACCCGGCTGGTGGAGATGTCCTCCGGGTGGGCGTCCCCGGTCGCCGGGGCGGCCCGCTTCCGCGACCTGCTCAGCAAGATCGAGAGCGCCGCATCCCACCAACTCTCGACCGAACGCCCATGACCAAGTGACCGATCGGACGACCTCGGCTCGCTTAGGCTGTTAAGGAAGTGCAGTACTGCCCGTTTCGTGGGCCTGCTCCCGGTCGCCGTGCCCGGCGACCGAGGAGCCGGGGTGAGGAGGTGTCCCTCGTGGACGTCGACGCCGGACACGGCGCCGCCCTGGGGGGCGCGCTCCCGACCCAGCCGGGCGACCTGCCCCTGGCGCGGCGGCTGCGGTCGCTGCTGAGCTGGCCCACCGGCGAGACAGACCCGGTCACCCACCTGATCCGCACGCACCGGGGCATCCACCCGGGCACGGAGGCGTCGGTGCTGCGCCGGGCGTACACGATCGCGGAGAACATGCACCGCGGCCAGTTCCGCAAGAGCGGCGAGCCGTACATCACCCACCCGCTCGCGGTCGCCCAGATCTGCGCCGAGCTGGGCATGGACGCCACCACGCTGGTGGCCGCGCTGCTGCACGACACGGTGGAGGACACCCGCTACACCCTCCAGGCCCTCGCGGAGGACTTCGGCGGCGAGGTGGCCCACCTGGTCGACGGCGTGACGAAGTTCGACAAGGCGTTCTACGGCAAGGCCGCCGAGGCGGAGACCACCCGCAAGATGATCGTCGCGGCCGGCAAGGACGTCCGGGTCCTGATCATCAAGCTGGCCGACCGGCTGCACAACATGCGTACCCTCGGGGTCCGCTCGGCCGCGTCGCGGGAGCGGATCGCCCGCAAGACGCTGGAGGTGCTCGTCCCGCTCTGCGACCGGCTCGGCATCCAGACCCTCAAACGCGAGCTGGACGACGTGGTGCTGCTGCACCTGGAGCCCGAGGAGCACGCCCGCATCGCGCGGTTCGTGCACGACCGGCCCGGCTGGTCGGCGTACCTCGACGACGTGGTCGCCAAGGCGAAGGTGGCGTTGCGCCGCAGCCGCGTCGACGCCCAGGTCTCCCCCCGGCCCCGGCACCTCTACTCGATCTGGAAGGACACCGTCGCCGGCGGGCACAGCGTCCCGTTCGACCTGCCCCGGATCGTGATCGTCGTGGAGGGCCCGGCGACCGACTGTTACGCCGCCCTCGGCGCGGTGCACGGCCTCTGGCGGCCCGTGCCGGGCCGGTTCAAGGACTTCATCGCCTCACCGAAGAACAACCTCTACCGCTCGCTGCACACCAGCGTCTGCGGGCCGAAGGACCGCACGGTCGAGGTGCTGATCCGCACCGAGGAGATGCACCGCGCCGCCGAGTACGGCATCGCCGCCGACTTCCGTTTCCCGCGACCCGCCGGGGCCGCCGCGCAGGCCGAGCAGCTCGACTGGCTGCGCCGGGTGCTCGACTGGGAGCAGGAGGCCCCCGACCCGGCGCAGTTCCTGGAGTCGCTGCGCTGCGACCTGGCCGAGGCGCAGATCCAGGTCGTCGTCGAGGGGCGGCAGGTGGTGCTGCCGGCCGGGGCGACCCCGGTCGACGTGGCATACGAGCTGGGCCCCGACCGGGGCGACCGCTGCCTGGCGGCCCGGATCAACGGCCGGCTCGCCCCGCTCTCCTCGGAGCTGGAGGAGGGCGACGTGGTGGAGATCTTTACCGAGTCCGATGCGGAGTCCGGCTTCGAGGCGGACGTCGCCCCGCGCGGCCCCCGCCGGGAGTGGCTCGGCTTCGTCAAGTCCCCGCACGCCCAGATGCAGATCAACCGCTGGTTCGCCGAGCACACCGAGCCGGGCATCTCGATCGCCGACAAGGTCCGCCTCGGCCGGGCCACGATCGGGCTGGCGCTGCGCAAGCACGACCGGGGGCTGGCCAACGACCTGCCGCTGCTGCGGCTGTCGGAGGAGCTGGGCTACCCCGACCTGGAGACCCTGCTGGTGGCGGTCTTCGACCGGGCCCTCGAACCGGACGCGGTGGTCCGGCAGCTCATCGACCTGGTCGACCACCGCCAGTGACGCTTTCGCCCCCGGTGCCCGGCCCGCCCCGGGCCGGCCACTAGCCTAGGGCGATGATCCCCCGCTCCCGCGCCACCGGACGGGCCTTCGCCTACCAGGTCTTCTACCGGCTCCCCGTGTCGATGCGCCGCCGGCTGGTCCGGCTCGCCACCCCGAAGTACATCGTCGGGGCGGTCACCCTGGTGCGCGACGCCGAGGCCGACGGCCCCGGCCGCCTGCTGCTGCTGCGCCAGCCCCCGGGGCACAGCTGGACACTCCCGGCCGGGCTGCTGCAACGCGGCGAGGATCCGGTCGTCGGCGCGGCCCGCGAGCTGTTCGAGGAGTCCGGGGTCCGGCTCTCCCCCGACCGGCTGCGCCCGGCGGTGCCGAACGCCGTGGTGCACGCCAAGGGCTGGGTGGACGTCGTCTTCGAGGCGGAGGTTCCGGCGTCGACGACGAAGCTGACGGTCGACGGCGCGGAGGTCTTCGAGGCCGCCTGGCATCCGCTGGACGACCTGCCGAGGCTGAGCCGCGCCACGGCGAACCTGCTCGGCCGCTACGGCATCGGGCCGCGCGCCGGCGAGGCGCCGTCCGGGCCGACCGCGTGAGCGCTCCGCAGGTCTGCGCGGTGGTGCTCGCCGCCGGCGAGGGGACCCGGCTGCGCCCGCTCACCGAACGGCTGCCGAAGGCGCTCTGCCCGGTGGGCAACGTGCCGCTGCTCGACCGGGCGCTGGCCCGGCTCGCCGGGCTCGGCCTCGCCGGCCCGGCCCGGGTGGCGGTGAACGCCTGCTACCTCGGCGAGCAGGTCGTCGCGCACGTCGGCGACCGGGCCCACCTCTCGGTCGAGCCGGGCGCCCCGCTCGGCACCGCCGGTGGGGTGGCGAACCTGCGGGACTGGATCGCCGGCCGGGGCGTGCTGGTCGGCAACGCCGACGCGTACCTCGCCGACCCGGCCGCCGAGCCGGGGCCGGACATCGCCGCGCTGCTCGCCGGCTGGGACGGCGAGACCGTACGCCTGCTCGGCCAGCCCGCCGACGACCCGGCCGCTCCCGGCACCTTCTCGGGCCACCGCTTCACCGGCTTCTCGCTGCTGCCCTGGCGGCTGGTGCGGGGCCTCGCGGTGCAGCCGGGCGACCTGGTCCGGGCGGTGTGGCGGCCGGCCGAGGCGGCCGGGGCGCTGACCGTCGTGCCCTATGCCGGCACCTTCTACGACACCGGCACGCCCGCCGACTACCTGGCGGCCAACCTGCACGCGGCGCGCGGCGGCAACCTGGTCGACGCGACCGCCACGGTCACCGGCCGGTGCCGGGAGGCGGTGGTGGGCGCGGGGGCGACCGTGCGGGGCGAGGTGACCCGCTCGGTGCTCTGGCCGGGCGCGGAGGTGGCCGCCGGGGAGCACCTGAGCGGATCGGTCCGCGTCGCCGGGGGTCTGACCGTCGCGGCGGAGCCGCACTGACCCCTGGGCACGCCCCGGGTCCCGCCCCGGGTCGGCCCGCAGGCCGCCCCAGCCCGACCCGCCTCTGCCTGCCCCAGCCCGCCTCGGCCCGCCCCGGCCCGCTCTGGACGGCTTCGGCCCCCTGACCGCCCCCGGTAGGTGACGGATCGCGATCGACGGCCCCGCCGACCGCACCTACCGTTCCCTCCCCTTTGCTCTGCACCCATCCACGCATCGGTCGCCGAACGTAGTCGGATCACCGCCCCCACCCACTCCGCCACCGCGCATTCGCGCAGCTCCACGCGATGTTGCGTCCTTGGGTGCAGAGCAAAGGGGGCGGGAGGCGTCGGGCGGGGCCCGAAGGCGGTAGCGCAGAGTGAGATGGGCCCGCGCCCGCGAAGGCTTCCGCGGCGATCGCGGAGAGTAGCCGAACCGGGCGCTTCAGGCGGGTCACGCCCCACCGCTGCCCGGGAGCCGTCGGGCGGGCCTACCATGGTCGTCGACGCCGCCACCGGCGTGACGTGCACGCGCGACGAAGGGCAGACCAGTGATCACCGCGATCGTCCTGATCGACTGCGCCACCGACTCGATCCCCGAGGTGGCCGAGAACCTGGCGGCCCTGCCCGGGGTGAGCGAGGTCTACTCGGTGGCCGGGCACGTCGACCTGATCGCCATCGTGCGGGTACGGGAGTTCGACCAGATCGCCCAGGTCATCGCCGGCAGCATCTCCAAGGTGCCCGGGGTGATCAACACCGAGTCGCACATCGCCTTCCGGGCCTACTCCCAGCACGACCTGGAGGAGGCGTTCGCGATCGGACTGGCCGGCACCGACTGATCGCGCAGCCACGACGGCGGTAGCCAGCCCACCGGTCGGTGGACTGACTACCGCCCGGTGGGCTGGCTACCCCCTGGGGTGTCGCGGCGTCAGCTGGCGCTCGGGGCCGGCGTCTCGGTGGTCCCCGGGGCCGGCGACTCGAAGGTGCCGCCCGGGGCCGGGGCCTCGCTGGTGCCGCCCGGAGCGGGCGTCGTGGCGGTCGCGCCCGGGCTGGCTGTGCCGCTGGCGCTGGTCTGCGGGACCGGGACGCCCAGGGTCTGCGCCAGGGCCACCAGCGCGTCGTAGTGCGCCTGGAGCACCGGCAGGGCGTTCTGGGCCAGCTGGACCACCGACTGCTCGGTGCCCTGCGAGATCTCCGTCTGGGTGGCCTGGATGGCCTGGACGTGGCCGGCCAGCTCGGCGGTCACCCACGCCTTGTCGAACTCGGCGCCGCTGAGCTTCTTCAGCTTGTTGATGACCTTCTGCTGGTCGCCGGTCGGGGCGCCCGGCAGCTTCACGTTGAGCTGCTGCGCGGTGTCCTGCACCGACTCGTCGAGCTGGGTGTGATCCGTGACGAACTGGGCACCCAGGTCCTTGACCTGCTGGTTCTGGCCCTTCTGCTGCGCCAGGTTCCCGGACTCGATCTCCGCGAGGTTCACCTGGTGCAGCGCCTGCAGGTACTGGCTGTCCTGCGTCGACGGCTGTGCTGCCTGCGCCGCCGCCGCGGGCGCCAACCCCGCCACCACCAGGGCGGCGAGCAGTCCGAGGCGCTTGAGACCCAACATGTTTCCCTCCCCCTTTTTCGCTGGACCGCACGGATACCCGGCTGACCCGGATTAACCCTGCGAATCCGCAGCCGCCTCGCGGGAGGCGCCGGGGTGCCGCCGGCGCTCGGCGGTCACCCGGGGGCGGAAACGGGACGTGGGGGGGGGGGGGCCGCCCCCGGGCGCCCCCCCCGCGGGGTTTTTGTTAATTGGGGGTTGGTGGGGGGGGGGGGTTTGGGGTTGGGGGGGGGGAGGGGGGACTAA